>CALLKF010000058.1 GCA_938008535.1 uncultured Saprospirales bacterium | reverse complement strand
TTACCGTAGATGAAAGCAATTTATCTGATGGTATTTACCTGATCAATATTACTTCGGGAAAAGACAACTGGATGCAGAAGGTGATGATCATAAAATAAATTTATACTGCCTGTGAAAAAAATTATATCCATCATTATTTTTTTATTTTATTTATCCTTTACTAGCTGTGCACAAACCATATCTTTTGAGGATAATAATTTTAAGAATTGCTTATTACTTGCCGCTGCAACTAATACAATCGCAATTGACTCATTGAACAGGTATATAAAAATTGATTTAAACAATGACGGAGAAATTCAACAAAATGAAGCGTTAAATGTTTATAAATTAACTACTACAACACACAATATTTTTTCATTATCCGGTATTGAATATTTTACCAACTTAAGATATTTAACATGTGCAGATAATTACATTGACAGCCTGGATTTAAGTGCGCTTGTGAATTTAAAATATTTAGATTGTGTAAGAAACTCTATAGCTTTTTTAAATCTAAATAACCTGACAAAACTGGATGAATTATTTTGTGGTGTTAATCGAATTCCGAATTTAAATTTACTAGAAAAAACAAGTTTAAAAACACTCAGTTGTTATGATAATAGCATAACATCGCTGAACTTAAGCGGCTTTAATAATCTGCAGATTTTAAATTGCAGAGGTAACCGTATCACGGATTTAAACATTAATGGCTTAATGAATTTAAATGATTTGCAATGTGGTTATAATTTAATCAGCTCGTTAGATGTGAGTGATTGCCAGAATTTAACAGGCATTACCTGCAACAATAACAAAATTGTATCATTAGATGTAAGAAAGTTAAAAAGATTAGAGCAATTACACTGCTCTAATAATTTACTAACCACTATGTTTCTAAAAAACGGAAAAAATAATTCAACTCAAATCTTAAATAACAATTTATCATTTTTTAATAATCCAATGCTTAGAGAAATTTGCACTGATTTTTCTGATTATGATGCATTAAACCAACTATTGATCAACATGGAATATAATCATGTTATGGTTTATTTATTTTGTAATTCAGATTCAACTTCAAATTACTTTAAACTCAACGGAAATGTCAGATTAGATTTGAATAACAATGGCTGTACTCAGCAAGATGCTTTGTATTCAAATCTTAAAGTTAAAATTAAAAGTGCAACAGATAGTGGTTATGCTATTGCAGACATATTGGGCAACTTTGATTTGCCTGTAGACAGTGGTACATACAAACTAACACCAGTTTTGCCAAACAATTATTTCATTTCAACACCAAGTACTGTAATAATAAATTTGCCGATTGATACAATTCCTGCATCTTTTTGCATCACACCAAACGGAACGAATACTGATTTGTCAGTTACCGTCATTCCGATTCGTGCAGCTCGTCCTGGTTTTTCTGATGCAACATATAAAATTATCTTTAAGAACAATGGCAATACTAGTCAAAGTGGCACCATTCAATTTATGTACAATGAAAATTACCAGGATTATATATCAGCAACTGCAATTCCAATAAACACTGCACCAGGTTCTGTTACTTTTGGGTTTACTAATTTAGTTCCTTTTGAAAAGCGTGAGATAATTGTAACTATGCGTACAAATGCGCCAACCGACAATCCGCCAGTAAACGTAGGCGATATATTAAACTTGTCAGTTTACCTGTCATTAGCAGACAGTGCAAGAGATGAGTATATCAAAAATAATTATCAAAACATTTATCACGCCGTAGTCGGCAGTATCGATCCGAATGATAAAACTTGTTTAGAAGGAAACACGGTAACACCAGATATTATTGGAGATTTTGTAAATTATTTAATTCGTTTTGAAAACACAGGAACTGCCAATGCAGAAAATGTAGTTGTTACTGATTTTATTGATTTGGCTAAGTTTGATATTTCAACTTTAGAAATCACTTCAACATCGCACAGTTGCAAAACGCTAATTAGTAATGGCAATAAAGTGCAGTTTGTATTTGATAATATTAATTTACCATTTACAGATCCTAATAAATACGGTTATGTTGCTTTCAAAATAAAAACAAGAAGCAACCTTGTTGTTGGTGATAGTTTAAAAAACTCGGCTGATATTTATTTTGATTATAATTTGCCTATCAAAACAAATACAGCCACTACAAAAATTACGAACCTTATTTTAGCTGCAAAAAATAATAGCACAAAGGATGGCAGCTTGCAAATTTATCCAAATCCAAGCAGCGGAAATTTTACGATCCATTTTGAATCTAAAGGCAGCTACCCGATTTCTGTGAAAGTAATGGATCTGAAAGGCAGTACTTTGTTTGAAAACAATGTGAACCATTCAGAGAAGAGTATTATTACCGTAGATGAAAGCAATTTATCTGATGGTATTTACCTGATCAATATTACTTCCGGAAAAGACAACTGGATGCAAAAGGTGATGATCGTAAAATAAGGTCAACTATCAGCTAGGGATTTGCTGTTGTGTGTTTTTGCTTATTTTAACATAGTATGTTAAAATATGGAGTGGTGATTTTATTATAATTTTTTTTAAAGTTACAAACTTTAGGCACGATGCGGCGAAGACGTAGATATTCGCCGAGCAATTGAGAAGACTTCGCTGAGATTAGTTTTGTGTAAAAATGATATTGAATATAGTGATTATGCACTCACTTCATGGTCGATGTATACTTTACCGTCAAACGCTTTGTTCAGCCGTTTAAATGTTGCAAGATTTGTTTTACTAATCCTCACTCTGTCTGTCATTATATTTTTAAGAATTTTCTCCGCATCTCCTAATAATAATAATTTACCTTTTGTTTTTCGTATCAGTTCTTCTCCGATTAAATCGTTTGGCATGGTGTTAAGCCATCCTGAGTTTATTTTTTTAAAATCTAAGGTTGCCATAGCAGCCAACTCATCATTTGTCATTAGCTCCAGACCATATTTTTTAGCTGTTCCATTCTGCGATAAGTGGTGTCCTACTTTATAAAAAACGGTGTTATTTAAAATGTACGTTGCATCTACCGTAATTGTTTTGTTGTTTTTATCTTTTATTGTCCAATTGAGATTATCATGCCAGCTTAGCCAATTTCCTTTTTCCGCATCGCCTGGAAAAAGTAAAATTTTTTCGGTATCCATAAACTGTATAGCTAGTACTAAACTTGTATTATTAATACTAGTTTCGTGACGCAGTGCAAGACTACCTGCACTAAACAGCCATTCATTTTCAATATTGCGCCAATTGTTCTTTTTATTGAAATAATTTTCTTTTACTTCGTGATTTTTATCAAGTTCAAGTACATATTCTTCTTCGAATGGCAATAAATCGCTATCTACCTTGCTATCTTTATTAAACGCATTGATGAAAGCCATTTCGAGTGTACTCTTTTTTTCTCGTTTCTCATATCCTTCTTCTTCCAACTTCATGCCTTTGCCATCTTTCAGGTATTCATTATTTTTAGGTGGTCCCATTACAAGAAAACGAATACCTTCGGCTCCTACCAGGTCTTCTATGCAATTGCCAGGTTCATAAAATTCTACTATAGTATCTTTCTTTATTACTTCAAATTTCCTAAGGATATCTTCCATTGTCGGAATCTTAGCCGTATTTAAATTTACATGATAGTTTAATTCATTTATACCTGAAAGTGAGTTTACAAAATGTTCAGTTGCATGCAGCATCATGGCTCCATTGTAATCATCTTCATACATAGCAGCAAAGCTTTTATCTTTCAATGACTCGTTCAATTGTCGAGTTGCTTCTTTAAGAGCCATTTTTACTTCCGAATGTTCTTTCCTGAAAGCATTTGCCCATTTCTCATCTTCTTCCGTCCATGCAAACCAGACTTTTTTTACCTGCATATATTGTTTAAAATAATCGGCTAATTTTTCAAATCCATTTATATGGTCTGCATGTTCGTGTGTGACTACCAATAAATCAATCACTCCGTTTGTTTGCTCATATAAATCATCCATCTTTTCCGGAAAATCATTTTTACCTGCGCTAATACAACCGCAGTCTATCATCATATTAAAAGTAACTTTTGTACTTTTTTTAAATTGCAGCAAAAAGAAATCGCCGGTACCTACGCGGTACATTCTCACTTTTATTTTATTTACTTTAGAAGTTGTTCGCTTTGCCATACAATTATTTTTAATGGTTGTGTAAAAAAGAAAAAGGTTCGAATGTTGAGTTTTGTTTACCTACACTAAAATGCGCATTATAAGTACCGGCAAAACCAGTATTATAATAATCGTGTAATTGCCATACTTTCTTTTCATTAATACGTGGCATCTGTCCTGCTTTTAATGAATTAATATCTAACAATGGTTTGCTGATGGCATATTTGAGTTTTAAAGTATCTAAATCAAAAATTAATGTAACGCCACCGGTCATTATAAATTCATTTTTCTTTAGTTTTTGTGCTTCACCAGGAACAAATGTTTCTATACTTTTATTTCCGTCTTTATCTGTTATAATTCTTATTCCTGCATTTTGTGTAAGTGACAAAATAATCTGATTACTTTTATTACTGCCTGGTCCAACGCGTGAGGCAAGCTTTAAGCCGTGTACCCAAAAAGACGGTCCTTCTGAACCATAAGAATTTGATGTATTAATTCCATAATCTTTCCAATTCATGTTAAATACCAATCCTGTTATTTTCTGAAATTCATCGGAGCCCATAAACTTACCAAAGAAGCGTCTGTGCAAGCCATATAACTCTTTTTTTGTTGGATGATCAAATCGTCCTACAATATAATCGCGTGTAATTTCAAATATTTCTTTCCTTGTGTCATGTCCTTCTTCTTCATTTTCTTCTTCTAATGATTTATAATATTCCTTTGATTGATTTGATTGTTTTTTGATTATTTTCTTCTTTGGTTTAGTATGTGATTCTACCGCATCTGCATAAATAATTTCGCTGCTAAACTCGCGTAAGAAAGAGGCAATTATTTTAAACAAGGGACCGAGGTTGCCATTTTCTGTTTCAACATAACGAAGACTTTCTACCGAAAGACTTTTTATTCCTGTAGGATAAATACCTCTTCTCCTGAATGCATCGATAAATACCAATCGGTAATCACGATTATCATCTGCGACTAAATCAGTATCTGCTGTAATAATGGCGCGTAAATAATCGCCAAACGTAATATCTACCGGCGGGCAATAATCGATTGCACGAATGCACATCTTTAAAATATGCCCTGCTGATTTAGAAGCTTCTATTGAAAGACGATTCACCAAATCAGGATGCAGTTCGCCTTGTGGCAATATACCAGTACCGCCTGTAGCAATTCGGAGTAAATCTGCTGCACGGCTTTTGTAAATAGTAAGAAATGCTTCAAATACGGCAGATACTAATATCGATCCTCTTGCATGCGGCTCTGTAAGCGTTTGGTATTCGTCGCCATCTGGTTCTTTTTGTTTCCATTTTTTTGTTTCCTTATCTATATAACCAATCGCATCGCGCAAAGAACCATAACTACCAATTGCTGAACCAAATTCCTGTGCTAATTGTCCTAACAAATTCTGAGAAGTTAAGTCACCACGTGTTTTTGCTATCTGATGTTTTAACACTTCGGGAAATGTAAAATGCTGAAACAAGGCAACTATGTCTGCAAATGCTTCATGAAATGCCAATGTATCAGGGTTGGTATCATCAATATAGTTATTATAAATTCCATCTAGTATTGCATGTGTTGTTTCGTGTGCAATGATGTCATGACTTAAACAGGTAAAAATTTGTGAGTTTGGCATTTGCAATGTCGGCTCAGCTGGCTGCGATGAAAAATAACCGAAGAGCAATGCTTTTTTTTGCGGACTATAATAGGCATTGGCATCGCGAAAAGCATGCGGATATATACGCAATCTTTTTACATATCTGGTGTACGTTTTAGGTTTGATTCCTTTTTGTATTTCTTTTCCTTTTAATTTTCTCTGACACCACAATATGGGTCTGCCTAAGGCGTCTTCAAAATTCTTTATGGTTGTCATGGCAACAGCATAGACCATTTGCTGGTGGAACTGCGGATTACTTTCACTTGGTTCCAAGCCGTCTTGTGCCAGTATGTACTGACTATTTAAATCGACCGGTTTATAAAACTTTTTAAGAGTAGGGTCGTAATCTATCACTTCTATATAATCGCCAATGGGTCCTTCTTTTAAATTATCTTCCCATGTAACTTTATAGACCATGTTGTTGATAAACGCAGTGTCAATTCTGTCAGATAAGGAAGGGTCGAAAGCATAGCCCTTTAGTTTTCTGAATGGTGGTTTTTTATTTTGTGTCATAGGATATGGTTTATATTTTATTACTTATACTAAAAAGTACGGATTGACATGATTAAATCTTTCCCAGTCATCGAGTAATGCTATCATTGTATACTCTATCTTTTGTTTTTCAGTTGGGCATAATAAATCATACGCTTTACTCTTTTTTAGGTTTATGATGTATCTTATTAAACTGTAGCAAGTAGTAAATTGTCCTGTAGCAATTACGTCGTTTAGCATTTGTACTTTCTTTGTTTCTTCTTTATCAAACCATAAGGTTGTTGGCATTGCAGTAGCTTTTTCTGCAATATCCATTATTTCAGTTGTAGGAAATAATCTATACCTATTGAAAGTTGGGTCTGTTTTTTTGAAATAAGGAACCCAATACTTTTCGTATTTATATTCAATTTGTTTTATGTTGCTTTTGCTTAAATCGTAAATACGATTTGCCTTACATAGTTTATTATTTTCCTCCAACGAAAAGAAGTCATCATATATTAAAGAACGAATGGTTTTCATAAAAATCTCTGTATTGAGCTGAATAACAGAATTAAATCTGTTGCTTATCAATGCCCAAAATACCGACAAGCGAGTAGAATTAAAATACTTTGTAATCAGCTCGACTACTTCCGGTGAAAAGTTTTCCCTGAAACTAAAACCTGTATCTTTTTGCAGTTCTTTCTTTTGGAAAAAAAGAGATTTCCATCCAAAGAGTTTTACTGAAACAAATGTATATAATCCTAAAAAAGTGAGACTTATTGTTGCTAAAACTGTGGCTGCAATTAATGCGGCCGAACAATGCCGTGTAAATAAGTATACTGAGATTGCGACCAACAATATTGCAATTAATTTTAATCTTTTTAATGTAAGCACTCTCAAAAGCTTATTCGATTTTTCCGGTTCCGGTTGGAATGGCGTTGTATAATACGTGCTTACATCGTTTACAATCATCAAATCGAACGGTGATGCTATCAGATTCTTCTCTACTCTTTCATTGTGTGCCCTTATCATGCTGTGTAATGCCTGATTATCTGCGATACCACCATCCATTAATGCAACCGTTTTCTTATCTGCATTTATTTGTGATTCTATACTCGCATTTTGCGGCTCTACTATCATAGCAGCCTGCAGGTCTTTTTTATTTAGTGCTTTGTGCGTGTAATCATCCGGAAAGATAATAGGTTCGAAACCTGCCGGAAAACAAGACGAAGCAGCGAGCATGTCAGCCAGTTTTATTTTATTTAAAATGTCCTGCTTTTCTATACGTGCATATTTGTTTCCGAAATACGGATTATAGCCTGGTGTTTGCAAAGGTTGTAGTAAAAACTGCTGGCGAAAATGTAAGCCTGCATAAAAATCAGTGGCATTAAAACATACTTGCTCTAAATGTGATGTATGATTATTCAAAACGTTTCCAATCGTTGCTTCATTAAATAGCAAGTCGCTGTTGTATACATTTGCAAAAGCATTTATAATATTCTTGTTTTTATCTGTTTTATTATTTGTCCAGAAGTCGTCTTCGTTATTCAGATTCTTCAAGGCATTTTCTAATAATTTGTCATCCTTCAGTGTATTCTTCAACTTATTATAAAAACCGGAAAAGTCTTTAATTTCCTTATCATTTTTATATTGTGCATTGCATAAGGTATAGAAAGCTGCTGTAATAGTGCCACCTGATGCCGATGAAATATATTTTACGTTTTCCAGAACTGGATTATCATTTATTTTCAGATGTTGTAAGTATGAAAGTGTGCCTAAGCTAAAAGCACATGAGCGATAACCGCCTCCTGAAAATGCCAAAGCAATATTTTCAAAAGGATGAAATTCTTCAGTGCTTTTGTGTTCTATTTTTATTTCAGATATTTTTCCCATACACTATATAAAACGATACGTATAAAGTTAAAATAAAATATTTAAACTTTTAACTAAATGATTAAACGGTCGTTTTATTGATTAAACGGTCAATTTAAATTGAACTATAAATGCAGAAGTATAGGTTTTGGTTTTTTTCTAAACCGTAAACATGTTGATTTATGTCTGCATTAGTATTAATGGATGGAATGTCTGAACTCTGATTTATGTGAGGGTTGATGGTGTGATTTATAATTCCGGTCAGAGACCGGCTGAATCAGTAGACAAGAGTGATCCTTCGGAACACTCGCACCAGAGTTAGTATTTCGTCAAATTAACTGTGGTTTAGTGGTTTGTGCTTATAAAGTTTCAAACTCTTTTAACCAAAGTAAGTCAAACATAAAAATTCTAAAAATAATCAATTCTTGATACAACGAACACTAAAGCCCTTTTCATCTTTATCCCAGAAAGTGCCCGTACCAGAAACATTGTAACCCAGTAAGACATGCAATGCATGGCGTGCATAGACATGCTCCGTAGAAGTCCAGAAACTAGCAGTCTGTCCTTTGTTAATGTACGTTCCATTTTCATCCCTGATACCTGCAGGACGCGCTGTAAAACCGCTGCTATTGGTGTTCGTAATACCTAAGTAATGTACCCATAAAGTAGTGTCTTTCATTTTATTGCCAGGATTGACACCTAAGTAGTTAGTTAAAGTTTGCCATTCTTCATTGGTGGGTACATGCCATCCAGCCGGAGCTAATTTGCCGGTGTTTACTGCGTGCCAATTGTATAATTTACCATAAATAGTGTCATTTATGGGATTGTTATTATACATAGTATAGGCACCATTGGTAGTTGAAATCCAATCAGCAATGCTTAATCCGGTAGGAATATTTGCACCATCATTATATTTTGATGTTTTAAGGTTTTCTTTCATCCAGCATTGACTGCCAATACTTACCGTTTCATATACATTTCCGTCTATGTCAGTTATATTACCGCCGCAAACAAAGGTGGTAGCAAGACTAAGTTGATTTCCGTATGATGTACCTGCACTATTAGTAGCATAAGCCCTAATATAGTAGGTAGTATTTGTGTTTAACCCTGTAATAGCACTGCTAAACGTACCGATACCTGTACCATCTGTAGTTTTACTATTGCTAACCGTAGGGTTTGGAGTGGTACTCCAGCAAACACCTCTTGCAGTAACAGCTTCTCCACCATCATTGCTGATCGTACCTCCGCTCATAGCTGTCGTACCTGTTATGGCACTAATGGCAGTGGTGGTTAAAACAGGTGGTGTGGCATTATCGTTGGTTTTGTTACAGGAAAAAATAAGGAATGCAAATGCAACAATAAGCAAAAATTTGATGTTTGTTTTCATGATGCTAATATATAAATATAATTTGAATAGTATTTTTAGTTTTAATTTTTTTATCAGATGCCTGAAATAATCTCGCCTTTGAGTTTGATGTATATAACGGTGATGTTTACTTGTGATTCCTTATACATCCAATCTGAGATTGGTTTTATCAGTAGACACAGATCACATACTATGAAGGCATGCACCAGAGTGTGAGTGGTCTCGTTTTTTTATGGTTGTCTGAACTATGATAGGTTTGATTTGTGTGATTGTATGCGTATATACCTTTGTGCTTGTTACGGTGTGGTTGTTTGTTGGTTAGAAACCAAAGGCAAGAGTTACGCTTCACTAAACTTACGAGAGCCAAGGGTGACTAATTAGGTGTAGGTATTCTATTTAAATTTATAACAGGACGACCGCTAATATCATCAATTGCAACAACAATTAATTTATTTAGGAAATAGTATATTAAAGTATTCACCAGCTTTTTATCTTTTGTGGTAATGAAGTTTTTGGGTGCATATTTTTTTATCACTTGGCAAGTGCTCATATTATTTAGTATTGCTAATTGCTTTATTGAAATAGTATGTTTCTGATAATAATTTGGATTTTGTACTTCTACATATTTTGCAATTATATCTTTATAAAGCGTGTCTTTGTATATCTCTTTTTTACTAAAATCTCCAAATTTATATTCTGTCCATAAATAATCATCAATAGAAACAACAATGTTTTGCACTTTATTATTTACCGATATATTTAGAGTGATATATTTATCTCCTTCTAAAAATAAAGAATTCACAGTTGAAAGATTAAATTCTACTTTACTTTTAAATAATGAACGACAACTATCTATTGCGCTTATTCGACCTATTGTCAGGTATAGAAACAGAAAACATACAAAACGATAATACATAGTTACTTTTTTAGTTAATGAAAAACTACTTCTCTAAAATAAATATACATTTTTAAATGCAAACTCTGACAGGTTTTTGAACCCTGTCAGAGTATATTAGCACTAATTATCTCTTGTTTATACCAACCTGTCATAATGTTGCGTAATTTCGAGTTATAAACAAAAAGATATGGCTACTACACTTACAGCAAAACCGGAAGCGAAGATTAGAAAAGTAAATTTCAAATTTGAGAAACCTTTTCCAAAGCATTGGTATAATGACAATCCGGTGGCAACACATTTTATGAATGCGCAACACCTGGCATTTCCGGATGGTGAGAAGTTTTTTATCAGAAGTGTGAAAGCTTTTGCTGACGTTTATAAAAATGATCCTGAATTAAGAAAACGCGTTGATAATTTTATTGGACAAGAAGGTACGCATTATGCAGAGCATCAAAAATTTTGGGACATCATGGAATCGCAAGATTTGCAACCGATGAAATTTGTAGATGTGTTTCGTAAAACTGCGTGGAATGGTTTAGAAACTTGGGCAAGAAAAACATTTAAAAAAAATAATATCGGCAACAAAGTAGCACTTAGTGTTACAGTTGCTCTTGAACATTACACGGCTATGTTGGCTGAAAGTGGTATTATCAACAAAGACATTACCGAAAAAATGCCTGAAGAAATGAAGAATTTATTCATGTGGCATGCCGCTGAAGAAATTGAACATAAAGCTATTCCGTTTGATGTTTTGAAAAAAGTAGATGATAGTTATGCATTGCGCATCAGCGGTATGCTGATTGCTACTTGGGGCCTTTGGTTTTATTTAGGTCTTGGTACGGTGATGCTTACTGCTCAAGATAAAGATGTAAAAAGAAGTGATATTCCAAAACATGCATTTCAGTTTTTATCGAGATTTAGAGAGAGTTTTGGCGGCACATTAGCGTCTCAATTTGGACAATATTTTAGAAGAGATTTTCATCCAGACCAAATCGATAATTATCATTTAGCAGAAGAATTATTGAAAGGAAAAAGTTATGCTTGATAGTAATGAGTAATTAGTAGTTAGTAATTAGATTTTTAACGAAAGAAATATTTATGTCAGCAACAGCAACAAAGAAAACCGTTTCACCAGAAAAAAAATATAATCACGAAGAAATAAAAGTGCGACGAGTTAATTTTATTTTCAATAAAGACAATCCACGATTTTATTATAAAAACAATCCTTTTAGTACGCATTTTATTAATGCGCTGCATATTGTGTTTCCAACTGGTGAACGCTTTTTTGTGAATTCGGTTTTGAAACATCAAAAAGAAATTACTGATGATAAATTGAAAAAACAAGTACGTAATTTCTGCGGACAAGAAGGTGTACACAGTGCGATGCATGAAAAATTCTGGAAAATTTTAGACGAAAACGGCTACATCATAAAAGGTTACGAAAATCATATTGATAAGTTGCTACACAAAGTAATTGCAAAAATTGAAATAGAAGGAACACGCATCAACAACATCGATTTGACAGCAACGGTTTGCCTGGAACATTTTACAGCGTTGTTTGGTCATGCGCTTTTTGAGCATGTTGAACTGAACCAAAATATTGTTCCTAAAGATATGGCTGAGCTCTTTCAATGGCATGCTGCCGAAGAAATTGAACATAAAAATGTAGCGTTTGATGTGTTTCAAAAAGTAGATAAAGACGAACATATTAAACGTGCTGCTTTGATGCCAATTGTTACAGCATTACTCTATTTTTATTTAAGCATTGGTACGATGATGTTAATGTATCAAGACAGAAAACACTTAAAACTTACCAAACTACCGAAGCAATTTTATGATTTTGCCACAGGTTTGTTTTCGGATTTACATGGTGATTTAGTGAAAGAATATTTCAGCTTTTTCAAGAAAGATTTTCATCCATCATTTTTGAATGATTATCATTTTGCGGAAAACTTCTTTAAAGATAAAGAGTACGCTTAAAAATTATCGTTGATTATATCTAAAAATTCATCTGCAATTCCAGTATTGCTTGCGATGATTTCTTTGCCAAATAACCAATTTGAAGCACCAGAAAAATCTGTGACTTTGCCACCAGCTTCCTGCACAATCAAAGCACCAGCAGCAACGTCCCAAGGCGCAAGTGAGTATTCAAAGAAAACATCAAATCTACCGCAAGCAACGTAGCATAAATCAATAGATGCAGCACCTAAGCGACGAATACCGCGTGTGTTTTTCATTAAAAATCGCAGCGTATTTAAATAGTTTTCTGCTTTCCCAAAATCATAATATGGAAAACCAGTTGCCACCAAACTATCCGCTAATGCTACTGTTTCGGACACAGCAATTTTATTTCCATTTAAAAACGCGCCGTTATTTTTACTCGCATAAAAGCATTCATTTTTATTGACTTCATATACTACGCCAACTACTATCTCATCGTTATGTTTTAACCCAACGGAAATTCCGAATATAGGAATTTGATGAATAAAATTAGTGGTTCCATCTAACGGATCCACAATCCATTGCCACTCGCCTTGCGTTTGTTCAATAGTATTTTCTTCCGTTAAAAAGGTAGCATTCGGAATTATCTTTTTTAATTCATCTACTAAAATCAATTCGGCATTTTTATCAACGTACGTCACTAAGCTATTCAATGCTTTTGTTTCAATATCGCTGTTGTTTATTTTTCCAATTTCAGCTTGAATAAAAGCCGCTGCTTTTATTACTGCTGAAATAGTTTGCGTTTGAATTGAAAGTAAGTCTTGCATAATTATCGCTGATTATTTACCGTATTTCTCTTTGTTTGTTTTGGTAATCGTTTCATCTATGTTTTTTCCTTCCATCACTAAAACAATTTCACCTTTAATTTCTTTTTGAGTGAAATGCAGCATTGCTTCAACTACGTTTCCATGAAAATTTTCTTCAAATTTTTTTGTCAATTCTCTACTGATAGATACTTTTCTTTCTTCGCCAAAATATTCTTTTAATTCGGTTAATAATTTTATTAAGCGATACGGTGATTCGTAAAAAACAATGGTTCTTGTTTCTTCCAACAATTCTTTCAAGCGTTTTTGTCTGCCTTTTTGATGTGGCAAAAATCCTTCAAAAATAAAACGATCGGTTGGAAAGCCAGAGTTTACTAAGGCAGGCACAAATGCAGTGGCACCAGGCAAACATTCTACTTCAACTTCTTCTTTTAAACATGCTCTTACTAATAAAAAACCCGGATCGGAAATGGCTGGCGTGCCTGCATCGGAAACCAATGCCATGGTAGTGCCTGATTTTATTTGCTGCACAATGTTATCTACTACTTTGTGTTCGTTGTCTTTGTGGTATGCCTGTAAACGCGTTTCAATTTGATATTGCTGACATAAAAATTTAGACGTACGTGTGTCTTCTGCCAAAATTAAATCTACTGATTTTAATACTTCTATCGCACGAAAGGTGATGTCTTTTAAATTGCCTATTGGCGTAGGAACGATAAATAGTTTTGACATAGCGTAAAATTAGGAAATAACTTTAATCAATAAATCGTCAATGTAATTAATAAAATGAAACGGTTTGTATTTTCGCCAATTAATATCGTTGTATGCTTTGTTGATGTTGATGTACTGATGAATATTACTTTGGTACATTTCTTCCATAATATGCTCACGCAAATTGATGGCAATGATATAACCACCTTCGTCTTTAATATCTTCGTACCATTCTTCGTAATAATCATTTCCTGTACCAAAAAACTCTAAGATATTTTCACCAATTAAAATAAATTTATTGATACCATTGTCAATCAATACATCTATAAAATCACGCTTTAAAAACATAATGTCATTTGCTATGCAATCATTCCATTCACCAATGAATTCAATAACTGCAGCGTTTTTTTTGTAATCGCAATAAATTAATTTAAGGTATAATGTCTCGCTACCAAAAAAATCCCATTGTGGATGAATGTAGTAATTATAAATTTTTTCGGTGTATTGAAACTCACTGTATTCACGACCAAAGAACGGTGATTTGTCGTCTTGTTCTGCGGTGTAAAAATCGCGCCATTTCCAATATGGTTCTATGTCTTGCAAAGTTTAGTTGTGAGTTGTGAGTTATGAATTATGATAAAAGTATATCCAATGCCTATTGACCATTGACTATTGACTAATAAAATAATCAGCAATATCATCAATCGGATTTTTTACGAGTTTGCCGATAGTGCATTCAAAATCAGTTGCTACTTGCTGTAATTCTTCTTTAAAATTAATGGCTATCGAACCAACAAATCCAATTGGATATTCCTGATAATTTTCAAAACATGAAATGTGAAAATCAAAAAATTCGGTGAAGCCACGTTGCAGTGTTACTTTTACATAATCAGTTTCTCTGAATTTTGATAATATTGGCGCAAAACTCGCCAAATAACGATTCGGCGAAGCTTCTTTATACACTAATTGAAAGATAGCATTTTTCTCTGCTTTGTATTCATCTATTAAATGCTGATTGATTTCTTCAGGCAATAAATGATATAAAAAATCGCGCAGAATTTGTTTGCCGAAATACGCGCCGCTTGCTTCATCGCCTAATACATAACCAATGCCTGCGTACGATTCAGTTAGATTTTCACCATCATAAAAAATAGAGTTAGAACCTGTTCCTAAAATACAGGCAATACCTGGTTCGCTGCCACAAATAGCAATGGCAGCAGCTTTCATATCATGGTCAACATTGATGTTTTTTGCATTTTTGAAAACAGTTTTCAATGCATTTTCAACCAACGCATTTCTTTCATCACTAGAGCAACCAGCACCATAAAAACGGATACTTTCAACAGATGCTGCAATGGCTAGTAGGTTTTGATTGGTATGTATCTTTTGCAAAATTTCTTCGTGGCTTTGCACGGTTGGATTGATGCCAAGTGTATCAAAATATGTTTTTGTTTTATCGGTTGGATTGTATAACAACCAACTTGTTTTGGTAGAACCAGAATCTGCGAATAGAATCATAATAGGCAAAAGTAATAAGTATTAAGTATTAAGTGAAATATTGTTTAATTTTGATAAAAAAAATTATGAAAACTGCATTATTAGTTGGCGCCACAGGTTTGGTTGGTGGTTTGGTTTTAGAACAATTATTGGCTGATACTTATTTTGAAAAAGTAATTGTATTGACAAGAAAATCATTAGGTAAAAGCAATTCTAAACTGAAAGAAGTTTTGGTTGATTTTAATAAATTAGATGATTATACCGCAGAAATAAAAGCCGATGCTGTTTTTTGTTGTTTAGGAACTACCATAAAAGTTGCCGGATCGAAAGAAGCATTTAAAAAAGTTGACTTTGAATATCCATTTAAAGTAGCGCAATTGGCAAAGCAAAACGGTACTTCAACCTATTTGCTGATAACTGCATTAGGTGCTTCTAAAAATTCCATGATTTTTTATAATCAAGTAAAAGGTGAATTAGAAGAAGAAGTAAGCAAATTAAATTTTGGTGCGTTTCATATTTTGCAACCAAGTTTAATAATTGGCGAACGTGCAGAAAGCAGAACTGGCGAAGGTATTGCGCAAAAATTGGCACCTGTTTTTGATGCGTTGATGATTGGTGGTTTGAAAAAATATAAATCAATTACTGCAACACAAATTGCAAAAGCAATGGTCTATTATTCTAAACTAAACGACAAAGGAATTTTTAAACATGAAAGCGATGAGTTGCAACAAGTATAAATATGAAAGAGCTTCCAAATTCATCAAGAATCAGTCTATTAGATGGCATGTGGTTCATTTACAACGATGAAATAAATACTATTAAATATTGGTGTTCATGTTTTAATGGTAAAGAAAAAATATTCATCAACGACAAGCTTATAATTGAAAGCAGAAATACAAAAACAAAAAGTGAGCATATTATTAAAGACGAAACCAATAATGTATATAAATTGAGTATTCAATCCATAAACTTAGTTAAAGGAAATTTTGAATGTGAGTTTCACAGAAATGACTTTATTCAAAAAAAAATTGTTACTTCATTTATTAAAACTAACAGAAAATTCAGAATATTGATTCTGTTGCCAACCTGTTGCCTTGCTGCTTATTTAAAAATTTATCACAATATTTCTGATCTTATGTTTTTGAGTGTTTTTATCTTTTCATTTATTGTAGGATTATTTTTTTTTCCATTAGGAAGATACAGTGTGGAAGAATTCAATATGACTTAATATCCGAACTAAACAATAAAAAGGATTTTTAAGGACGAAAGTGATGAACTAGAAAAGCAATAATTAAACATAAAAGCTATTGGATTTTAAAAAAAAACAATTTAATATGGAAATGAAATACTTAACGCTTACAGTGGAAAATAAAGTAGCGCACTTAACCATCAATAGACCAGAAAAGGCAAATTCTATGAACGAAGAATCGTGGATAGAATTAAAAAAAGCATTATTTCATTGCGATGAAACACCAGCCATTAGAGCCATCATTTTTAGTGGTGCTGGTGAAAAATTATTTTGTGGTGGAATTGATTTAACCATGTTAATGTCAACGAATGAAAAAACGAACGACAAATGCGACGGTAGAAAACGGGAAAAATTCAGAAAATTATTACTCGATTTTCAAGATATCATTTCCACTTTTGAAAAGATTTCAAAACCAGTTTTATCTGCTATACATGGTGGTTGCATTGGCGCTGGCTTAGATATGATTTCGGCAACAGATATGCGTTATTGCACAAAAGATGCATATTTCTGTATTAAAGAAATAGACTTAGGAATGGTAGCAGACATTGGCACTTTACAACGTTTGCCGAAAATAATTTCAGATGGAATGACACGTGAATTAGCTTACACTGGCAGAAATTTATCTGCTGATGAAGCATTGAAATGTGGTTTAGTAAACAATGTTTTTGAAAACAAAACCGAGTTATTAAAAGCTGTTACGTCAATAGCTGAATTAATTGCCAGTAAATCACCATTGTCTGTTCGTGGTTCCAAACGAAATATAATTTTCGCACGAGATCATACGGTGAATGAAAGTTTAGAATATATGGCGAATTGGAATGCAGCACATTTTTATTCTAACGATTTAATGTCAGCATTTCAGGCAAGTATGACAAAGCAAATACCTGTATTTGAAGATTAATTTAGAATAATCTATTTCTCTAAATCTTTAGCATTAGTAATTTGAAGGTACTGCCTTGCAAATCCAGTCAGAGACTGGTAGAATCTATAGACACGAGTGATCCTTCGGAAAACTCTAGCCACAAAAACTTTTCTAAAGTTATGAACTTTAGAAAAGTTGTATTTCCGAAGCATTTATACTTTCCTACCTTTCAGAAAACAGTAAATAATGTAACATAATATACTTTTAGCGTAACGCTTGTCATTCATTTAAGCAACACCTTTGTGTAAATAAATGAGTGTACTATGAGTGAATCTAAACTGGCAACATTACCAGCCAAATCACCAGACAGCAACGTTTTCATATTTTCTTCTGGCAAATTTGGCGAGTTCTTCAAAGAAATTGGTGAAATCACGCGTTTTGCAGGAAATTTCTTCAAATCGATGGTGATACCACCTTATGAATTTAAAGAACTAATGAAACAATGCTACCTGATTGGTAACAAATCGCTTTCGTTAGTGGCTATAACTGGTTTTATTATGGGTTTGGTACTCACTATACAAACCAGACCAACCTTAGCGCGTTTCGGTGCCGAATCGTGGATTCCTGGTATGATCGCCGTTTCTATTATTCGAGAAATTGGTCCTGTAATTACTGCCTTAATTTGTGCTGGAAAAGTAGGTTCTGGCATTGGTGCTGAATTGGCATCTATGAAAGTAACCGAACAGATTGATGCGATGGAAGTTTCAGGCACTAATCCATTCAAATATATCGTAGTTACCAGAATATTAGCGACTACCATGATGATTCCTGTTTTAGTCATTTTTGCAGATTTTGTTGCCTTAATTGGTGGTTATTTAGGCGTTAATATTTTAGGCGATGTTGGTTTTCGTTTCTATTTTACGCAAGTATTTAACCAATTAGATTATAGCGATTTGTTGCCTGCCTGTGGTAAAACTATTTTATTCGGATTTTCTATCGGTTTAGTTTCCTGTTATAAAGGATATAATGCTAACAAAGGTACTGAAGGCGTTGGATTATCAGCAAATGCAGCCGTGGTATTGAGCTCTTTATGCATTTTTATTATAGATGCTGTTGCTGTACAATTAACTTCTATTCTATTACCAAAATAAACTGGCAATATGGAAAAAGAACAAGAACAAATACAAGCAGTAAGCGATTCAAAAGCAGCAGTATTCGATCCAAAAGAAGTAATTGTAGATATTCAGCATCTAAGCAAATCATTTGGCGATAATCATGTATTAATTGATATGAATATTACGGTGCATAAAGGCGAAAATGTAGTGGTGTTAGGAAAATCTGGTAGTGGCAAATCTGTTTTAATAAAATGCTTAGTTCGTTTATTAGATAGTGACGAAGGAACTATTAAGGTTTTGGGAAATGAGATTACGACTTTAAAAAATAATGAACTAAATGTAGTTCGTAAAAATATTGGTTTTTTGTTTCAAAGTGCTGCTTTGTATGATTCAATGACCGTGAACGAAAACCTTGCTTTTCCGTTAAGAGATCAAAAGAAAACACTAGAAGAAATAGACACATTGATACAAGAAGGATTGGAAAGTGTTGGCTTGCCAGATGCTGGTTTGCTAATGCCATCAGAGCTTTCTGGTGGAATGCGAAAACGAATTGGCTTGGCGCGCACCATGATTCTGAAACCAGCCATTATGCTTTATGACGAACCAACTACTGGCTTAGATCCTATTACATCAAAAGAAATAAGCAAACTGATTTTGGAAGTGCAAACCAAACAACAAACCAGTTCTATCATCATTACACATGATATTGAATGTGCCAGAATAACTGCAAACAGAATCATTGTAATCAAAGATGGAAAAGCAGCTGCAGAAGGCACTTACGATGAATTAATAAAATCAGAAGATAAATGGATTCGTTCATTTTTTGAATAACAATTAAATATAAAATACATGGAAAATAAGAATGCAAAAAACAATATAAAACTCGGCGTATTCGTAACGATTGGATTAGTTTTGTTTGCAGCAGCTATCTATTTTATCGGTAATAGACAACACTTGTTTAGCAAAACTATTACGCTGAATGCTTTGTTTACAGATATCAGCGGTTTACAAGTTGGCAACAATGTTCGGTTTTCAGGTATTAATGTTGGCACTATTGAAGAAATTGAAATTGCAAGCGATAGTTTGGTTAAAGTAAAAATGGTGTTAGAAAAAACTACGCAGAAATATATTAAAAAAGATGCGCGTGCTTCCATCGGTTCTGAAGGATTGATGGGAAATAAAGTATTGAATATTTCACCAGGTTCGCCAAGTAGTAAAATGATTGAAGAAAACGATTTGATAATGACTAAAAAATTGGCTGGCTTAGATGATATTATGCTAAAGATGGATTCAGTAGCCGGAAACGCTGTTTATATAACGGCAGATTTAAAAGGAATGCTATCAAACATGCATGCAGGAAAAGGTACGCTTGGAAAATTGTTTATGGATGAAACTATGGCGAACAATCTTGGACAAACTTTAGTGAATGTAAAAAGCAGTTCTAAAAATTTAGATGCAAATTTGGAAGCATTGAAAAGCAATATTTTCTTTAAAAAAGGTATAAAGAAAAAAGAAAAAGCTGCTGCTGCAAAAGCTGAAAGAGAAAAAAATAAAAAGTAAAAAGTAAAATTGAATCGCTAAAGAAAAATATTTAACTTCAATGATAATCACGTTAACATGTCCGAAATAAACCACACACCAACTAAACCAAATCTGTCAACAGCACAACATATTGGTCGTATTATATTAGGTGCTTTTCTTATATTCACAGGTATTGGTCATCTTACTTTTTTAAGAACTGAATTTTTAGCACAAGTACCAACTTGGTTGCCAATGAATGCAGATTTAGTGGTTTTGCTTTCTGGTGCAGTAGAAATTATATTAGGTGCTTCTTTAATCTTTCTGTCTAAATATCGAACGCAGGTTGGATGGATAGTTGCTCTGTTTTTTGTACTGGTATTCCCAGGCAACATTGCACAATTAGTAGAACACAGAGATGCTTTTGGTTTAAATTCTGATCTTGCACGCTGTATTCGTTTACCATTTCAACCACTAATAATTATACTAACCTTGTGGTCAACCGGCGCATGGAAAGCATGGCGATTGCGAGTTTCGAAATAGCTGCATTATATATTCAGTTATGAATTGGTAGAATCAATAGACACGAGTTGTGCCTTATAAGGTTAGGTTTATTATTTTATTGTTTCTATCCATTTTGAAACACTGTATTCTTTTCTCTTAAGATTATCAAATACTGTTATCTTTTTACTTTTATAATAGTATCTAAATTCAAAGCTATAATCATAATTCTCATTAGCATTATAATTACTTGAAAACGCATAGCTATATCTTATGTAGCTTTTGTCTTCTGATTCTTTAGGGAAAGAAAAATATTCATTGCCACCAAAACAATTACTATACTTAGTTCTTTTTCTTAGTTCATTTAATTCAGTAATAGAATTTATAACAGAAAAAACTTGACTATCTATTTTTGTATAATGGTAAATAGAATTTTCTGAAATTGTAATTATTATAGGTATGCTCTTTACATTCTTCAGTGAATCAAGGTTAGTGCTGAATTTATCAAAAACTACACTATCACCTTTCTGTAAATAACGAATTACATTCTTTAAACTGTCACTAAAATAATAAGATGGATTTCTTTTTTTTATAAATGTATGATTGTTTCTAATTACCGTATATTCAAATGATTTTATACGAACTGACTTTGCATCTGATGAGTCAGATTTAATTAAACAGTCAATTACCATGCTATTTTGAATTGATAGTAAATATGCATCAATGTCTTTTACCTTAATAAAGAATTTAGGTTCTAAGTAAATAATTTTATTGGTATCAGTACTACGTGTTATATAACAATTGCTTGTATCGCAGAAAGCAATTTTGGAAATTAATAATGTTAATATTATGATTATTGTTTTCATTGCATTATCGCTAATTCTCGCCTACACCAAATATAAGCAAACCCACATATAAATCATAAGCCTGCTTTTTACTGCTGTCTCAAAGTAAGATAAAGCAAATATCTGTATTTGAAGATTTAGTAATCAGTGTAAACGTTAATTGTTTTTTTGAAAAAGCAATATCTCATTTACATTTTTGTTGATATTTTCAGCAATTTTATTAGTTGGTAAATCATTTGGATCGCGGTTGAATGGGTCTTCAATTTCTTCGGCAATTAACTCTAAACTTACCAATACATAAAAAATAAACATCATTACTGGAATCACAAAATAGCCAAGTGAAAACACAAAACCATACGGAAACGACATCACATAAAAGAAAATAAATTTCTTGATAAATAAATTATAGGAAAACGGAATCGGTGTGTTTTTAATACGTTCGCAACCACCGCAAACATCTGTAAATGAAGTCAGTTCGTTATTGATAAATAATAAATGTTCAGGAATTATTTTTTTTGATTGCAATAATTCATGCGTTCTATTCATCAATATCATGGATATTTGATTCGGCATGTGATGTGCTTGTTCGTCAATATTTTCTAATTCTGGATGTTCTATTTCATCTAAAATTAAACGCGTTGATTCTGCAGCTAAATGACTGCTTAAAACAGAAGCATATAAGCTAATGCTTTCTGCAAAAAATGTTCTGTTATCGTGGTCGTCTGCAGTAAAAATAGCATCTAATTTAATTGCTAAACTCCTGGATGAGTTGACCAATTGGCCCCAAAGTCGTCTGCCTTCCCACCATCTATCGTATGCTGTATTAGTTCTGAAAACTAACAATAAGGACAGCACCAAACCAAGTAAACTATGGACAACAGTAAGATTCTTAGCCAAATGTTCTTTACTTAATTTAAAAACATTTAACTCTAAAAAAACAATTGCTGCAGCATACAATCCAATTAAAATCAACATTGGAAATAAACGTTGAATAGTATCGGCTTTGTGTAGTTTAAATATAAATGTGAACCAACTTTTTGGATTATATGCAATCATACTTTAATGGTAAATTTTTAAATTATACTGCAACAGAAACAGTTTGATCAATTGAAGTTTTGATGATATTTACTGCTTCGTGTATTTGTGCTTCGGTAATCACCAATGGCGGCGCAAAACGGATAATGTTTCCGTGTGTTGGTTTTGCTAGCAAACCATTATCGCGCATTTTTAAACAAAGATTCCAAGCCAGTTCGCCATCTGTATTCCAGTTGTGTTCTGTTTCTTCGCCGGTTTTAATTACCATTGCATTCAGTAAACCTTTACCACGCACCAATTCAATAATTGGATTATTTAAGTTACGCAATTCAGTTCTGAAAATCACACCCATTTTATCAGAATTTTCAGCCAGCTTCTCTTCTACTATTACTTTCAAACTTTCCATCGCTACTGCACACGCCAGCGGATTGCCGCCGAACGTGCTGCCATGTTCGCCTGGTTTGATGCACAACATTACCTCGTCGTTTGCCAGCACCGCACTTACTGGCATTGTGCCGCCACTTAATGCTTTGCCTAATACCAAAATATCCGGTTTAATATTTTCGTGGTCGCAAGCCATCATTTTTCCGGTACGTGCAATACCTGTTTGCACTTCATCAGCAATAAACAACACATTATACTTCGTACATAACTCGCGCACTTTCGTTAAATAACCTGCATCAGGCACCACTACACCAGCTTCGCCTTGAATCGGCTCTACCATAAACGCAGCTACATTTTTGTCTTGTAATGCTTCTTCTAAAGCTACTAAATTATTGTATGGAATTTTTACAATTCCTGGCACATAAGGGCCAAAACCACCGTAAGAACTAGGATCTGTTGAAGAAGAAATAGCTGCAATAGAGCGACCCCAAAAATTATTTTCAGCAACAATGATTACTGCTTTATTTTTTTCTACACCTTTTACATCATAACTCCAACGACGTGCTAATTTAAAAGCAGTTTCGCCGCCTTCAACGCCTGTATTCATTGGTAATACTTTATCGTAACCTAATAATTGCGTGATGTATTCCATGTAAACACCAAGCAAATCACTATGAAACGCTCGCGAAGTTAAGGTAAGCACTTCTGCTTGCGCTTGCATTGCTTTTACAATTCTTGGATGGCAATGGCCTTGATTTACGGCTGAATACGATGATAAAAAATCGAGGTATTGTTTGCCATCAACGTCCCAAACATGCACGCCTTTTCCTTTTGCTAAAACAACAGGTAATGGATGATAATTATGTGCGCCGTATTTTTCTTCTAAAGCGATGATTTGTTGTGCTGATAAATTGCTCATATTTGTTATTTTTACAGCTACAAAGATAGGATAAAAAAAGGATTTCCGTTAGTTGTCATAACAACTAACTACCTTGAATGAAAAAGATTGAATATAAATGCAGACAGAAATATTAAAAAATCCTAGTCAAATACCAGCCAATACCTGGTGGGAAATGCGTAGACTAAAATACAATATTATTGTTGGTTGTATTGGTGTTTTTATTGTGATTTTGCTAAACATTTGGATGAAAAAAGGAACTACGTTTGACTGGACGTTTTTCATCATTTCTATCACTATTGGTGTAATTTATGCGATTATCTGCAATTTATGCTTCACGCTACTTTGGATGCTGGATAATATGAATTTTAATAACGATTTAGTTGACTTTCATTCACCAAAAAGAACATTTATTTTATATACTTTTGTAGTTGCTTCTTGTTTAATTCCATTTGGCATTATGCATTTGGTGGTTGATTTACTGTAATACATAATTGTAGATGCAGAAATAAATTCTGCATGACAGCGTCTTGGCACCACGTTGCGGTCATCTTGAACTTGTTTCAAGATCTTAACATAAAAACAAAAAAATGAACATAAAATACACTATATCGTTTCCAGAACCGCATACACATTATGCTGAAGTAGAAATGCATATTTCTGACATTGAAGTAAAAGAATTGCACTTAAAAATGGCTGTTTGGTCTCCAGGTTCTTATTTAATTCGTGAGTTTCAGAAGAATATTGATTTTGTAGAATGGTGTTCTGTTAGTGATTCACAGTTCACCGATTTTAAACGAGTAGAAAAGATTGACAAAAACACTTGGAACATAAATCTTCAGAATGAAAATAAGATTATTATTCATTATAAAACGTATTGTTTTGAAGAATCGGTTCGTACTAATTTTGTAGATGAAGCACATGCATTAATTAACGGTGCGCCTACTTTTTTATATCTAGCTGGTTTTGAAAACTACGCAGTTGATGTTGAAATTATTCCACATCAATACTGGAAAAATATTTCTACTTCTTTACCGCAAAAAGATAATAACAAATGGCTGAGAACAGCAGCAAATATAAATGAATTGATTGATTCACCAATTGAAATTGGAAATCATGTCTCCTACTTTTTTACAGCTGCAACTATTTCGCACGAATTAGCCATTTATGGAGAAAGTAATTGCAATAATGAAAAATTAATTGCCGATTTAAAAGCAATCATTGAAGTTGAAACCAACATTTTTGGTTCGCATCCTTGCAAAGAATATGTGTTTATTATTCACAACACCGAAAAAAGTTTTGGTGGTTTAGAGCATTTACATTCTTCTGTAAATCATATCATTCGTTGGAGTTATGATGTAAAAAATTATCAGCGTCCAATTAGTTTATTGGCACATGAATATTTTCATTTATGGAATGTAAAACGCATTCGACCATTTGAATTAAGTTCATTTAATTACAACGAAGAAAATTACACGAAATTATTGTGGTTTTTTGAAGGTGTGACAAGTTATTATGACGACTATATTTGTTATCGTGCTGGCGTTACGAAGCAAGATGACTTTTTAGATATTGTTGCTCAGAATATAAATACCGTTTTTAATACCGCTGGCATCCAGACGCAATCGTTAGCAGAAGCGAGTTTTGATACCTGGTTGAAATATTATCGCCAAAATGAAAACTCTATTAATTCGCAAATTAGCTATTACACGAAAGGTTCGATTGTTGCGATGTTGTTAGATTTTATAATTTTAGAAGCAACCGATGGCGAAAGAAATATTGACGATGTGATGCATTTATTGTATCAAAAATATTTAACAAAACCAGAAATTGGTTTTACAGAAAAAGAAATTCAAGCAACTTTTGAAACCATAGCAAATCAATCATTGCAAGCATTTTTTGATGATTTTATTTATGGCGTTGAGCCAATAAATATTGAAACTTATTTTGAAAAAATTGGCATTCAACTAAAAAATACGACTATTGAAAATAACATTTATTTAGGTATAGAAACACAATATAAAGAACGAAAATTAGTTGTTACAAAAGTAGAAAAAGGGTTTGGTGCATACGATGGTGGTTTGAACGTTGACGATGAAATTATTGCGATTGATAATTTCAGAGTCATAGATGATTTTAAAAAAATCTACGCACATAAAAACATAAATGATACTATTGATGTTTTAGTTTCGAGAAAAGGTATTTTAAAAACAATCAAGATTGAGTTGACTAATGACAAAAAACTAAATTACAAACTAGAAAAATTAGAAAATTCTACTGAAAAAGAACAAAAACTATTAAAAAAATGGTTACATTTAAAATAAATTTTAGAACTCCTTACATGCAAACTAAGTTTTTAATTCTGTTTTTAACTTCCATACTCTTGTTTTCATCTAATGAAATGGATGCTCGACCACGTCGTTCAAAAAGTTGTATCCGTAAAGTATTATTACCTGGACAAAGCAAAGCAGTAAAATGTTCCAAAGCACGCAAAATGAAAAATAATTATTTCTTTTGATAAAATAATAAGATTATAATTGCTCAATAAATTGTTGACAAGTCAAACCTGGATTTTCTGTTTTCATAAAATTTTCTCCAATTAAAAAACCTTGAAAACCATTGTTTTTAAAGTGTATCAGCGTTTCTATAGAAGAAATTCCACTTTCAGCAACTTTCACAAAATCGTTACCTAATTTTTCAGCCATACGAATAGATTGTTCAATATCGACTTCAAATGTTTTTAAATTCCTGTTATTGATACCAACCATGTGAACATCGTCACACACGTGATTTAGTTCGGTTTCATCGTGTAATTCTAACAATACTTCTAACTGCAAACTGCGTGCTAATTCTGTAAAATCTTTTACTTGTTTTGGTGAAAGAATAGAAGCAATTAATAAAACTACATCTGCACCAATTGCTTTTGCTTCTATGAACTGATATTCATCAATCATAAAATCTTTGCGAAGAATTGGAACATTTAATTCATTTCTAACCGTAAGAATATCTTGTTTATTTCCACCAAAAAATAATTCATCAGTAAGGATAGAACATGCCGAAACACCAGCAATTTCATATTGTTTCACTACATCTAACACTTTTGATGTGTCATTTATTATTCCTTTTGATGGTGATTTGCGTTTAAATTCTGCGATGATTCCAGTTGAATTTCCTTGCAGTATATTAGAAGTAATAGATATAGTAGAACGTTTAAAAAATTCAGTTTGTTCTAATTGCTTGATAGAAACAGCTTGTTTTGCAAGTTCAATTTCTATCTTTTTTTGAGCTACTATTTTGTCGAGAATATTCATAAATTAATTGTAGAATTAGTGAATTATAGAATTAAAGAATTTACTTCTTTCACAGAATAAACAATTTTATCAGCTGATGATAAATCCTGATTTCCTGAATTTTTATTTTGAAAACCTATACAAAACATGTTGGCTGCTTTTGCTGCCATTACGCCATTTTTTGCATCTTCGACAACCGCACAATTTTCTGGTTGCTCATTAAAATAATGCATTGCTTTTAAGAAAATATCTGGTGCAGGTTTTCCATTTTGCACATCTTCACCACTTACAATATAATCAAAATATTGTTTCATATTTGTTTTTGAAATAATCAGTTCAATATTTTTTTTCATAGATGACGAAGCAATTGCTAACTTATAATTTTGTTTTTTTAAAGCATCTAATAATTCAACAATTCCATCAATTGGTTTTAAATCAGTTTCGTTCAAAACATCATATTTTGCTTGCTTTTCCATCGAAATTAATTCATCAATAGAAAATGGCAAATTATATTTTTCTTGCAAATAATACCACATTTTTTTTGCAGAAATTCCAATAAACTGATTGTATTCTTCATCTGCAATCACTGCGTTATGTTGACGTAAAAAATCTTTATTCATTTTTATATACAACGGTTCTGTGTCCACCAACACGCCATCCATATCAAATATAAAAAGTGATTTATTTTTCAATTTATTCTAAATTGATTTTAGTTTTTCAAAAGATTTTAATGCACTACCATTAAACAAACTTTTTTTAGCATCTTCTAAAGCAGCTAAATAAGAATTTTGTGCATAGAGAGAAATTGCAAAAGCAGCATTTGCTAAAACTACATTATTTTGCGCTTCTGTTCCATTTCCTTCTAAAATTGATAAAAATATTTTGGCATTTTCTTCCAGATTATTTCCGCCATAAATATCAATTGGTTTTACTACGTTAAAACTAAATGTTTTTGGATTGTACAAATGATTACTTTTTCTGGTAAAAACACGCACGTCATCTGTCAACGAGATTTCATCGTATCCATCCAATGCATGCACAATTGCAAAATCTGATTCTGTTGTTTTTAGTACTTCTTTATATAATTTCCCAACCAAATCGCTATGCACTCCAATTAATTGGACGTTTGGATGACACGGATTTACTAAAGGACCTAATAAATTAAAAATTGTTTTTAGTTGTAATTCTTTTCTAACATTTGCAACATTTTTCATTGCTGGATGAAATAATGGTGCATGTAAAAATGTAATATTTGCAGTATTTAATTGTTGATTTAACAACTCTTGTGTATTGCCGAATTGCACTCCTAAAAATTCTAAAACATTAGATGAACCTGACACAGAAGACACTGCATAATTGCCATGTTTGGCAACTTTCACACCAGCACCAGCGCAAACAAATGCAGCCAATGTTGAAATATTAAACGTATCTTTTCCATCACCACCAGTTCCAACAATATCTAAAATTCTTTTTTCTTTAAATTTTATAGGAATGGCTAGTTCAAGCATTGCTTTTCTAAACCCAATCATTTCATGTGTGGTAGGAAAACGCATATTATACACTGATAAAAAAGCAGCAATTTGTGCATCATTTTGATTGGCGGAAGCAATGTCTTTCAAAGCTGTTTCTGCTTCCTTCTGCGTTAGTGTATTTCCGTTAAATAAATATTGCAAGAGTGTCTTCAATTTAAAATTTTAATAAATGTATTTAATTTGGTTTGATTTATGAAATTATTTTAATCAATAAATTCTTAACACACAAAAACCAATGCATGCATTGATAATTGTTTATCTTTATAAAAAAATAAATTTATGCTAAACATAGAAGAACAAAAAAAGTTTGTGAAAATTATGACAAACTCTTTGTTATTTAAAGGTGCGATGGCATTTCAAGTACCGATGGCTGGTTTATCTGGCATGAAAATTCCTGTGTTGAATGAAGAAGAATGCCACGTCACGGTTCCATATAAACACTTAAATAAAAATCCATTTGGTTCTACTTATTGGGCAGTTTTAGGCATGGCAGCAGAAATGGCAAGTGGTGCAATTTTAGTCATGTTATGTCGAGGTGTACAACCAACAGTGTCTACGTTTGTAACTGGCACCACTGCAAAATTTATGAAACAAGCAAAAGGTGTTACCACATTTATTTGTAAAGATGGGTTAAAAACAAAAGCAGCTGTTGAAGGTGCAATAGAATCTAAAAAACCTATAAATTTTACAACTACTGTTGTTGGTTACGATAAAGATGGTGCTGAACTTTGTGAATTTACTTTTGATTGGGGTTTGAAACAACGAAGCAAATAGATTCTTGTTTTATTTCAAAAATACTAACATTTAAACAACCAGTTTTCGATAATTTTTTTTCCATGTGGTGTCATAACACTTTCAGGATGAAATTGAACTCCATGAACATTATATGTTTCGTGTTTGATGGCTTGAATAATATTATCGTCGTCAACAGCAGTAACAATTAAAGGTGTTTTGACGTTTTTAATTGCCCATGAATGATATCGACCACTTTGAAATTCGGCATCCATTCCATCAAACAAAATATCATCAGCAATTACTTTCGTATTTTTAGATTTTCCGTGAATAACATTTCCGACGTTGTATAATTCTGCACCAAAAACTTGTCCAATTGCCTGATGTCCCAAACATACGCCAAGTATTGATTTTACTGGTGCGTATTTTTTAATCAACTCTAGCAAGATGCCAGCTTCTTCTGGTATTCCAGGTCCAGGTGATAATAATATTTTATCATAGCTATTAACATCTTCGAGCGAAATTTTATCGTTGCGAAACACATCGCATTGCATGTTAAATGATTCTACATAGTGAACCAAGTTATAGGTGAATGAATCGTAATTATCGAGTACTAAAACATTTTTCATTTTATTTCTTTTAATGCATTAAAGAGTATTTGCTAATTCTATTGCTTTGTTTAAGGCTGCTAATTTATTTTCTACTTCCTGTAATTCATTTTCTGGAACTGAATCTGCGACCACACCTGCACCTGCCTGAAACGTAAGCGTATTATCTTTACTCATAAAACTTCGAATCATTATCGCATGATTGAAATCGCCATTAAAATCTAAATGACCAATGCAACCACCATAAAAACCACGATTGGTATTTTCAAAAGTATCTATTAATTGCATGGCTTTGTATTTCGGTGCACCGCTTAATGTACCTGCCGGAAAGGTATCGCCAATGATCTTTATTTTATTGGTAGTTTCGTCGATTTCTGCAGTGACTTTTGAAACTAAATGAATAACGTGTGAATAATATTGCACTTCGCGATAGACTTCCACATTAGTATTTTTGCCTCCACGTGATAAATCATTTCTTGCCAAATCAACCAACATTATATGTTCGGCATTTTCTTTAGGATCGTCAGACAACTTTTTTGCGAGTGCTGCATCTTTAGCATCATCACCAGTTCTACGAAATGTACCTGCAATTGGATGAATGGTGACTTTATTATTATTGATAATGAGCTGTGCTTCTGGTGAAGAACCCATTAAACGGAAGGTTTCAAAATCGAAATAAAAACAATATGGTGATGGATTGATGGAGCGCAATGCACGGTACACATTAAAATCGTCGCCGCGATATTTTTGCTGAAACTGACGTGATAATACAATTTGAAAAACATCACCACGATAACATGCTTGTTTTCCTTTTTCTACCATTTGCAAATATTCTTTGTTGCTGATATTGGATGACTTTTCTTTTTCCGCAGCGAAACCATCTAATTGCATTGGTTTGTATTTGATGAATGCTTCGATATCATCTAAAGAAGTATTATCAAATTCAATACCTTCAACATCATTTTTTACGATGTATAATTCATGATTAAAATGGTTGAACGCGATGATGTAGCGGTAACAAAAATATTGTGCAATCGGTATTTCGGTATCTGTGTGTTCTAATTTTATATCTTCAAAACATTGCACCACATTATAAGACATATAGCCAAATAAACCGTTTTCAATAATGTTGAGTTGTGAGTGTTGAGTGTTGAATTGGCTTATGAAATTATTTATGCAATCGGTTAGTTTATTTTCTTTTAGATTAATTTCATTTGTTGTTTTATCTGGATAGTTTGTAAAGAAGTTATCGTTTTCTACTTTGAAGCCAGCTATTGGTTGAAAGCAGATGTAGGAAAAATTGTGTTCATCGCCGTGATAATCGGAGCTTTCTAAAAGTATGGTGTTTTTATATTTTGCACGCAAGCGTAAATAAATACTGACAGGCGTAAGCATATCAGCGATTATTTTTTTATACGTTGTATTGAATGTGTATTTCATTTTTATTTTATTTTTTCTCTGGACATTCTTAATCAAATCGAGATTGCTTCGCTTCGCTCGCAATGACGGTTCTCATTTTGCAATAATGTTATAAAAAAAGCCCGCTTTTTATGGCGAGCTAATATAATACATTTGGTTACAGAATTAGAACAAGCCTATTGTCGTTTACCGTTCCACCACCAAAATTTGTTTATTGTCATGTTGCAAATATATACATTGAAATTTAAAAAGCAAATTTATTTGGTTTTAATTAATTGCTTCAATTCTTCCATTTCTTTTTTAAGCAATTCAATATCTGCATTTTGTTTTTCGATTATTTTTTGTTGTTCCTGGATAGCTTTGATGGCTACTACTGACATTCCTGCATAATCAATTCCATATACTTCTTTCATTTCTGAATTTGGATCTTCGATTTCTTGTTTGTTTACTACTTCTGGAAATAAAGGTTGTACATCTTGTGCTAAGAAACCTATAGATTGTATTTTGTTTGGATTATTTCTGTTGTATTCATATCTCGATGGATTTAATTTCATCACTTTATCTAAAATTGATTCCATTGGACGAATATTTGCTTTCAGACGTTTATCAGAAACGGCAGTGTATGCACCAGTTGCACTACTAATCCAAGCAGATAAAGCACCATTATAATTGAACCAAAAATTAGTTGTATTTGCATGTAAAAGTTCCCAGCTATTTCCACCAGTTCTTAAACCAATTCCTCCACCATAGGTGTTTGTTATTTCATTAATATCTAAAATAAACGTTGGCACGTTATTATTAATACCAACTCTTGTTCTGTTGGCTGCTGCATTACCACCTAATGCCAAGCAATTACTACAGTTTACAGTGGCACCAGATCCAAGTGCTGTTGCATAAGTTAGTGTAGATGTATTAACGTTTGTATTAGAACCTACTAAAGTATTATTACTTCCTGTGTAATTAAAATTACCTGAATTATATCCGCCATAGAAATTATCAGAACCGGTAAAAGGTGTTGAACCATTTCTGCCTGTCCAAAAACCGACACCTGTGTTTCTGTTTCCCGTTGTATTATAATCTAATGCACCGGCACCTAAAGCTGTATTCTGGTCTCCGTCTGAAAGATTGTATAATGCAAAATCTCCCATTGCCGTATTTTGAACGCCGGATCTTACTAAGCCTAATGATCTGTTTCCGACGCCTGTATTTGCATTTCCGGTACTAAGTGCTGCTGATACACCAAAACCGGCATGTGAACCAATGTATGTATTAGAACCAGCACTTGCATAATAGCCGCTGTTAGTACCAAGACCTGTATTATCTGTAGCGGTACTATTGCTTCTGAAAGAACTTGTACCAACACCGACATTATAATATCCTGTGGTATTATTTTCTAATGAATAATGCCCTATTGCGGCGTTGTAAATCCCGTTTGCTGTTGATGTAGGTTGATTGCTATATAATGCATTCCTTCCTATACCAATATTAAAGGAACTGTATATTGTATTACCATTATTATAAGATTGAGTGCGCATGGCATCTGTACCGATTGCTATATTATTGGATGCAGTTGTATTACTGTACGCAGCAGCAAAGCCAATGGCTACGTTTTGTGCACCAAGTGTGTTAGCTGATAATGAATTATCGCCTAAAGATGCGTTTCCATAGCCGGTTGTATTGTTTAATTGTGTCTGGAATCCGACAGCAGTATTACTGTAACCAATTGAATTGTTATATAATGCCTGTAAACCAATAGCCGTATTCCGGGTACCATTTCCTAATACAGTCGGATTGTTGCTGTATAATGCCTGAAAGCCAACTGCGGTATTATTACCATCATATTCGGCACCTCCATTATTGAAAGATTGAGAATACAATGCCTCATGTCCTACTGCTGTATTTTGACTGGATGTGGTATTTAAACGTAATGCATAAGAACCCATTGCGGTGTTTGTATTACCAAGTGTATTATTATCTAAGACATAATACCCTACCCCTACATTTTGATAGCCACTGGTATTATTATCTAATGTATTGGCACCAACAACAGTATTTCTATAACCATCTATATTTTCAACCATAGAACGATAACCAATAGCAGTATTTGTAAATCCTGAAGTATTTTTATATAAAGAATATGCACCTACTGCAGTATTCCAAGTACTTTGATTATTTCGCAATGCTTTTGTGCCGACTGCTGTTATATCACTTTGATTATTTGCATATAACGCACTATCGCCAATTGCTACGTTATTAGAACCTGTTGTATTGCTTCTCGCCGCACTGGTACCTACAGTTGTATTGCTTGTGCCTTGTGTGTTATTTCTACTTGCTTCAAAACCGACTGCTGTATTTTTGTTGGCATTTGTGATAGCTGTTGGATTATTTGCAAATAAAGACTGATATCCAATTGCCGTATTATAACCATCATAAGCGACTCCACCATTGGTAAAAGTTTGACTGGTAAGTGATTGATAACCGACTGCTACATTGCGTTGTGATGTTCCATATTGCTGCATAGCACTTCTGCCGACTGCGACATTATTATTTGAAGAACCACCAAACTCCATAGCGCCAGTACCCAATGCGGTATTTTCAACACCATTAACATTTTGACGTAGCGATCGATAACCAACAGCTACATTACTGTAACCGGAAGTATCTGATTCCATTGCTTGCGTTCCAATGGCTACATTAAAATCAAACATTTTATGATTTATCATAGCCTGAAAACCAATACCAGTATTATAATTACCTGTAGTATTATAATATAAAGATTGATAACCTATACCTATATTTGCAAATCCTGTAGAATTTGAGTTTAGAGTTTGTCTACCAACAGCAATATTGTCTTGTCCTCCTGAAGAATTTCCGAATGCAGCTAAACCTACTGCTGTATTGAAACTACCTGCGGTGTTGTTTCTACCAGCAAACAAACCAAAGTAGGAATTCTGATCTCCTGTTGTTACATTTTCACCGGCCCTGTCACCAACAAATGTATTATTAAGTCCTGTTGTACGTACACCTGTTCTGTAACCAACAAATACGGATGGATTGTTTGTACTAAATGCAGCACCTGAAGAATCACCAATAGCAATATTTCCTGCACCTAGATTACTGCCTGCACCTCTTCCTATGTAATAGTTTCTGCCAATATTATCAAAGCGAGCAATTTTCTGATTGTTTTGTCTAAAGTTGAGCGGAATATTATCTGTTGTACCAAAGAAATGTATACCATCTACTGTACCTGCATTTCCTTTTGTTTGCCATGCAATGGTATCAATTAAATTACCGATACTATCCCAACGTGCGTTACCGTTTGCATCTGTAGTAATAATTTGGTTGTTGGTTCCTCGTGTTTGAGGCATGATATAATTATTCGCTACAGTTCTTCCTATGGAAACTCTGCCTAATAAGTAAGCAGCATAGGAATTGGATTTGGTTACATCAGCATAATACCCATAATGTGTACCTGCTGCTGCAACACTATCTATGGTTGCGTAGTATGCATATTTGGTATTATTTCCTATTCCTTGCATATCTACATAGTTTCCGTAGTGATTGCCTGTACCATCTGAAAACAATTGGGTTTTTACACCATATTTTTGTCCTGTACCACCACCACCATAAGTATTAAAAACACCTACTTCTTCTCCATTATTATCGCCACCAAAGGCATTTACCAAACTCCACTTCCAAGCAGCATTTGTACCTGACATATCATTCCAAATTCCATATTGCTGATTATTACCTGTACCACCAACAGAATTAAATATTGCTGTTTGTGTTCCTGTATTGGCACTGCTTAAATCATTATATGCACCATAATGCGGAAAATTACCTGAATTGGTTATCGTTGTATAATTTCCATAAGTAAAGGCATTTCCTGTGCCACCAACTACTGTATAATTACCATACTTATTTCCTGTTCCGTTGCCTTGCAGATTGTTATAAGTGCCGTAATGAAAAGCGTTGCCTGAATTGCTTATTTGATTAAATGTACCGTATTGCCTGCCTGTGCCTGCACCTGTAAGATTTACAAAATTACCATAATGTCTGCCAGAACCTGTATTGCTTATTGCTACATTATTGGCTCTTAATTCATTATTTATGGCTCCAGTCATTGTATTATTAATACTGATGGTATCCGCTGAAGTTGTGACTTCTAATGGATAAGCCGCTGTATTTTTACCTATAGCAACATAACCCATATGAAACATATCATCTGTAATAGCATCTGGTGCTGTCGTTGTGCCTACTTCGTACCAATCATGATCGATATCTAATGTAGATTGAAAGCGAATCCAAATCAATCCATTCCAGTAATAAAAGCCTGGTGTAACATCGTTTACTGTTGCTGTATTATACACTAATAATGACGTGATGATGGTTGCTCCAATTGGTGCATTGCTTGTTGTTTGTGTAAGTGCCACACGTGGAATTAAAAAACCTTTATCTGTTGCTGAAACATCCAATATTGCAGATGCGTTGGGTGCTGCTCCAGTTGAGTTGATACCGACGTTCTGTGCATGTAGCTGTAAAACTAAAAATAGAGAAAAAATAAGAAACAAGGTTTTTATGTGCTTGTAGATTTTTTTCATAAGCTGGTTTTTTAACTAAAGACAAATTTAATGAATATATCGATATTTATCAATATGTATGAGCAGATGGTCACTTTCACTGAGAATTCGTGCAAAACAATTACCACTAATCTTAAAGGGAAACTTATTTGTGCAAGATTCTATTTTATTATGGCAAGATGTCATTATGTCTTGATTAGATGCGATTCAGACTTTGGAAGAAAAGATCCAGATCATAATAAAGATGATTTGTTTTATTTCAGCTATAAATTGGTGCAAGTAAGTGTTGATTTTGTGCAAAACACTTTTTATTTGGTGCAACACCGTTGTTATTCGGTGCAACACACATTTGATTTGGCGCACATCACTATTCATTTAGTGCAACATACGTTTTATTTGGTGCACGTAACTGTTTATTTATTGTAACATACATTTAATTTGGCGCACATAACTATTTATTTGGTGCAACACACATTTTATTTGGCGCACGTAATTATTCATTTGATACAACACATATTTTATTCGGTACAACATACTATTCATTCTGCGCATGTAAATGCTCATTTGGATGTACTTACCGAACGTGCATCCTACTGAATTGTTGTTTTCAGAGTTTGTTTTGTTAAAAATGTGGTTTGCTTATTCCTTTCTGACTTCGGAACCGATGCCTAATGCTTTGTTTATTTTATCTAGTTGCTTTTGCAAATCGATGTATTGTTTATCTTTTTCTTCTAAAGCAGCTTTGATTTCCTGAACGCTTTTGTTTTCTGCTTTTAACTGTTCGATAGAAGCACTTTGTGTTTCAATTATCTTTTGCTGTTCCTGAATTGCTTTTACTAAGACAGGAATTACACCTTGATAATTCATCAGTAAGGTATTCATACTGTCTTTAGATTCCATAACAAGTTCCGGTAATACTTCTCTAATTTCCTGTGCAATGAATCCTAAGTCTTTTCGATCATTATCTTTCCAGGTATAATTTACCGGACGCAGTTTCATGATTTCTTTTAAACCATATGCTGTAGTTTTCACCTCTTTTTTAAGACGAATATCAGAGCCGTTGAATGCGTTGCGTTGTACCCATGCATCGTTCCAGCGCAAGGCGGTTGTACCTAAATCATAGGTATTGTTGGTCTGTGGTATTACGTTGCCAGCCATCAATAAATCACCTAATGCAATGCGGACATCTCCGTTAAAATAACCGGCATAGCTGCCTGCTTTTGTTACGTTGGAGTAGATACCATATTGTGTACCGCCTGCTGTTACAGAAATAAATGCTCTGTATCCGTATTTATTACCAGTGCCCGTTGCGCCTGCGCTGATATCTGTATACGATCCGTACATATCTCCGTTGCCGGTTACGTCTATATCGTTTCTGGTAGCGAATATATCTCCGTTGCTGGTACCCGAAAATGTATTTTGAGTACCGTAGCGAATACCTGTGCCTGTATTTCCTATAGTGTTACGCATACCGTATAGAGCACCATCACCTGTGCCATTAATATGATTTTGAACACCCACGTTTAATCCATCACCTTGTACTGCAATTGTATCAAAAATGCCATATCGTTCTGCTAAATCATTGCTACCTGTATAACGAGTATACATACCATAACGAGTCCCTAAACCACTACCATATGAGAAATTGCGAACACCGTAAAAATCACCTGGTGCAGAAGCGATATCCTCTGTATTGATTCCATAACGTATAGGTGCTCTGGATTGCAGGTTATTATATACACCTGTATTACTATAAGCTGTACCGGTAACAGTTGAAAACATATTATTCGATACACCTATCTGCCCTCCGGTTGTCATCGTATTAAAGAGGTTTGATAAACCTACTTTACTGCCTGTACCTGTATTCTCAATGAAATTGTATAATCCATTGAAATTGCCGGAATCTGCCAAGCTATACACATTGTGTACACCATACTTAAAGGATGCTCTACTTTCAAACTCATTGTATGTACCGGTAACCTGATCCGTTCCAGTAGATGTAAAGTTGTTGTAGTTAGCGAATTGTCTTCCTCTAACTACGTCATCAAAAAAATTACGCGTACCGTATTTATATCCTGTACCAGTACTTCTAAACCAATTATAAAGACCATAATGCTCTGAATTACCTGCTGCACTTATATCCGCATGATATCCATATTGTACTCCGGTACCTGTTCCACTTAATGATACATCTGAGCCGTATCTTGTACTTCCATTCCCTGATAATACACTTCGGGTTCCCCAATGCACTGCAGTATTAGTAGTGGTAATAAAATTATTAACACCAAATTGGTTACCTGTACCTGCACCTGAAAGTGTATTGGATATACCAAAATGCTGTCCTGAACCAGTGTTGGTAATAAATGTATTGACACCATATTGCTGACCGTTACCCGTACCACCTAAGGTATCAAAAACGCCGTAGTGGTCGGCTGTTCCGTTGTTAACGATATCATTATATACACCATATTGCAAACTTGCTGAGTTGCTTAAAATGTCATGATAAGAGCCGTAACGTGGCCCTGTTCCTGTTCCTTGTAATATAGCAT
>CALLKF010000057.1 GCA_938008535.1 uncultured Saprospirales bacterium | reverse complement strand
AATAATCATTGATTCCATCACCATTCGCCGTAACTACTGTCGGTAAGTCACAGTCGTCTTTTAGTTTTATATTAGATATAATCAATTTCGATGTATCACAGATTCCTGCACTATTACATACAACGACACAAATAGTATCTAAATCAAATCCAACAGTAGTGTCTCTTTCAATTCGAATACATCCATCACCGTCTTCAGTATATATATTACCACTATGGATTGAGCCACAATCTCTAACAATATTAGTTGTAGCAATTGTTCCAAAGCCACCTTCCAGTGGTACACATCTTACAGTGTCTGTCTCAATATAATTTGTATCTCGGAGAGTATCTATTACAGGTATGATGGTAATAATCACTGATATGTTGACACATTTATTTTTCACGGTATCACACTTAACTAAACACAATGTATCGTTTCCAATTGTATTAAATGAAATGTACGTTAAACAATGAGTAATAGGATCAACTTCCCATTGTCCCAATGTTGTTGTGCCGCTAGTTGAGCCATCGCAGTTTTTAACAACCACATTTGAATCAGCTGCTGTAATGTATTTGCACGTAATGATAGTGTCACGAACAGGTAACGTATCGCGTATTGTATCATAAGTTGGTGGTACATTTATAATGATAACTGTAGTATCACAGATTCTGGTAGAAGTATCGCATTTAATTACACATAAAGTATCACTACCAACGGAAACAGACACCGTAGAATCACGTTTAATTGCGATACAAGTTGTACCAGGAACTACTGTAGCTATTACTAACGATGTAGATGTTTGTGTACATCTATCAACCGTTACAGTAGTAATTGTCATACCTACTGGTTGTTTTGTACAGATTGTATCTGTGCCACATGTATCGCAAATTGTTCTGATTATTGTATCAATTTTCGGTGTGTTGCTGAAGATAACTGTAGATGTATCGCAAATATTTTTCACTGTATCACATACTACTACACATATCGTATCTAAGTTGTAACCAACAGTGCTATCGCGATTTACTTTGATGCAAGAAGTACCAGAAACAATAGTGTAGACGTTGTCGCTATGTGTTGCACCACAACCTACAATTATTTCTGATGTATGAACCGTCATTGATGGTTCTACAGGCAAGCAAATTGTAGTATCAGAATAAATCTGATTTGTATCGCGAATCACATCATTTGTCAAACATTTTGTTGTTGTTAAGTTTAACGTAATTGTACTATCACAACCTAGTGATGATGGAACTACTACAACGTGCGTTCCTGGTGTATTGAATACTTGACCACCAACTGTCACTTTTTCACCTTGGCAAATTGTTAAATCAATTGTTGCTGATGGTGTTGGATTTACTGTTAAGTTTAATAATACAGTATCTCTGCAATCGCCGTTTGGATAGATGATTTGATATCTACCAGTTTTAGTAAATGTTTGACCTGCGTATGTTACACTATTACCGAAGCAAATTGTAGTATCTAATTGAGCATGATCGCCACCTTGTGTAACGTTTAAGTTCAATGTTACAATGCTATCGCAACCAGTTGCATTTTGTAAAGTAACTGTATAAGTACCAGCTGTTGTGAACGTTTGTCCACCAACTGTAACTGCTTGTCCTATACAAATTGATTTATCTAATGTTGTACTTGATTTAGCATTTACTACAACTGTTACTGCTGTTACATTTGTACAAATTCCTGTTGAATTGACATAGAACGTACCAGCTGTTGTAAATGTTTGTCCACCAACAGTCGTGCTTTCGCCTTCGCAAATAGTTCGTGTTACATCTGTAGTATCACCGTTTGCCAACACAACTAAATTCAATGTAATTGTGCTATCGCAGCCAGCTGCATTTTGTAATTTAACCGTGTAAATTCCTGATGAAACAAATGTTTGTCCGCCAATTACAATGTTACTACCTAAGCAAATTGTGGTATCAATAGTTGCAGTAGATTTTGGTATTAAAATCACAGTTAATTTAATTGAACTATCGCAACCAAATGAGTTTGGTACAATTACAGAATAAGTTCCGTTTGTACTAAATACCTGACCGCCAACTGTTGTGGTTTCGCCATCGCAAATAGTACGTGTGATTACAGATGTTGTTGCTGTATTAACTGTTAAATTTAATTGAACGACACCAGTACATTGTCCATTTTGGAATGTGATGTAATGAGTTCCAGCAGTATTAAATAATTGACCGCCAATATCAACTACACCACCTTCACAAATTGTTCTGTTTGTAATGATTGTATCTGTATTTAATACAATAGTATTTACTGTAATAATGCTATCGCAACCAGATGCACTTGGTATTGTAATAATTTGATTCGTTACACTTGTTGAGATTGTTTGTCCACCAACAAGAATACTTTCACCTTGACAAATCACTGCATCAATATTTGTGCGTTTGATTTTGTTCACAGTTAAGTTCAAATGTACGATACTATCGCAACCAGATGCACTCGTAAATATTGCAGTATAACTACCTGATAAGCCATATACATTATCACCAAAAGTGTAAGTAGTTCCTTCGCAAATTGCACGATCAATTGTTACTTCATTAATTGGATTAACAATTAAATTTAATAAGATAGTATCTCTGCAATCGCCAGATGGGAAAATAATTTGATATCTACCAGTAGTGCTGAATGTTTGTCCAGCATACGTTACACTGTTACCGAAGCAAATTGTAGAATCCACTTGTGTCTTGTCGCCACCTTGTGTTACATTTAAATTCAATGTTACAATACTATCACAACCATTTGCATTTTGTAGCGTAATAGTATAATTACCAGCTGTAGTGAATGTTTGTCCACCAACCGTTATTGCTTGTCCAACACAGATTGATTTATCAATTGATGTTCTTGATTTTGCATTTACAGTTAATGTTAATTCAGTTACGTTTGTACATGTAGCATTTGTTGAATTAATGTAGAATGTACCAGCTGTTGTAAATGTTTGTCCACCAACAGTAGTGCTTTCACCTTCACAAATTGTGCGTGTTGTTTTTGTTGTATCACCACTAGATAATACTACTAAGTTTAATGTTACAACACTATCGCAACCTGCAGCAGTTTGTAATTTAACTGTGTATGTTCCAGATGAGCCAAATACCTGACCACCTACAATTACTGTTCTGCCTAAACATACAGTAGAATCAATAGTTTTAGGTGATACTGGTGTTGTAGTAAGAATTAATTTAATTATACTATCACATCCAAGTGAGTTGGTTGTAACTACTGAGTAAGTACCAGCTATACTGAATACTTGTCCGCCAACCGTTATTACTTCACCTGCACAAATTGTGATTGTTTGAATTGAATTTGTTGGATTGTTTACTGTTAAATTCAATTTCACCACACTAGCACATTGTCCGTTTTGGAATGTAATATAATGTGTGCCTGCTGTATTAAATAAGTGTCCACCAATATCAACTACACCACCTGCACAAATTGTTCTATCTGTAGTAATTGTATCGCTTTTTAAAACAATAGTATTTACTGTAATAATGCTATCACAACCACTTGCTGATGGTATGGTAATAATTTTGTTAGTTACACTTGTTGTGATGATTTGTCCGCCAACATTAATGCTTTCACCTTGACAAATTACAGCATCAACATTCGTACGTTTTACTGGACTCACGGTTAAGTTCACATGTACGATACTATCGCAACCTGTTGCACTTGTAAGTGTTGTTGTATAGAAACCGCTTAAGCCATAAGAATTATTTCCTAACGTTAATTTTTGTCCTTCGCAAATAGTTCTGTCTATAGTTGTTTCTTTAATTGGATTAACAACTAAGTTTAAGATAATAGTATCTCTACAAACACCATTTGGATAAATGATTTGGTAAGTACCTGTTTTGCTAAATGTTTGTCCTGCAAAAGTAACAGCACTACCTTGACATATTGCAGTATCTAATTGTGATTTATTTCCACCTTGTGATACATCTAATACTAAGATAATTGTGCTATCGCAACCAACAGAATTTTGTAAAACAACCGTGTATCTACCAGAGCTATTGAATGTTTGTCCACCAACTACAATTGATTCACCTTGACAAATTGATTTTTCAATTCTTATTAATGAAGTTGGTTTCACATTTACTGTTAATGCAATGATGTTGGTACATCTTCCGTTTGCAACATCAATATAATATGTTCCAGCTTGTGTAAATACTTGTCCGTTAATAACTACACTATCGTTATCACAAATTGTTCTAACTACAGCAGTAGTATCACCATTATCTAATACTATTAAGTTTAAGTTTACAGTGCTATCACAACCTTTTGATGTTTGTAATATAGTTGTAAAGACACCAGTTGTTTTAAAGATATTCGTACCAATTATTACACTATCACCTCTACAAATAGACGAATCAATAGTTGTTGTTACTTTAGGATTAACCGTTAAGTTCAATGTTATCGTACTATCGCATCCAAGTGAATTTTGAATGGTTAAAGTATAAATACCTTGTGCAGCATAAACTTGACCAGCAACTACCAATACATCACCTTGACAAATTTCTCTGTTCAATGTTTCAGCTGTATTTGGATTTACTGATAAGTTTAATTTTACTGTTCCTGTACATTGTCCGTTACTGAATGGAATGTAGTAAGTACCAGCGTTATAGAATGTACTATCACCAACTTTTGTGAAGTCGCCATCACAAATTGTTCTATTAGAAACAATGGTGTCGTTATTTAAAACGGTTAAGTTTAATGTGATGATACTATCGCAACCTTTTACAGTAGTTAATGTAATTGTGGTATTGGTTTGACTTGTGGTAAATATTTGTCCACCAACAGTTACACTTTGTCCTAAGCAAATTACAGCATCAACGTTTGTATGTTTAACCGGATTAACAATTAAGTTTAAGTTTACTGTACTATCACAACCTAATGCACTGGTTAAATGTACTTGGTAGCTACCTGTTAAACCGTATGCATTTCCACCAACAGTTACTGTGTTGCCTTCGCAAATGGTGCTATCAATTGTAATATTGTAAACTGGATTTACTGTTAATATTAACAAGATAGTATCTCTACATTCGCCATTTGGATATATGATTTGGTATCTGCCAGTTTTAGTAAATGTTTGTCCAACATACGTTACGCTACCACCAAAGCAAATTGTAGAATCTACTTCTGTATAGTCGCCACCTTGCGATACATTTAAATTCAATGTTATAATACTATCGCAACCTGTTGAATTTTGTAATGTAACCGTGTATGTTCCTTGCGTTGTGAATGTTTGTGTACCTACTGTTACCGCTTGTCCAACACAAATTGTTTTATCAATTCTAGTTCTTGATTTCGCATTTACTATCAATGTTAATGCTGTTATGTTTGTACAATTTGGATTTGTTGAATTGATGTAGAATGTTCCAGCCGTTGTGAATGTTTGACCATCAACAGTCGTGCTGTCGCCTTCGCAAATGGTTCGTGTTGTTTTTGTTGTATCACCAGTTGATAATACAACTAAGTTTAATGTTATAGCACTATCACAACCAGCAGCATTTGGTACTATAACAGTGAAAGTTCCAGTTGAAGCAAATAATTTACCGCCAATAGTAACGCTTCCACCAACACATATTGAACTATCAATAGTTATTGCTGATTCAGGTGTTACATTTAAGTTTAACGTAATCACGCTATCGCAACCAAGAGAATTAACTGTAGTTACTGTGTATGTACCAGCTTTGCTGAATACTTGTCCACCAACCGTTACTACATCGCCATCACAAATACTACGCGTTACTGTCGCTGTTGAAGGTCCATTTACAGTTAAGTTTAATTTTACTACACCAGAACATTGTGCATTTTGAAAAGTGATATAATGCGTTCCTGGAGTATTGAACAATTGACCACCAATGTCAACCACACCACCAGCACAAATTGTTCTGTTAGTTGTAATTGTGTCGCTATTTAATACAATCACATTTACAGTAATAATACTGTCACAAGTATTTGCGCCTGGAATGGTAATGATTTGATTTGTTACTGTTGTAGTAATTGTTTGACCACCTACTTGAACGCTTTCACCTTGACAAATAACTGCATCTACGTTTGTGCGTTTAACTGCATTTACTGTTAGATTTAAATGTACGATGCTATCGCAACCAGTTGCACTCGTTAAGATTGCAGTATAGTAACCAGTTAAACCGTATGCATTTGCACCTAAAGTATATTTCTGACCTTCACAAATTGTTCTGTTGATAGTAGATTCTTTTATTGAGTTTACAACTAGATTCAATAAAATAGTATCTCTACAAACATCTACTGGATATACGATTTGGTATGTTCCAGTAGTAGTAAATGTTTGTCCAGCGTACGTTACGCTTCCACCGAAACAAATAGCTGTATCAACTTGTGTTTTAGGTCCGCCAGTTGAAACATTTAAATTTAATGTTACGATGCTATCACAACCTGTTGAGTTTTGTAATGTAATAGTGTATGTTCCTGATGCAGTAAATGTTTGTCCGCCAACTACAATTGCTTCGCCATCGCAAATAGACTTATCTAATGTAGTAGTCGAATTTGGATTTACTGCTAAAACTAATTTTGTAATATCTGTACAACTTGGATTCGTTGAATTAATGAAATACGTCCCAGCAGTTGTAAATGTTTGTCCGTTTACTTTAGTTGTATCACCTTGGCAAATAGTTTGATTTAATATAGTTGTATCACCACTTTTTAAAACTAATAAATTTAATTTCACAAAACTATCGCAATTTGCAACGCTTGCTAATTTTATTGTATAGGTTCCTGTAGTGTTGTACTGAACTCCGTTGATTAATACATTTTGTCCGAAACAGATTGTTGTATCAATAGTTGTTTTTGCTGCTGGTATTACTGTTAAGTTCAACAAAATATTGCTATCACAACCGTGTGCATTTGGAATGACAATTGCATATGTTCCAGTTGTATTAAATACATGACCACCAACTGTTGTTAATTGACCTTCACAAATTGTTCGAGTAATGCGTGAATTTGTAGGTTGGTTAAGTGATAAGTTTAATTGTAAAGTACCTAGACATTGATTATTTACAAATGGAATATAATAAGTTCCAGCTGCATTGTAAATATTTCCTGCAATATTTATAAAGTCGCCAGCGCAAATAGAACGATTAGAAATCACAGTATCGCCATCTAAAACAACCACATTTACTTTGATGATGCTGTCGCAATCATTTGCTGTAGATAATGTAATAATTTTATCAGATTGACTTGTTGTAAATATTTGTCCGCCTGCATTTACAGATTCGCCATCACAAATTACAGCATCTACTTCAGTGTATTTAACTGGGTTTACTGTTAATTTTAATGTGACAATGCTATCACAACCTAATGCGTTGGTGAATTTATCAGTATATGTACCTGTTAAACCATAAGCATTGCTGCCTATTTGAACGGTTTGACCTTCACATATTGTTCTTTGTATCGTTATTTTTATAACATCTGAAACGGTAATGATTTGAGTATGCGTATTTATATTGCCGCATAAATCAGTTGCATTCCATGTGCGTGTATAGATTTTAGTATCTGGAATAGATATAGAATCAATAGTTTGTGCAAATGTTACCACTGCGCTACCGCAATTATCTGTCGCAGTCAATATAACTGGATTTGGTACGTTTGCACAAATATTTAAATCACCAGGTAATGGCTCTACAAATTCTGGTCTGATGGTATCAATAATTCTAAATACTGCTATTGTTGAATCTGTATTACCACATGAATCTGTTGCTTTGAATATTGCAGTTACTCTACCAGTTGTACCACATGCGTCTGATAAAGGTCCAGCATTGTATGACCAAATTACACCGCTACAAATATCGCTTGCTGATGCGCCACCATTACGTGCTAACCATGCTGATAAATCTATTGTGTTGCCAGTGCCATCACATTGTACTACTGTATCTTTTGCAGATGTGGTAATCGATGGTTTGATGGTATCGATGATAGTAAATCTTGCTGTCGTTGAATCTGCGTTACCACATGAATCTGTTGCTTTGAATGTTACCAATGCAGTTCCTGTGTTACCACATCCATTGCTTAAGCTATCAAAGTTGTTTGTCCAGATTACACCACTGCAAATATCGCTCGCTGTTGCACCACCATTTGATGCTAACCATGCTGTTAATGCTCCTGTATTTCCTAAACCATCGCATTGTACTATCGTATCTTTTGATGCTGTCGTAATTGTTGGTTTGATGGTATCGATGATAGTAAATCTTGCTGTCGTTGAATCTGCGTTACCACATGAATCTGTTGCTTTGAATGTTACCAATGCAGTTCCTGTGTTACCACATCCATTGCTTAAGCTATCAAAGTTGTTTGTCCAGATTACACCACTGCAAATATCGCTCGCTGTTGCACCACCATTTGATGCTAACCATGCTGTTAATGCTCCTGTATTTCCTAAACCATCGCATTGTACTATCGTATCTTTTGATGCTGTCGTAATTGTTGGTTTGATGGTATCGATGATAGTAAATCTTGCTGTCGTTTTTTGGCTATCACAATCATAAACATTTGTAAATGTTACGAGTGCCGTTCCTGTGTTGCCACATCCATTGCTTAAGCCAGTAAAATTATTTGTCCAAATACAATTGTAACAAGAATCACCATTTGATGCTCCACCACTTGACGCCAACCAAGCAGCCAATTGCGCTGTATTGCCTGAGCCATCGCATTGTACTGTCTTGTCTTTTGCAATTGAATCATTTACTGGTGTTATTAAAATAAATAGTGTTGCTGTATCACATAAATTTGGTGATCCTAAATCACAATAACTATATACTACTGTGTCTTTACCATTATAGTTTAATGCTGGTGTATAAGTATAAGTACCATTTAAATTCAAGACAATTGAACCATGATTTGGACCACTTACTACAGTAATACTTTTTCCTGGACCATCCAAATCAACATCATTTAAACTCACATCGCCTAATGTTTTGATGTCTTCACATGTTGTATCAAAATCATTTTTTGCAACTGGTGGATCATTTACTAAATCCAATGTGATATATACAATTGCTGTATCGCAATCACCATTTGAATCACAAATTTGGTAAATCAATGTATCGTTACCATTGTAATTTGGATTTGGTGTGTAGGTAATAGAATCATCCGTTGGATTATTTGGAGTGCCACCATTATTAACCACTGCTAATCCATGATTTGGATTAACAGTTATCGTAATGGTGCCTGTACTTGGTCCATCACCGCCAAAAGTATCATTATCTAATACTGGTATTTTAACTGGTGTGTCTTCGTTTGTTGTTGCTAAATCTCTTACTGCTGTTGGTAAATCATTTACTGGTGCAATCGTAATATATACAATTGCTGTATCACAATCACCATTTGCATCACAGATCTGATAAATCAAAGTATCGTTTCCGTTATAGTTTGGATTTGGTGTGTATGTTACTTGATCATCGGTTGGATCGTTCGGTGTGCCGCCATTGTTCACTACTGCTGTTCCATGATTCGCATTGTCTGTTATCGTAATGGTGCCTGTACTTGGTCCATCACCGCCAAACGTATCATTCGTTAATACTGGTATCGTTACTGGCGCATCTTCATTTGTTGTCGCTAGATCTCTTACTGCTGTTGGTAAATCATTTACTGGTGCAATCGTAATATATACAATTGCTGTATCACAATCACCATTTGCATCACAGATCTGATAAATCAAAGTATCGTTTCCGTTATAGTTTGGATTTGGTGTGTATGTTACTTGATCATCGGTTGGATCGTTCGGTGTGCCGCCATTGTTCACTACTGCTGTTCCATGATTCGCATTGTCTGTTATCGTAATGGTGCCTGTACTTGGTCCATCACCGCCAAACGTATCATTCGTTAATACTGGTATCGTTACTGGCGCATCTTCATTTGTTGTCGCTAGATCTCTTACTGCTGTTGGTAAATCATTTACTGGTACAATCGTAATAAACACGATTGCTGTATCGCAATCACCATCTGAATCGCAGATTTGATAAATCAACGTATCGTTTCCGTTGTAATTTGGATTTGGTGTGTATGTTACTTGATCGTCTGTTGGATCATTTGGTGTTCCACCATTGTTTACTACTGCTGTTCCGTGGTTGGCATTGTCTGTGATCGTTATCGTTCCAGTACTTGGCCCATTTCCACCAAATGTATCATTTGCTAAAACTGGAATTGTTACTGGTGAGTCTTCGTTTGTTGTTGATAAATCTCTTACCGCTGTTGGCAAGCAATCTAATATTGTTAATGTAATACATGCTGTATCTCTACAACCTTGTGCTGTTTGCACTACTACACTATATGAAGTTGTAGCTGCTGGTGTAACAGTAAATGTATTATTTGTGCTAAGACTTGCACCAGTTGGATTACATGCTGGTGCTACATCATCTAAATACCAATTTGTAACGGTAATGCCTGTTGTTGGCGAGAATCCTAATGTAGAACTTTGTGTGCGACAAACTGAAGATTGAGTTAAAGTTGCTGTAATGTCTGGTTTTGTGTTAACGGTAACTGTTACACATGCTGTATCAAAACAACCTTGAGCATTTACGACAACCACACTATATGTGGTTGTACTTAAAGGACTAACAGTTAAAGTTGTGTCTGTACCTAAGACAGTGCCTCCACCAGAACATCCAACATACCAACCAACAACAGTTTCGCCTGCAACTATAGGTGAATATCTTAAAGTAGTGCTATTTCCTTGACAAATTGTAGAAGGTGTTGCACTTGCAGTAATGTTAGGTTTGGCAAAAGTTGATATGATTGTAAATGATTTAACGACTGTACAACCTGCTGCATCTGTTATTGTAACAGAATAATTACCTTCAGGTAAGTTAGTTCTAATTTGTAATGTAGAACCATCATTCCACAAATAAGTATAATTTGGTGATCCATCTTGAGGATATATTTCAATCCTACCATCGCTTGAACCTGGACAACCTGTGTTAAATTGTTTGGTTGTTGCACTCAGTGTATTTACATACAGAATTAATCCTTGTTCAATTACACACGCATCGCCACCAATTACACGTCTTAAAAATATTTTTTGGTTCACTGGTCCAAGTAAAGCACCTGATAAGTTTTGACCTGTAGCGCCAACAATATCTGTCCATGTTAAACTATCGGTACTCTTTTGCCACTGATAAGTATTTGAACCACCTAGTGATGGATAAGATGATGTTGTACCATTTCTAATAATGGTTGGCAATAGATATGCAGGTAAAGATCCGGTAACATCGCCTGGTGTATTTCCTGGACAAATAGTTTGATTTGGAGTGATGGCATTATTAATAAAATCAGGCGGATTTGCCCAAACCACCAAACTTGGTTCATAGACTGTAGCAGCACTTAATTTAATTGGTGTTACAGTACCTTGCGTTAAAGGAATATTATTTGACTGTGATGTAACTACTGTATAAATACGGCAATTTGAAAATTTGATACCTCTTTCACCAATTGGGTCATAATCATCACTAGTACCACCATAATAGGTACTATATCTTACGGAACTCAAATCAGATTTAAGTTTTGTAAATGTTTTATCATCATTACCTAAGTTAGTTGGTTGTAATGCATCAGAGGTGATAGGAAAATCTGTACTTGGTGTATATCCAAAAATATAAACATCATCATTAGCATCAGTATTCAAACCCATCATATTTACCTCATTTCCAGAACCACCTAAATATGTCGAGAAATTGAAACTTTGACTTGTATCCATTCTTGCAACGAAGAAATCTTGTCCAGCAATTGAATTATCTAAAGTACCAGATGCAGAAATATTAGAAGCATCTAGCCCTGTTGTCAAACCGCCAAAGTAAAATTTACTTTTAGTGGTATTAAATTCCATACATAATATTGAAGAACTTGAACCGGATGCAGATTTAAAATATGAACTCCATTTTGTAGTGCCTGAAGTATCTAATTTTTGTAAAAAACCACTTTGAGATCCACCTAGCGTTGTTTGACCAACACGAGCATTTGTTACTGGAAAATTAGATGACGCAGTAGAACCGCCTAAATACATGTCACCTAAATTATTTAACATTATGTATGCAATATCACTTCCTGAACCACCATAGTTTCGCATCCATGCAAGTGTATTTAAATTTGAATTAATTTTAAATACAAAAACATCATTGTTTCCATTATTTGTATTAGAAGCACCAATGCCAGCATGTAATGTGTTTAAGTTTGTACTTCTTGTTAAACCACACACCAATACTGCGCCTGTGGCTGTAGTTCTTAAATCATATGTTTGGTCTGTATTATTACCACCAATTACTGCACTCTTAATTGAGTTACCTGCAGTATTGATTTTTGTTACAAATACATTTTGTGTTGTTTGTGCTCTGTCATCAATACTTGTACCACTGTAAGCAGTACCACCTAAAAGTGGGAAATTAGAACTCGATGTTGGGCCTGTTATATATATATTTCTGTCAGCGCCTTGTTCAATTACATATGGATTATCGTCACTGTTACCACCTAAATATGTTTGCCATACACGAGTTCCAGCGCCACCTACTACAGCAGGTTCAGTATATTTACCTAAAACTATATCTAAGTTACCGGCACTTGCATTTTGAAAAGCGTTTTGTGTAATTAAACCAGTACCAATTATACGAGCTAGGGTATAAATTGAACCATCTACTTGATCTACCCAAACACCATGTGCATGGTTGTCGCCTGCTGAATTATTTGTAATCCAAGTTGCCCAACGCAAAGCAATTGGGTCAATAATTAATGGAAAAGCTGCATCATAAGTACCTAATTCAAATTTAATAGAATTATCACCCGTAACTACATATTTTGCTTCAACAGCAACACGTCTACCTTTTATAGATTGGTATACTACTGGTTTTGGTAAATTAACGTCTCCAACACTAGTTTTTAAGGTTAGAACACCTTCGTTATTTACTGAAATATTATCAATTCCTTGGAATTGGATTGCTATTTTGTTTTTATCAAAACCTGGTTTACAAACGATGTCGTATTCTAAAGTACCTTCTTCAGAAGGATAATAGCGAACATCTACATTATCATACACATTTTTATACCAAATTTCTTGATAGTTACTGATGTTAGATGCATGTTGTTTTTGATTGTCACCCATGAAATAATTGAAATAATCAGCATGTTTGTCTTTTGCTTCAATCTTCATAGATGGCGATGCATTCATGAAATTCATTACCCAACCGTGACCTTTAATACCAGATACTGGTTCATTAAATTCTATACCATCATGTTGTGCTTTTTCTAATCGTTCACCTCTTTCATATACTTCATTTACAGATGCTACATCATACGTTCCAATCAACATACCTGTTGGTGTCGCTAAAGCTTGGCCATATTTAAAATCTGCTTTAAACTTTACGTTTGTAGGCCATTGTCCTTTGTTTTCTGAAAAATAGATTTTTTGATTGTAACTATTTAACATTTCTTTTACAGACTTATCAATGTCTTCTTCTTTTACAGCTTTAAGAGTTTGTGCTTGCAAAGTGGATTGAGTGATAAGCAACATAGCTGTTATCAATAATAGATATTTTCTCATATTTTTTGAGACTTGATGTATGAATAAATTTATTTTTGGATTTGTTACTGTAGTTTGTAACAATTTTAGCAATGTCGTTGAATCGTTTTTCATTTTACCCTTTTGAATTATTTTACACTATACAAAAACACAATTTACTTCAAAAACCAACAATATTAAGTTGCTTTTCGAGGATAGAAAATAAATTTTAGGGTTTAAAGAACAAAGCGGTGTTAATTGTAGCTATTGTTCTGTTTTTTATATTTCTAGGACAAATAAAGTGACTAAATTACATCAATGCAAACATATAAAAATTGTGCATCTATATGAAAAATATCATTTAATTCAAAGCTAGTGGGTTGGTATGTCCTAAGACGTGTTAGGTAAAGCTACCTCAACGTGTTTTTTTTAATGTTCTCTATTTATATAAATATCGTTTTAACTCTCATTAACAATATTCACACTTATTAACACCTCAAAGATAGTAGAAAAAAATTATTCTACAATCTTTTTTGAAAAAAAAATTGATAATAATCAAAGAAATTAGATTTTGATTTTTGATTAAAAACAAAAAATATCGACATAAACTGATTATTTATGTCGGTATCATATATTATGATTTAACTTTATAATTGAATAACTGATTAATATAGAGGAAATTGTGACATAAATTTATTTACATCTAATTTTATACTTTCAATAATAGCTAAATCAGTGCTTTTATTAACAATTGTGTCTATCCATTCAACAACTTGTAAACAATCTTGCCCATTTAAGCCACGAGTTGTGATGGCTGGTGTGCCAATCCTGATGCCTGAAGTTACCAATGGAGATTTATCATCATATGGAACCATATTCTTATTTACCGTAATATCAGCCAAACCGAGCGCTTTTTCTGCATCTCTTCCTGAGATATTTTTATTTCTTAAATCAATTAGCATTAAATGGTTATCTGTACCACCAGACACCAAATTATAGCCACGTTTTGTAAATTCATTTGCCATTACACGAGCGTTTAACATCACTTGATCTGCATAAACACCAAACTCATCGGTTAAGCATTCACCAAATGCAACAGCTTTCGCAGCAATTACATGTTCCAAAGGACCACCTTGCATGCCTGGAAATACCGCAGAATTTAAAATGGTGGACATCATTTTTGTTTCACTTTTTAATGTTTTTTCACCAAATGGATTCTCAAAATCTTTTCCCATAAAAATTACACCTCCACGTGGACCGCGCAAGGTCTTATGTGTAGTAGATGTTATAATATGACAATGCGGAACTGGATTATTTAATTTGCCTTTAGCAATTAAACCTGCTGGATGTGCGATATCAGCTAATAATAAAGCACCTACTTTATCTGCAATTTCTCTAAATCGTTTATAATCCCAATCTCTTGCGTATGCAGATGCACCACATACAATTAATTTAGGTTTTTCTTGTAAAGCAAGTTGTTCTACTTTATCCATGTCGATTCTACCCGTTTCTTGTTCTACATTATAAAAAACAGGTCGAAAATGTTTTCCTGAAAAATTAACTGGTGAACCATGCGATAAATGTCCACCATGTGATAAATTAAATCCTAAAATAGTATCACCTGGTTTTAAACATGCTAAAAAAACTGCAGCGTTTGCTTGTGCACCAGAATGAGGTTGAACATTAGCATATTCCGCTCCAAATAATTCGCACAACCTATCAATTGCTAGTTGCTCAATTTGGTCAACAAACTCACAACCACCATAATAGCGTTTGCCAGGATAACCTTCTGCATATTTGTTAGTAAGGCAGGTGCCCATGGCTTCCATTACTTGTTTACTGGTAAAATTTTCTGATGCAATCAATTCAACACCAGTAATTTGGCGGTTTAATTCATCATTAATTAAGCTAAATATTTTTTTATCGCGTTCCATTTTGTAAAAGTAAGAAATTAGTCGTAAGTCGTAAGTTGTAAGTTATGAGAATTTGTAAAAAGATAATATTGGTTGTTTAAAAAAATATCGTAGAACATTTACTAAATAACTTTTACCTTTAAACCATGATAGCCATAATTCCTGTTGCTGGTGTTGGTACTAATTTGCGACCACATACCTACACGCAACCAAAATCATTGATTCCAATTGCTGGAAAACCTATTTTAGGTTTTATCATTGATCAATTAATGGAAATTGGTATTCAGGAATTTGTTTTTGTGATTGGTTATTTAGGCGAAAAAGTAAAAGAATACGTAGAAAAAGATTTTCCAAACATCAACAGAAAATATGTTACGCAAGAAACGCGCGAAGGTTTAGGTCACGCTATTTGGCTGACAAAAGATAGTATTAAAAAAAAGGAAGAAGTTATTATTGTTTTAGGTGACACTATTATAGAAGTAGACTTGAAAGAATTTGCTGCATTAGAAACGTCTGCATTAGGAATAAAAAAAGTAAACGATCCACGAAAATTTGGTGTTGCAGAATTTGATACTGACGGAAACATTACAACTGTTGTAGAAAAACCCACGATACCAAAATCGAATTTAGCGTTGGTAGGTTTGTATAAAATTAAAGAATTTGATGCGTTGATAAAAGCAATCGAATTCAACATCAAAAACAACATCAGAAATAAACAAAACAACGAATTTACGCTAACCGATGGCTTGCAGGAAATGATTAAACATGGCGTAAAAGTGCAAGGTTTTAAAGTGGATAATTGGTACGATTGCGGTCAGAAAGAAGTATTGCTGCAAACGAATGCTTTGTTGTTAAGAAAGAAAAAAAAATCTGCGTTACCGAAAAAGAATTTAGAAAATTGTATCGTTAGAGAACCTGTGCATATTGGAAAAAATGCTATTATCAAGAACTCTATCATTGGTCCAAATGTTACGATTGGCGACCATGCATCTGTTTACGATTCGGTGGTGCGCGATTCAATTATTGGTAGCTACACAAAACTAACCGATGTGGTCTTGTTCAACTCGTTAATTGGCAGCGATTCAGTGATACAAGGTTCAACACAAAGTTTAAATATTGGCGATAATACTGAATTGGATTTGAGATAATTAGAAAATT
>CALLKF010000056.1 GCA_938008535.1 uncultured Saprospirales bacterium | reverse complement strand
TCAATAAAAGAGATTAGTGGAAAAGAAGTTTACCAAAGCGTTTTTACAGGAAAATTATTATCATCAAAAGAAATTGGATTAACGAAAGGTGTATATATCATTCAGCTTTTCAACGAAAAAACGAACGAAACGCAAATCGGAAAAGTGCTGATAGAATAATTTAAAAAAATAAAAGCGAAAAACTTATTAATTTTTGCGTTTTCAATAAACCAATTTAATCCAAAAAAAAATGAATAAAAATACGTTTAAGATAACGCTTGTTTTGACTGTCATTGTTTTAATCGTTTTTTACGTTGCCTTACAATTTCATTTGTTTGGTGTTGCGAATGGAACTGGTGCTGTTTTTTGTGAAACTTCTACAAATGGCTTGATTATTCAACCAGTAAATTCCTTTTCTAATATTGGATTTGTACTATCAGGTTTGTATTGCGCTTATTTGATTAGTAATTCAACTGAAATAAAAAATAATTTTTTTTATGCTCATCCATTCATTGCTAAATTTTATTGCATCATAACCGTTTTATTAGGACCATGTTCGATGGCAATGCATGCAACTGAAACTTCATTAGGTGGTTTGTTCGACATGAATAGTATGTATTTATTTGCAGCATTTATGTTTTCGTATGCAATTACAAGATTTTATAAATTATCAAATCTGCTTTTTACATTCATTTACATTTTAATTATAGTGCTTTGTAATATTGCAGGTCAGTACAGAACCATTTTTGGTGTAGATTTTTATGCTGGTAGTGCAGCATTTGGATTGGTGTGTGTATTAGGAATGTTGTTTGAACTATTAAACTTTAAAAAAAATAAGATAGACATACATTTTAAATATGCTGTTTTATGTTCAGTATCTTTTTTACTAGCTTTTGGTGTTTGGCACTTTGGAAAAAATGGACATTGTTTTTGTAATCCAACTTCGTGGTTTCAGTGGCATGGTGTTTGGCACTTGTTGTGTGGTTTGTCTACTTATTTTTTATTCAGATATTATATAAGTGAAGACTTAGAAACTAAGTGAAAGTGATAGTGAAAGTGATAGTGAAAATGTATATACAACTTCAATTAAATCAAACTTTTTTTTAGAAATTGATTAACCAATTTCTAAACTTCCACCATTTGTAATAGTTAATGTACCACCTTTGATAACCAAACCACCTTTTATTTTTACGTTTGCATTGTCAGTGATTTTTACATCAGCACCATCCTTAATTTCCATGTTTTGATTGGTGTTGTCAGATAACACAATTGTAGTATTTACTTGAGTTTTGCAATGTGTACATTCAATATGTGATACATCAATTTCAATAAAATTATTGGCACCGCATTGAGGACAAACTATTTTATTTTTATTGGTATCAACAAATTCCATAATCAACGAAATTAATAAACTTCTAAAGCTTCTAACTTATCTGCTTTTGTTTTTACATTTATAGATTTTACGAATGCACCAATTTGTTCAATAGCTTTGTTTGCTTCTGGTAAAATGCCTCCAAAATATTGCCAAACATGCATCATTTTTGGATAAATATCTATTTCAACTTTTATACCACTTTCATTCAACTTACGAGCCAAACGAGTAGAATCATCTAGTAATGTTTCATTATCACCAACTTGAATATAAATTGGTGGAAACCCTTTGAAATCAGCGTATAATGGTGAAATCAACGGGTTTTTTACATCATTTTCAGTTCCTATATATCTTTTTGCAAAAATATCAACTAAATGTGGTTGCACCATCGGATCGACATGCCTTTTTGTTTTCATCGAATCACCACTTAAAGTTAAATCTGTCCAAGGTGAAAGCAACACACAACCAGCAGCTTTCTGCAATTTTTCTTTACGAATAATTTGCAACAAAGCTAACACAAGACCACCACCAGCAGAGTCACCCATGATAAAAATATTCTCATATCCATCTTTTACCATTTGCCTGTAAGTATTGGCAGCATCATCCACTGCTGCTGGATATGGATGTTCAGGTGCTTTTCTATAATCAATTGCTAACACTCGGTAACCACTGGCACGTGCAATTCTACCGATTAAAGCGCGGTGCGTATTTACAGATCCTATCACATATCCACCACCATGCAAATACAAAATGGTTTTGGACTTTCCAAAATTATCTGGAATAAACCAGGCTGCATTTAAGCCAGCATATTGTAAAAGTTGTTTTTCTACAAATCTTGGAAATTTTGTAATATGCGATGCTCTTTCAAAACCAACTCTAACTGTGTTAGATTCAGTTTTATGTACAAACAGCGTTTTTCTAAAAGTATTAATAAAAGCTTTTACAGCTAAACTTTGGAAACTTTGCATTTGGTTGTTTACGTTTTTCTTTACACTAAGTTAACCAAATATAATTAGTACAATATTGATTTATGACAAAAAAGTGTTTTTTTATTTAATTGGATATGATTTTTTTGAGTATTTAGATGTAAAGTTAAAAAGCAAAAAAGAAACTTACTTTTTTAAATACTTACTTTTATTCAAATAAAAAGTCCTTCGTAGTTTTAAAAACCTTGAAGGACAATATTGTAACAAAACTTTTTTTAATCTATTAATAAGGATATTTATTTGCAGCAATTACTACATCTGCAATAGCACGGCGCGTATCTTTTGGATTGATGTCGTAGTTTTTTAATAAAGAATTGACTACGCGTTTCATCGCAAATTTTTCTACACCAGATGCGTAACTATCAATTGCATTGTGTGCCGATTTGCGTGCAGTTTCAATCGCATCATACAAATATAATTGCGTCATTTTTACTTTTATTTTCAATGCTTCTTTATCTGCATTTGCATCCGATTTTAATTTTTTTACACGCAAAATCGCTGATTCAGCCATAAATGCAACTGACATTATATCTGCTAAATTCATTACTATTTCTTGTTCATGTTCTAACTGTGTTTTTAGTTTTCTGCCAGCAGCGCCAGTGATAATCATAAATACCGATTTCAAATTAGAAACGATTTCACTTTCATCAGCCATAAAACCATTATTAAATGGATTAAAGTTTTGAGCAATTCCAACTGGAATCGTTTTCATCGCATCGTTTATTTTTAATTCTTTGGTTTTGAAAGCACGTTTATAAAACTCAGCCAATGCCAACATTCTATTTATTTCGTTGGTACCTTCATAAATTTTAGTAATACGTGCATCGCGATATGCCATTTCAACACCAGTTTCCATAGCATAACCCATTCCACCATGCACTTGAATGGCTTCGTCAGCCGTCCAGCACATGGCTTCAGAACCTTGTACTTTTAAAATTGCACATTCAATTGCGTATTCGCGCATTGAATTAATTTTTGCGTCATTTTCAGTTGCACCATTATCTTTTAATTCATGATATTTTTTATCAACTTCAGCGCCAACTCGATAAGCAGCAGATTCATTAACGAATGCCAACATTGCCATTTGTCCGATTTTTTGTTTCATCGCACCAAATTGTGCAATCGGTTGGTTGAATTGAATACGTTGATTTGCGTATTCTACCGATTTTTGTACGCCAAATTTCATTCCACCAACACCACCAGCACAAATTTTAATTCTTCCATTATTCAAAATATTCAATGCCATATTAAAACCTTTTTGGCGTTCGCCTAATAAGTTTTCTTTTGGAATTGGAACATTATTAAAAAATAATTGAACAGTAGAAGATGCTTTGATACCCATTTTTTTCTCTTCTTTTCCAATTTCAATTCCACCAAATTCTTTTTCTACTATAAAAGCAGACAAACGTTCATCATCATCAATTTTTGCGAAAATGATAAAAATATCTGCGAAACCACCATTCGTGATCCACATTTTTTGTCCGTTTAAAATATAATGTGTTCCAGCTTCATTTAACACCGCTTTTGATTTTGCAGAATTTGCATCTGAGCCAGAACCAGGTTCTGTTAAGGCATATGAGCAAGCGTATTCACCTGTAGCAATTTTCGGTAAATATTTTCGTTTTTGTTCGTCAGTGCCGTAAAATACAATAGGTAAGGAGCCAATTGAAACTTGTGCGCCAATAGTCGTTGCAAATGCTAAACCAATTGCTAATGCTTCTGTAAATAGCAAGCCAGTATTAAAATCCAAACCCATTCCACCATATTCTTCAGGAATTGAAACGCCGCAAATTCCTAATTCAGCTGCTTTATGAAAAATTTCCAGTAAAAATTCTTTGTCTTTTTCTGCGTCTAATTGTGCTACGCGTTCTATGCCTAAACCATGTAATTCTTTCATGCAAAAATCATGAACAGTTTGCCATACCATTTTTTGTTCATCTGTAAATTCTTCTGGAATAAAGACGTCTTTTGGATCTGTTTCTGAAAATAAAAAGTTTCCACCGATTAATTTGCTTGCTGTTGCTGCCATTTTTATAATTTTTAATAAAGTTACTACTAAAATACAATGCATGCATTGCATTAATGATTATTTAATGAAGTTTTTTAAGTAATTAACCGATGTTTAGCATTTCTTGTTTTAAATAAAAGCAAAAATTGTCTAAAGTATAGATAAACAATCAGTTATGTATGTTAAATAGTTTTTTAACAAGTTTTTAACCTGCAACTTTTTTGCAAAAAGAGGTTTTATTAGTTGTACTTTTCTATTTTTACAAAAAGTAATATTACTTTATTTTTTGATTTGATGATTAGAAGCAAAACCTAGCTAAAGAAGAATTAAACATGAAGAAAATAATTTTATCACTATTATTGGTTACAAGTTTGTTGACGAACCAAAGTTATGCAAACAATGGATTTTGTAATTTATTAGAAAAAGTATGCAGCCAAAAAAATATTAATTTGGATGCATTTTCTGATTTTTTCCAAAAAGTTGGCATAAACATTACGAAAGCAACAGACGTAGCAATGTATGCAAATGTATTTAAATGGTTGTATACGCCTTACCGTTATGGTGGAAAAACTGAAAACGGAATTGATTGCTCAAACTATGTTTTCAAATTGACCAGCGAAGCATTTTGCGCAGATTCATATGCTACATCCAATCAGTTGGCATCAATGACCGATTACGTAGATAAAGAAGATTTGAAAGAAGGTGATTTGATTTTTTTTAATGTAAATGGTGGTGGAATTTCACATGTTGGTGTTTATTTGCAAAACGGAAAATTTACGCATTCATGTTCATCAAAAGGTGTTACTGTAAGTTCTATAGATGAAGCATATTGGAGTGCTCGTTATTGCAGAGCTGGAAGAATTAAGAAATAATAATTTAGAGAATCGTTTTTCGATATAAGATATAAGTTCTTGCGAAAGCAGGAACTTTTTTTTATTAGATTATTGTTTATGTTAAAAATATAGTATGTCAAAATTCACAGAAGTAATGAAAGATAATAAACCAGCGTTGTTTGTTTATTTAATAATTATTTTTGGATTTATTTTTGCTGGTATTAAGACCGATGGCGATATTACTATTAAAACTGATATAATTTCTGCAGGTTTTGGTATTGTAACTTGGCAATTATTTTATTTTCTTTCACAAGAAATTTTAGATAATAATTTGTTTTCAAAATTTTGTCTATTTGCGTTGTTTTGTTTAATAGTGCGTTTATTTTGTAACGTAGTTTTGGATATTCCAAACTTTGACATGCTTGCTCTTTTTTATATTTCAATTCCGTTATTATACATTTTTTATTATAGAATTTTAATTTTCTTCTTTTTTAAAGATTATTCAATAGAAAACAAGATTACAATAGTATTTTTTTCTAAATATGGAAGTCAATCCTATGATGGAAGTGAAATTGGATATAAACCATCATCGAAAGAAAAAATATTTTCTTTATTATTGTTTTTAGGATTTATGTTTTTAGTATTTGGACTAATTATCCTAATTATAAATATTTCGTAATCTTAAAACTCTTTAATTAAACATAACACAGCAATTTCCAATTCCAATTTTCAATTCGATATTTTTGTTTCATAATTTACTACCTATGTTACAAACATCTGATACACTTAATAGAGTTTCCGAATCGGCAACTATAAAAATGGCGCAACTCAGCAGAGAACTTTCTGCAAAAGGCGTAAACGTAATTTCACTTTCATTAGGTGAACCTGATTTCAACACACCACAACACATCAAAGAAGCAGCCAAACAAGCATTAGACAGTGGTAAGTACGATTCTTATTCACCAATTTCTGGTTACTTAGATTTGAAACAAGCAATTTGCGATAAATTAAAACGTGATAATAATCTCGATTATAAACCAGAAAATATTGTGGTTTCTACAGGCGCAAAACAATCGTTGGCAAATGTTTTTATTTCATTTTTAAATGAAGGTGATGAAGTCATTATTCCAGCACCATTTTGGGTTTCGTATCCAGAACAAGTAAAATTATGCAACGCAACTTGCGTATATATTCCAACAACGGTTGATGCTGATTTTAAAATGACTGCTGAACAACTGGAAAAAGCCATCACACCAAAAACAAAATTTTTAGTGTATTCGTCACCAAGCAATCCAACTGGTTCCGTTTATACAAAAGAAGAAATTGAATCATTTGTTAAAGTGTTGGAAAAATATCCAAATGTGCATGTCATTTCTGATGAAATATACGAACACATTAACTACGCTGGAAAACATGTTTCTATCGCAGAATTTCCATCCATGAAAGACAGAACAATTGTGGTGAATGGACAGGCAAAAGGATATGCAATGACTGGCTGGAGAATTGGTTATTTAGCAGCACCAGCATACATTGCCAAAGCATGTGATAAACTGCAAGGACAAATTACTTCTGGCACCAACTCAGTGGCGCAACATGCAACCATTACTGCATTGTTAGGCGATCAGGCACCAACCGAAGCGTTCAGAGTTGCCTTCCAAAAACGCAGAGATTTAGTGTTAGGAATGTTAAAAGAAATTCCAAATGTAAAATGTAATATTCCAGATGGTGCGTTTTATGTTTTTCCGGATTTGAGTTATTATTTCGGAAAAGATTTTAATGGCGAACCTATAAAAGATGCAGATGATTTAGCATTGTATTTATTGCATGAAGGTCACGTGGCTGCAGTGAGTGGCACAGGTTTTGGTGCACCAGAATGTATTCGTTTTTCGTATGCAGCTTCTGAAGAAAATTTAATTGAAGCATTTAAACGTGTGAAAAATGCGTTGGCGAAATTGGTATAAAATCACATAATTTTTCCAAAGTTTAAAACTTTGAAAAAGTTGGAATACAGACCATTAAGGTTTTTAAAACCTTGATGGTCTTTTGTTTTTTATTTCTTAAATTCGTTTCGTGCAAAACATCGATCTACATAAATTTGAAAACAAACGCATCTTAATTGTTGGTGATATTATGTTAGATGAATTTGTTTATACAACGTCAACTAAAAATTCACCAGAATATAAAGACGTTCCAATTTTAAATATCACAGAAAAAAAACAATATTTAGGTGGTGCTGCAAATGTAGCCTTGAACATCAAAAAACTAAAAGCAATTCCATATTTAGTTGGTTTGGTTGGTAATGATTCTTCATCAGAAAAAATTTATGAATTACTGCATCAACATGAAATAACGAATGAATATGTATTTACGAATCATCAGCAAAAAACAACTACTAAAAGTAGAGTTTTTCAAAACGGAAATCCAATTTATAGAATAGATGAAGATGTTGAGAAAGAAAGTATGACTGATATTGTGTATCAATTTTTACTAAAAAATATTCATGCAGCAATTACCAATCATAAACCAAATGCTATTATTTTACAAGATTACAACAAAGGTGTGTTGAATAATTTTTTAATCAATGAAATTTTAAAACTTGCTCAAGAACATAAATTATTGGTTTGCGTGGATCCAAAATTTGAGAATTGGAATTTGTATCAAAAAGTTGATTTGTTTAAACCGAATAAAAAAGAATTCTTATTTATTAGTGAAAGTGAATGTAGTCAGCACGACTCAAAGTCGTCTGACCACTCAGAGTTAGAAGAAAAAGCAAATGTATTGCATCAAACAATCAAATTCAAAAATCTTCTTGTAACACTTGGTGCTGATGGTAATTATATTTATGATGGAAATAAATCGCAAATCTTAAATCTTAAATCTAAAATCCAAAATCCTGACGTATGTGGTGCTGGCGACACCGTAATTGCAGTCGCAACACTTGGCTTACTATGTGGTTTTTCTTTAGAACAAGTTGCTGAATTATCGAACAAAGCAGGCGCAATTGTTTGCCGAAAAGAGAATGTACAACCTATACTTTTTGAAGATTTGAAATAATAAGCAATGTTACTTAATTAAATTTCTATTTTTTAAACATTAAAAATAGTTAACTACTATATAAATAGGTATAGAAATAGTATTTTTGTGCTTCAAAATTTTTTAAATGAAAAAAAATCTTACAATTGCATTCGCTAGTATTTTTTGCTTGTCTTTTGCGCAAAACAATGCGAAAACCAAGCCAAAAACTACCAAACCAGTGGTAAAAACGACAACAACTAAACCTGTTGCAACTACTGTTTTAAAAACAAAATTAGATACTATTTCTTATTTTATTGGAATCCAGATTGGCGAAGACATGAAAAAGAATGGTGCTTCAGCTTTAAAACCAACTACCATTAGTAAAGGAATTTCTGATGCGTTTGCTGGTACATTGCCAATAATTGACATGCAAGCTGCAATGCAGTTAGCTCAAGCATTTTTTACTGAACAACAAGCAAAGAAAAATTCAGAAAAAACAATGAAAGACAAATTATTTCTTGACCAAAATAGACAACGTCCAGGTGTGAAAACAACTCCAAGTGGTTTACAATACGAAATTTTAAAAGATACTGTTGGCACGAAACCAGTTGCTACAGATAAAGTAAAAGTACATTACACAGGAAAATTAATTGATGGAAAAGTGTTTGATAGTTCAATTGGAGGCGAACCAGTTTCTTTTCAATTAAATCAAGTAATTCCAGGTTGGACAGAAGGTTTACAATTAATGTCAGTTGGTTCTAAGTATAAATTCTTTATTCCTGGTTATATTGCTTATGGCGAACAAGGTGTACCACAAGCTGGTATCGGTCCAAATGAAACATTGATTTTTGATGTTGAATTATTGGATATTGTTAAAGAAGAACCTCAAATGCAAGTTCCACAAGTGCCATCAAATATGCCTAAAAGTGAACAATAAAATCAATCAAACTAAATAATAAACTAAATCAAATGAAAAAAAATGTATTCGTAGTATCAATTTTAGCTGTAATTTTAGCAGTTAGTTGCAATACAAAAGGTGGTGGTTATTCTACTACAAAACCAACAAAAGATGTAGATTCAGCATCTTATATTATTGGTGTTTTAATGGGAAAAAATTTAAGAAACGGTCAAATTGATAGCACGTTTAATTTAGATTTAATTGCACAAGGAATTTATGATGAATTAAACAGCAAAAAATTTGCAATTCCATTTAATGGTCAAGAAAGCGTATTGATTATTCAAGATTATATTTTGAGAAAAAATACTGATGCTGGAAAAAAATTCTTAGAAGAAGCTGCAAAAAAATCTGGCGTTAAAAAAACACCAAGTGGTTTATTGTATGAAGTAATGAAAGAAGGCAATGGACCAAAACCAACTGCGGAAAGTATTGTAAAAGTACATTATAAAGGTACATTCACCAATGGTAACACATTTGATAGTTCAATCGAAAGAGGTGAGCCAGCTGTATTTCCTTTAAATCAAGTAATTAAAGGTTGGACAGAAGGTCTGCAATTAATGACAGTTGGTTCTAAATATAAATTTTATGTTCCAGGTGAATTAGGTTATGGTGCACAAGGACAACCACAAGGTGGAATTGGTCCTAATCAAGTTTTGGTTTTTGAAGTTGAATTATTAAGCATTGAAAAAGAAATGCCAAAACAAGAAGCACAAGGACAAGGTGAACCTCAAATGGATGAAGAAACAATGAAAAAAATTCAAGAGCAAATTAAACAACAACAAGCTCAGAAACAAGGAAAATAATCTGGGTTTTGAAAGTATAGAAAGTCAACCAATTTGGTTGGCTTTTTTTATTCTGTATAAAATTGTAAATTGTAAAAAAAATGATGAAAATATATACTAAAACTGGCGATGACGGAACTACCGCATTATATGGTGGAATGCGATTGTCTAAAGCTGATATACGAATTGAAGCATACGGTACTGTAGATGAGTTAAATTCTCATCTAGGTATTGTATTGTCATTTATTGAAGAAAAAGAATATACCGAATTACTTATTTCCATTCAAAGCAGATTGTTTGATATTGGTACACATTTAGCTGCTGAGCCAGGAAAGAAAAATCTCATTTTGCCTGAAATAAATGAATCTCATATTTTGACTTTGGAAACATATATCGATAAAATGAATGAAGATTTAGAAGAGTTAAAATATTTTATTTTACCAAGCGGAAATTTAGCTATTGGTCATTGTCATGTAGCAAGAACCGTTTGTCGTCGCGCAGAACGTTGCGTTGTACGTTTGTCAGAGAATGATTTAATAGAACCAATTTTATCAAAATACTTAAATCGTTTATCCGATTTTTTGTTTGTGCTGGCCCGAAAATTTGCAAAAGACGCAGCTTTGCCTGAAATTATCTGGAAAGCACATTGATTATCAATCGTTAACAACTATTTTTTAAATAATTTTGTTTTTTAAAAAATCGATATATATTTGCATGCTTTAAGGACTGCATTTATTTGAATGATATTCTTGAAATTTTATAAATAAAATAAATAATATACTATGTATTGGACATTAGAATTGGCATCGTATTTAGAAGAAGCACCATGGCCAGCTTCAAAAGATGAATTAATTGACTACGCAATCAGAACTGGTGCGCCGTTAGAAGTAATTGAGAATTTACAAGAGCTAGATGATGATGAAGAATTATACGAAAGCATCGAAGATATTTGGCCAGAATATCCAACAAAAGAAGATTTCTTGTTTAATGAAGATGAATATTAATTTGTTCTGATTTCATAAAAATAAAAGCCGCACATCATTTGTGCGGCTTTTTTATGTATTTAACATGAGATTATTTTTTTAGTTGATGGAGCAATCTTTCTACATATTTTCCAATAATATCAAACTCAATATTTACTTGTGTTCCAATTTTATAGGTTGAAAAAATAGTATGCTCAAAAGTATATGGAATTATTGAAACACTAAATTTTTTCTTTTTAGATTTTACTATAGTTAAGCTGGTGCCATCAATACAAACTGAACCTTTATTCACTAGTGTAAACAATGGTTTATTATCAAACTCAAAATGAAAATTCCAACTACCATCTTTTTCTTCAATATTTATAATGCTAGCAGTTTGATCTACGTGACCTTGCACCATGTGTCCATCCAGCCGTGCACCTGCTTGCATCGCACGTTCTAAATTTACTTTGTATCCTTTTTTTAATTGAGATAATGTAGTAATATCCAATGTTTCCTTAATTACTGTTACCGTGTGCGAATTTTTATTACATTTTACAACGGTTAAGCAAACACCATTATGAGCAATGCTTTGGTCAACTTTTAACGACTTTGATAAATTGCTTTTTATGGTAAATTGCAGATTTGTTCCATCTTTTTTGATGGTATTAATTTCTCCAATTTCTTCTATTATTCCTGTGAACATTATTCTCTAAATAAATGAATATAACCACTTAATGGTTTTTCTAATTTTTTTACACCATCAATTGTTTGATAATAAACATCGCAGATATAATAATAAACACCTGTATAAAGTGGTTTGTTTGTTTTATAATCATTGCCATTCCAATTAATATCTGGATTGGTAGTCTCAAACACTAAATTTCCCCAACGGTTGTAAATTTTCATGTCAATTTTTTCCACAAAACGAATTGGATAGATTGGTGTAAACAAATCATTTTGTCCATTGCCATTTGGTGTAAATGTATTGGGTAATTTGTATAACGGACAATTGTCAACACATACTTTATTCGACAAAATACTTTCATTGCCATTTTTTCTTATTGCCTGCACTGCGTAGCAACCAGCCAATGATCGAGTAGATAGAATATGAGTATAATTATTGAATAAACTACCAACAATACTATCAATTTGTTTCAAGGTGTCATTCGTTAATTTTGCATAAAAAATCCTGAATTTAGTGATGTCATCTATCTTGCAATTTCCTGTTTGATTAAATGTCCAAGTCAAATAATTCTTGTATTCAGAAGTGTCTAGCTTGTCATCTGTACAAAAATTATTTACCGTTAGAATTGGTGTACAAGGTGGAATTGTATCACGAGGACGTTCACATACTTCTTGAGAAAAATTAATCAATGGTGTTTTTAATCCAGCAATTGGATAGGCACCAGTTGCTCTTATTTTATAGCAATACAAACTATCGTTTTGTAAGTTAATATCTCTGAAAGTAGTAATGTTTACGGTTGTTAACGAGTCAAACGTTGTGCCACTTGGTAGTTTTCTGAAAATAGTATATGAACTATTTAACCAAGGAACATTGAAGAACCAAGATAAATTTAATGCTTCAAATGATGGTGCAACATTTAAGAAAACGGATGATGCAGATTCACTAATGCCTAAGCTATCAGTAGTTCTTGCAAAGAAAGCAACTTTATAATTATATGCGTTGGCAACGGTATTTAAACCGTTATCTAAAAAAGACGTATCGTTTATTTCAGAAAAGCTTGAAAATGTTTTTGTGTTAATCAAGGTGTAGTTGTTAGAAATTCCAACTGCACGATATAATTTAAAAACATAAGGTCCTGGATTCGTAATGGTATCTAATTTATCAGCAAATGGACGTGACCATTCAACATAAATTTGTCCAGTCGTTGCGTCAGTATTTCGAACGTCAACATTATAGATTAGCGGTAAATCTGCAGGAACAATTATACATGTTTCGTCTGATGCTAAACTTGAAAATGGATTAATAACAATTCCTGCTGAAGTTTTGTCGCCAAAGTTAGCAACTACTCGATAACTATATTGATTTCCAGATAAAATGGTATTATCTATAAATGAATAGTTGTTAGTTGTAGCCACCTTCTGATAACCAGCACTTGCTAAATCGTTATTACAAGTGTCTATAGGGAAATTACATCCTTTTTTTCTCCAAATAGAAAAATTTAAAAATCTTGAACTTGTTGAACAAGTATATAAACTGTCCCATTTTAATTGAACTGTTTTATTTAGAATATTTAAAGTAGAAGTTAGGTTTAAAGGTGGTGGTGCCAATACACGAATAGATAATGTTTTTGAATCAGTTAGTGGTGGTGTGACAAAATTATCTACTGCGTTAAATACAATTAAGTAATCATTTTTTATTAAATGATCGCACGATGTTCTCCAAGTAAATAAACCACTTACTGGATTAGAAGGCGTATTCACCACAAATCTAGATGGTCTAGTTGGCAGCGTGAATGGCGCACCGTTAGCTGATAATGTAACTTTGTCTGTAAGGTCAGGATCGCTAGCAGTAACTAATAAAGAAATTGAATCACCTGCAATAACACATAATTTCAACGGCACATTAATAATTGGTGGTTTGTTTCGAGTGTCAGAAACAATAATCTGTAAATCTCGAATTACAGTTCCAATTAAGATACCTGCTCTGTATTCTCTAATTAAAATGGCAATATTGTATATGCCAACTCTTTGTGGTGCGTCCCAGCGCAATTCACCAGTTTGTTGGTTAATTGAAATTTGGTTGTTGGGTCCAGGTGAAATTAAATTTGGTGGTGTGTATCCACTTACTGGCAATCCACTTGCTTGTTGTGGTGCAATAATAGTAAACGTTAAACTATCACCATCAGGATCAAAAGCATTTGGATTGTGAATAAACAATTCATCTACGTTACCATATTCTATTGGTGGATTTAATAATTGTGGTGAACTATTGAAACCTAAAATAGTAGGATTTAAAACAATAATAGTGTCCTCTAAATAAAATAAAGTATTTACTGAATTATTAATATTTATAATCTGTTCTATACGATTTGGATCACTCATGCCAACTACATAAGTAAATGGCGCTGAATATGTATGAATGCCTTCATATTTGTTCTGTTTGATGTCCGCATCCAGAAAAATTTGTGAAACCCTGTTTATAGAGTCAAAGGTACCGTCGCCCCAGGAAATGCCTAATCGTGTTCGGTCAGCATCTGCGCTGGTGCCACTTACTTTTGTATACGTTGTAATCGTAAATTTATAAGTAAAACCAGAAATATGCACGTATGTAATTTCGCCAGCACGGTTATGTGTAGCAAACATATTTAATGCAAATAAAGAGAAAAACAGCGCGAGTATTATTTGATAAAATTGCTTCATGCATTAAATCTAAATCTAATTAAGTAAAATTATACTGTAAATATAAAATTGCTTATTGTAATATCAACTTTTTATATCAAATTTGTCTAATAAATAACTAATTTTATAAAAAAATAATGATGGCAAATCAATCACCAATAAATAATCCGACAACAATAACTGGCGTTGATATTGATAAAAACAACGTGCATCCAGTAAAAAAGTTTTTTAAGAAACTATTTTTGTATCTTTTTTTACTATTTATTTTGGCTGGCGTTGGTACGTATATAGTTTTTAGTTACAATTACAGTGATGGAAACAGAGCTGGTACTTTAATTAAGTTTTCTAAAAAAGGATATGTTTTTAAAACGTTTGAAGGTGAATTAAATTTAGGTGGTGTAAATCCAATGCCTGGAAATACGATTGCCAATAATATGTGGGTTTTTTCAGTAAAAGATGAAGCTGTTGCATATAAATTAATGGAAATGGAAGGCAAGAATGTTCGACTACATTATAAAGAAAAAGTAAAAAATTTGCCGTGGCAAGGTGATACTAAATATTTTGTCGATCAGGTGGAAGAAGTGAAATAAAACTTTAATTTTCTAAAAATTTATCGACCAAAAACTTTGCTGCATGTACAGCATTTATTTCGTTGTTTTTTATTTTTAGTGCCAATTCTTCTTTTATTTTTTGAATAGATGTATTGTGAAAAAATGCCTGCTGCAATTCATCTAAAATTGCCGATTCAAACCAAAATAGATCCTGGTTTTTTCTGTTGGTTGAAATGAAATCAGTGGTTTCCATTTTCAAAAAATAACTATCAATAATTTCTTTCGTTTTATCTAAACCAATTTGTTCGGTTGATGAAATTAACTGTACTTGCGGCAACCAACCGTTTTCATTTTGCGAAAATAAATGCAACGCATTTTTTACTTGCGCAGCCGTTGTTTTCGCAGCTATTTCATGTTCTTTTTCGGCTTTATTAATTAAAATTAAATCAGCCATTTCCATAATACCACGTTTAATTCCTTGTAGTTCGTCGCCAGCATTTGGCAACAACAACAACACAAACAGATCCACTATATTTTTCACCAGTGTTTCCGATTGTCCAACGCCAACGGTTTCTACCAAAATATAATCAAACCCAAATGCTTCGCACAACAAAATTGTTTCGTGTGTTTTTTGTGCAATACCACCTAAATTTCCACCAGTAGCTGTTGGTCTGATAAATACTTTTTCGTGATTCACCAAGTCATCCATTCTGGTTTTATCGCCTAAAATACTGCCTTTACTAATGCTACTAGATGGATCGATTGCCAACACAGCAATGCTGTGATTGTTTTCTACTAATAATTTTCCGAATGCATTTATAAATGTACTTTTTCCAGCACCAGGAACACCAGAAATAGCGATGCGTTTTGCACGATGTGGAATCAAGATACATGCTTGCATAATTTCATCAGCAATTAGTTTGTCGTGCTCGTTAGTGCTTTCAATAATAGTAATGGCTTTGCTAAAAATAATTCTATCTTTTTTTGCAATTCCATCAATGTAATAAGTTGCGTTCTGTTTTATTTTTTCTGACACGATTTAAAGTTAAGCTATCTGCTTAAATTTTTATTAACTAAGAAGCGTTTTTTGAAAATTTAAGCCAATATTTTATCTAATCGAAATAAGTTTTTTGTAGATACTTTGTGTGAATTTTGTGTGAACGTATTCTGTATTGCATGAACATTTATTTTGCTTTGTTCAATAATTATTTTTTATCTTATTGACTTTCAGTAAATTAACAATTTAAAACTAACTTCATATTTTGTTGTTAAGAACTTGACTTACTTCACTTGGTGCAATTTGTTCATTTATTGTTGAACTTTGTACTGATGAATTTTGGAAATAAATACACATCACAACAAATAAAAAATTCTTTGCCACACACAAAGAACAATTATATAGCGACGACTTTAAGTTCGTCGTTTTTTATTTTCCAAAATCAGATGATTTTTACACACACACACACCAACACACACACAGATGAAACCAATTTATTTAACCTTAAAAAATGTAAGTATTACATTATTGATGACTTTGTACAGCGTTGATGCTTTTTCACAATCAACAGACACTGCTATACAAAATAGTACAGTTCAATATGTTGTAAAAACTGACACCGTTTTTTTAAAAGAAAAAAAGGTGAAAAAGAAAGCAATAATTGCATTTAAAACTTGGTACGAAAACCAAAAAGAAGAAGGTCTATCCACTAATACAGCAAAAACAGAAAAGAAATGGTACGAGTCTTTTGCTATTCGTGGTTACACACAATTTCGTTACAACCGTTTAGCAGAAACAAATGAAAAATTGAAATGTGAACAATGTGACAAAAGTTGGGGCGAAGGTGGTGGATTTGCATTACGTCGTTTGCGTATTATTTTATATGGACAAATTGGGAAACATGTATATTTTTATATACAACCAGATTTTGCCAGCAATGCATCTTCAACCTCTCAACATTTTGCTCAATTAAGAGATGCTTATTTTGATTTAGGAATTGGCAAACACAATGAATTTAGATTCCGATTAGGACAAAGCAAAGTTCCATTTGGTTTTGAAAATATGCAATCATCACAAAATCGCTTGCCATTTGATCGAAACGATGCATTAAACAGTGCCGTAAGCAACGAACGTGATATAGGTGTTTACTTTTATTGGGCTCCTAAAAAAGTGCGAGAACATTTTTCTAATGTTGTCAAAGAAGGATTTAAAGGATCTGGTGATTATGGTGTAGTTGCTGTTGGTGTATATAATGGACAAACTGCCAATAAACCAGAATTAAATAAAGCTCCACATGTTGTCTTGCGTATTGCGTATCCATTTAAAATCAAAAATCAGATTATAGAACCAGCAATTCAAGGATATTCTGGAAAATATACAATTGCTTCAGATTTATTGACGAAAAATGTAAAAGCTAGAGAAGATAGAAATTATTGGGACCAACGTGTTGCCGCAAGTTTTGTTTTGTACCCAAAACCATTTGGTATTCAAGCAGAATATAACTTTGGAAGAGGCCCAGAGTTTAATAAAAACACAGATTCTATAGAAGTACAAAAATTACATGGTGGTTATATCACATTATCATACTTCTTACCTATCAAAAAGCAAATAATATATCCGTATTTTAGAGCTCAATATTATAATGGTGGAAAAAAACACGAATTAGATGCAAGAAGTTATGAAGTACAAGAATATGAATTAGGTATAGAGTACCAGCCAGTGAAACAATTTGAATTTGTAATGGCTTACGTTTATTCGGAAAGAAGATTTGAAGATTTTGCCAAAAAAGATAATTTTCAAAAAGGTCATTTAATTCGAATGCAGGCGCAAATAAATTTCTAAAAAACAAAAATTAATAACAAATAAATTACAAAATTATGGCATTCTCATTCTTAAAATTATTTCAACCAAAAGACAAAATCTTCCACG
>CALLKF010000055.1 GCA_938008535.1 uncultured Saprospirales bacterium | reverse complement strand
CGTTAGCATATTTTACCATCAACGGAACTTCTTTCCAATTGAGCGTTAACGGACAAAAATTGATATTCAAATATACTATACCTTTGTTTTTTAGAGCAACTAATTTTTTGATATTTTCGTTTACAGTTTCAAAGTTTCCGCGTACACGAATTTTTTCAAATGTTTCTTTCGTGCAGCCTTCCATTGAAATGCCAACATCAAACTGTTTGGAATTTAATAAGTTTAAAAATTTTTCTGGCAAATACGTCGCATTTGTTTGTAAATGTATTTTACAGGAAGGATTTGCAGCAATGATCTTTTCCCAAATTTCATAGTATTTTTTTATCAATAATGGTTCGCCGCCAATAAAAGTTGCAATTGATAAATGTGGTATAAATTCTTGTAATTGTTCAGTAAAATTGGATGGATAGACATCTTTTAAAGGTGGCAGTTTTGCTCTGTTTTTTCTTATTGATGATGATAATTCTTCATCGCACATCAAACATTCCAAGTTGCAAAGATTGCTGATTTCAAAAGACATTTGCGTTGGATAAGTCGCATTATCTGATGCGTGATAATCGTATTTATTTGCTGGAAAAGAACGATAATTTCCTGAATTTAAAACCAGTTTACAACCATAGCATTTTTCGAAATTATAATTACCTAAATTTTCGCGCAGTATTTCAGCATCTTTACCAAACCAAATTTCTTTTATGGTGTTTTGATTGATATTTCCTATCAACGTTTCTCTGTTGAAACTGCAAGCAGCAACTTCGCCATCAATTTTAAAATGCATATTGTTGAAAGGTGCATAGCAAATTCTTTTTTTAGGACCAAAATCTCTTGCTTTGTTATATTCTAAAACTTTTGCTTTGGAAATAGTGGCTTTCCCTTTTGTTTTTGGATAATCATAGTTTATAAAATCTGCCTGTAGATTCCAGATTCTTTTCATGAACTGATAGCCAACTAAAGTAATCTTTGGATAATTTGTTACAATTTTTTGTATGTTGTTTGTAATCTTCATGAATTATGTTAGCACGTACTTTGTTTGCCACATAGTAAATCTAATCAAAAAATAGGTCATTTAAAAGTACAGAATCTGGATTTTGTAATGAATGCTAAATTAGTTGAATAGCCAGTTAATTCTTGCTTTTATATTTAAGATACGATAATTCCATTTTGATAAATTGAATTTCAGACGCATTTTTTCATTTTTATCTAAAAGCTGATGTTTAATATCATAATCATGTAATAACTGCTGGATTGTTGAGTCATGCAAGAATTTCGTTTTATCTAATTGATGTCTTCGCCATTCTTCATTCATCCAATGAATTGCATACCAATCTTTATTGAGATTTGTATCGGTAGTTAACAATTTTGCAACGAGTACCCAACTGTCTTCGCTGGAAATCTGTTTAATAAATCTATTTAAATTAAATTTTTCTATTCCGGAATTAAGAATGTTTATCGGTAACATCCAGTCTTTGTTATGTTGATTGATTTTTTGTGTTGCATTTTCATAACAAAATTGCATTAGATTACTGTTTGGCGGACACTTCATTAGATTTCCAACCACGCCTTTTGTGCCGTTTTGTCTAAACACGTAATCATCTTCAAAATCTAATTTTTTCAAACACGTAATATCCATGTCAGTCCACCAGCCACCCAATTCAAATAATAATTTGTACCTGAAAATGTCAGAAAATCCAGCATAACTGCCTTTTCCGTGCCCAAATTTATTAGTGTTAGTATAGGAGAAAATGTCTTGAGAATCAATGATAGCATTGGCATTTTTAATAATTGTACCTGCTGGAATATTATTAATATTATTGTAGGTCCAAAGCTGAAAAGTATGACCATTTTTTATGAACGATTGAATACATAATTGTTCTAAAGCACTTAATTCATTGCCTATCCAAAGTCCATTTACAATTCTGTTACTTTCGTTCATCGTTTTTCTTTTCGTAG
>CALLKF010000054.1 GCA_938008535.1 uncultured Saprospirales bacterium | reverse complement strand
TTAAAAAATCATTAACAACCAACATCTTTCATTATTTATTTATATTTTTATAGAAATGAAAAAATTAGTCAAGCTATACAATTGTTGTTGTTCTTTTCTGCAATAGCGGATAGGTTGATTTATTGTATAAAAAATTATGTGCCTATCTATAAAAAGATAGGTTTTTTTATAACTAGATGTAAAGAAATGAGACACGAGATAATAGACAGTCATCTCAAATCTCAAATCTCAAATCTCAAATCTGAATTATGAGTGTAACCATTACCAAAAACATTTCACCAGAAGCAGCAAAAGATATTTTTGAGCTACAACAAAAAATTAATGGATTTCAAAACGGTGAAATTCCAGAAGATAAATTCAAAGCATTTCGTTTAACGCGTGGTGTTTATGGACAACGCCAACTCGGTGTGCAAATGTTTCGCACCAAATTTCCTTTTGGAAAAATTACACCAAAACAATTGGTACGCGTTGCTGAATTATCAGAACAATATGCAAGCTCCAACTTGCATTTAACTACACGACAAAACATACAATTACACTACGTCAAAGTAACTGACGCGCCAGCAATTTGGGCAGGTTTGGAAGACGTTGGCGCAACTGGTCGCGAAGCATGTGGAAACACAGTTCGCAACATCACAGCATCTTCAAAAGCAGGCATCGATGCAGATGAATTATTCGATGTATCACCGTACGCACAAGCTGCGTTCGAGTTCTTTTTACGCAATCCGATTTGTCAGGATATGGGTCGAAAAATTAAACCAGCTTTCTCTTCTTCTGATAAAGATTCTGCGTATACTTTTTTACATGATTTTGGTTTTATTCCAAGAATAGAAAATGGTGAGCGTGGTTTCAAAGTAGTCATTGGTGGAGGCCTTGGTGCGCAAGCAATTTTGGCGCAAACAGCGTATGAGTTTTTGCATGAAGACCAAATCATTCCTTTTATGGAAGCTGCTTTGCGTGTCTTCGATAGATATGGCGAACGCGTACGCAGACATAAAGCGCGCATGAAATATTTGATTAAAGAAATTGGGTTAGAAAAATTTATGGAATTGGTGGAAACAGAGCGAAAAGCCAATAAAGTAAAGCATTTCAAGATTGATACAACAAAAGTTGAAGTAGGCACACCAACACATAATAATATTGCACCACAAATAGAAATTGAAGATAAACAACGTTATGAAGATTGGTTAAAAACGAATGTTTCTGAGCAAAAACAAAAAGGATATTTTTCCGTGGCGTTGAAAGTTACAAAAGGCGATGTGAAACCTGATGAAGCAAGAAAGATTGCAGAAATGGTGCAAAACTATGCATCAGAAGATATGCGTATCACGATGAATCAAGGTTTATTATTGAAGTTTGTACGTGCAGAATCTTTGCCATATTTCTACCAGGAATTAAACAAAATGAACTTCGCAACACCAGGTTTTGATAGCATTGCAGATGTTACTACTTGTCCTGGAACAGATACTTGTAACCTTGGTGTTACAAACAGTATGACGCTTGGAAAAATTTTAGAAGATGTAATCTTGGATGAATTTTATCATTTAATTTTTGATTCAGAAATAAAAATAAAAATAAGTGGTTGTATGAATTCGTGCGGACAACACATGGCTGCAAATATTGGTTTGCATGGAAGTTCAATAAAAGTTGGTGAACTCGTAGCACCAGCCATGCAAGTAGTTTTAGGTGGTGGCGTTGATGTAAATGGTGTAGGAAGTGTTGGCGATAAAATTGTAAAAATTCCAACCAAACGAACACCTCAAATGTTGCGCATTATTCTAAATGATTTTGAAACCAAGAGCACAGAAGGTGAATACTTCAATGATTATTACAGACGACAAGGCAAAAATTATTTTTATACCATCTTGAAACCATTAGCAAATGCTGACCTTTATGTTGATGATGATTTTATTGATTACGATGGTTTAGAAAATTTTATACCAGAAATTGGCGTTGGCGAATGCGCTGGTGTGATGTATGATATGGTTGGTGGTATTATAAAAGATGCAGAAAATAAATTAATGGATGCTAAAGAAAATTTGTCAAAAAATAAATTTCCGGAAGCAATTTACTACACATACACAGGTTTTGTTATTGGTGCAAAAGCATTATTGCTAAGTAAAGATGTAGAATGCAATACACAAATAAAAATCTTAAAAGATTTCGATCTGCATTTAGTACAAACTGGTGAATTTAAAATAGAAGATGGCTTTGAAAATTTGGTTTTACAAATCAACCAACACGAACCGGAAAAAGAATTTGCAGAAAACTATGTAAAACAATTCACTTACTTTTTAAAAGATGTTATTGCACATAGAGAATCTTCTTTAAATAAAGACAAGGTGGTTGTGGAAAGTAGCTATAAAGCGTAAATGAAAATTTTTCTTTAACTTTAATTATTAATCAACTGAATTATGCAAAATACTTTAAAAACACCTTTAACTAATGTTCAGTTAGAAATATTGAAATCATTTTCTCATCAATTAAATTCTAATGAATTAGTAGAATTTAAAAATACATTGGCAAACTTTTTTGCAAAACGATTAATATCAGAAGCAGATAAGATTTATGAGCAAGATAATTGGAACGACAATAAAGTAGACGAATTATTAAATACAAAGCTTCGAAAAAAATCCATATAAGCTTTGCATAAAATAGTTTTAGATACAAATGTTTTATTAGTTTCAATTTCAAAAAAATCGAAACTACATTGGGTTTTTCAAAATCTTTTAGAAGAAAAATATATTCTCTGTGTAACAACAGATATTTTAGCAGAATATGCTGAAATTATTGAACAACACATGGGAAAATTAGCCAGTGAAAGTGCTTTAGGTGTTTTGGAAAATTTAAACAATATAGAGTTTATTTCTACATACTATAAATTTAATTTATTACAAGATACAGACGATAATAAATTTGTAGATTGTGCAATTGCAAGCAATGCAAATTATATTGTTACACATGATAAAGATTTCAATATTCTGAAACAAATTTCTTTTCCTAAAGTAAATTTAATAAACACAACAGAGTTTAAAAATTTACTTGACAATCAAAATAATCAGTGATAAAAAAACTCATACTTGTTGGTGCTGGACCAGGTGATCCGGAATTGATTTCTTTGAAAGGAATCAAAGCTTTACAACAAGCTGATGTAGTCATGTATGACGCCTTGGTAAGCGAAGAATTATTGCAACACGCACCAAATGCTATCAAGTTATTTTGTGGCAAACGTGCAGGCACACACTACATGAAACAAGATGAAATTAATGAGCAGATTGTAGAACATGCTAATAAATATGGTTGTGTTGTACGCTTAAAAGGTGGTGATCCGTTTATCTTTGGTCGCGGACAAGAAGAAATTGAATATGCAGAACAACATGGCATCGAAACATCAGTAATTCCTGGCATTTCGAGCGCAACAGCTTTAGCAACCGCACAAAAAATTCCTTTAACTAAACGTGGCATTACCGAAAGTGTTTGGATAACAACCGGCACCACTTCTTGCGGAAAGTTATCAGAAGACATTGAATTGGCAGCGCAATCAACAGCAACAGTAGTGATACTTATGGGTATTGGTAAACTTGGTGAAATTGTGGAAGTTTTTAAAAAACATAAAACTGATAATTATCCAGTAGCAATCATTCAAAATGGAACATTAGCAAACGAAAAAATCGTAAGCGGAAATTTACTAAACATCCAAGAAAAAGTAACTCAGGAAAACATCACATCACCAGCAATTATTATTATTGGTGATGTCATAGATGAAAATTCATTATCAAATTAGCTAATCATCAAATTACCAAATTGAATACGCTTTATCCAATATTTCTCAAAACTGAAAACTTCAATATTCTAATTGTTGGTGGTGGATTTGTTGGCACAGAAAAATTATCTTTTATTTTAAAAAATTCACCAAACGCAAATATTACGGTGGTTGCAAAAGAGATTTCTGATGAAATAAAATCACAAGTCGTAAGTCATAAATCTATTTATCTTTTGAAAAAATCTTTTGAAAAATCTGATCTTGAAAACAAACAATTGGTGATTGCTGCAACGGCTGACAGAGCTTTAAACGAAAGTATTTATCGCGCAGCAAAAGAAAAAAACATTTTGATAAACGTGGCAGACACACCTAAATTATGTGATTTTTATTTAGGTTCTATTGTTACTAAAGGTGATTTAAAAATTGCGATTTCTACCAACGGAAAATCACCAACCTTGTCTAAAAGATTACGCGAGTTTTTTGAAGAAATTTTACCTGAAAATATCAACGATCTTATTTTAAATCTGAATCACTACAGAAAAACATTAAAAGGAAATTTTGAAGAAAAGGTAAACGCACTGAATGAAATCACTAAATCATTCAACAAAAAATCATAAATCATTAAGTGGAATTCGTAAATTCGTTCATGTTTTCCAAGATCCGAATTGCACACATCGTTCTGCTTGCATTTTTATTGCGCATCCTTTTCTTTTTGGTGCATCAGCCGTGGATTGCAGAAATTGAAAAAACACAAGTAATTGCTGGCGATGCGGTTTTATATCAATATTTGGCCAAAACCATCCTACAGCAATTTTCATTTGCTAATAATGAAATGCGTACACCAGGTTATCCGTTTTTTTTATCCATCATTTATTTTATTGTCGGTTTTAAGCCTTGGATCGTTATATTGATTCAAATTATTTTAAACGTGTGTAGCGTTTTCTTAATTTATAAAATCACAACAAAAGCATTCAATGAAACAGCCGGTTTGTTTGCTGCAACCATCATCGCCATCGATCCGCATCAAATTTTAATTTGTCATTTTTTATATCCTGATATTTTATTTTCAACATTGTTTTTACTGACTATTTACTTTTTCATTGTAGGATTAGAAAACAAAAAAACATCGTATTTTATTCTGGTTGGTTGCATGATTGGAATCAACATTATCATCAAACCTGTATTGCAATATTTACCGTTTGCGTTGGTTATTTTTTTATTGATCTGGTGCAAATTTACCTGGAAAGATAAAGTCATAAAATCCGTTTTCATCTTATTCTTTTCCATCATTTTTACATTACCTTGGATGTACCGAAACTATAGTAAATTCAATCATTTCAGTATGTCTTCGATTTCCGGCTTGTCGTTGTTTTTTAATAGTGTTCCATTAACAGAAGCCACTTTAACCAAACAAAATTTCGACTCCATTGGCAATCAGAATCTACGTATTTTACAACAGCAATATCCAAACGCAACGCATATTCCTGATTCAACACAAGAAATGTGGAAATACTCAACCTTTGAAAATGAAGATTATTACAGCAAATTTGCAAGTGCATATTTAAGCGAACATAAACTGGCATTTGCCAAAGCAACTTCGCTAGGCATGGCGCGCATGATGATTAACATGGGTACGCAAAATTTCCTGGAAAAACTGCATGTAAAAAACCAAAACAAATGGAACTATAACCAACGCTATACATTAGGTTTATGGCAGCAAGCCAAGCTGTTTTTTGCTACTAAAACTATCACCGAAATTTTGTTAGGTGTTTTTATTTTGTTGTTTTTAAGCACATGTTATATATTTTATATGATCGGTATTTTATGCTGCTTTCAACAACGAAAAATCATCGCCTTGTTATTCATTGGCTGTATGTTTTATTTTTTATTGATCTACGGAATTTTGCCGGTTGTGCGTTACAAATTGCCCATCACTATGATGTATGCGCCAATTTCAGGATTAGGAATATCAGCATTAATTAATTATTTTTCTGCAAAGAAATCAAATACCTAAGTATGGAAAAAGTACAAATGCCTTTGTTGAACCGCGCGATTGACGGCTATTTTTATGAAGCAGCTTCTGGTGAAAAAAGACCTGGAATTATATTTTTACCAGATTTAACAGGTATTCAAAAGACCACACATAAATGCGCAAAAATATTAAGCGAAGAAGGCAATTACAATGTATTGATTCCTGATTTATATAGTGGCGGCTCGAGTTTACGTAAATATTGTGTGCAATTTTTAATGAATGAATTAGTTAGAAATAATGAACCAACCGGCAATGCGCCTTTAGCAGAATTTTTTGAAATCTTAGATCAATTCAAAGAATTTGAAACTGTTGATTCAGAAAACATTGGTGTGGTTGGACAATGCTTAACCGGTGGTTTTGTGCTGCATGCTGCCATTCGACCTGAAGTAAAAGCGCCTGTAGTTTTTCATCATTCCTTTGGTTTAAAAGGCAGTGGAATTCCAAAAAGCTGTTCTTCATTAATTGATAAAAAAGTACAAGGTCATTTTTCATATGTTGATCCGATGTGTCCGGTTTGGCGTGTAAAAAAACTGGAAGAAGAATTACATGGAAATTTAGAATCACATTGGTACACGTTGCCACATGGAATTCCGCATTTATTTTTCAATAACGATCAAGGTCAAAAAGCATTTAATACTATGATGTCTTTTTTTGAAACGCAGTTGTCTTAAAATTTTTTGCCTTTTAAAATAATTCCTGAAAATGCCTGTCTTTTTTCTATTTTTATGGAATATTTCCGATAGATGATCAAAGACAAGAAGTTAGTAATTGTTTTGCCTGCGTACAATGCTGAGTTGACCTTACAAAAAACGTATAACGAAATTCCGTTCGATATTGTAGATGATGTGATTTTGGTAGATGATTGCAGTAAAGACAATACTGTTGAAGTGGCAAAAGCGATTGGCATTCGTCATATCATCAAGCACGAACAAAACAAAGGTTATGGCGGCAACCAAAAATCTTGCTACAACAAAGCGCTGGAAATCGGCGCTGATATCGTTATCATGTTGCATCCTGATTATCAGTACACGCCAAAGTTGATTCATTCAATGGCCTACCTGATTGCAAACGATGTTTATCATGTAGTATTAGGTTCGCGCATTTTAGGCAAAGGTGCGCTGAAAGGTGGTATGCCGAAATACAAATACATTTTTAATCGTATGCTGACGTTGATTGAAAATATTCTGATCGATCAAAAGCTTTCTGAATATCATACCGGTTATCGTGCGTTCTCCAAAAAAGTGTTGACGACCATTAATTATGAGATCAATTCTGATGATTTTGTTTTTGATAATGAAATGTTATCGCAAGTGGTGTATGCCGATTTTGATGTGGCCGAAATTACATGTCCGACTTTATATTTTCCGGAAGCATCTTCCATTAATTTTAAACGCAGTTCAAAATATGGTTTAGAAGTGCTGCGCGTGAGTTTTATGCACTTTTTACAACGCATTGGTTTGGTGAAATTAAAAATGTACGAACCAAGAAAGTAGTTTATCATGCAAAAAATTTTAATTGCAATACAACTTTCGAATGCTGCTGAAATGGCAGTTGCTATGCAAGAAATTGTTGAATTAAAACACGAAAAATTTCAAATCGACACCAAATTAATTGTAAATAATAAATGGTTAGATGCACATACAACAACGCAAATTTCTCAGAAAAATATTTCGACTATTTTATTAGAAGATAATTTCGAATCTGGTAAAACACACAAAATTATTTTTGAATACAGCAAAGCAAAAAACTACGATTTTGTAGTAGTTGCCAATCTGATTCAATACAACTATTTTAAAAATAATGTAAATGGATTATTAGCACCTTTAAACGCTGAAACAGCTTATTTAACTGGCGGTGACAGCGTAGCTTCGCAGTTTGGAATCATTAATTATGTGCAGAAAAAAGTGTTTAAAAAACAATTGAATTTGTTTCCAAAGATCTGTATTTACAACACACATTATTTAGCTAAAATTCCTTATTTATATAATTCCGATTCTGCGTCGTTTGTGAATGAAATTGCCATTCAAATGGTGTTGTCTGATTTTAAGTTTGTTGAAATAAAAAGTGATATCAAAATAAAAATTCCGAATGCATCAAAATGGCAAACGCTTAATGTATTTTTTGGTGCTTACTTACATTCGCTTGGTATTTTTTATCAAAATAAATTTGATATTATTGAAGACAACCAGCAATATAGTTTAAAGCTTGGTTATGCAAGTTCGCACACATACGCAATCGATGCAGTGCCTGCAAATGCTAAAGTAATTGATATTGGCGCTGGTCCGTTTGGTGTTGGTCATGAATTAAAAAATAAAAATTGTAGTGTTGTCACCGTTGATCAGTTTGACATTCCTGAAAGGTATAAATTAGATAATCACATCGTTACCAATTTAGACAGCGACTTTTCTATTTCTATAAAAGAATATGATTGCATTTTGTTTTTGGATATCGTCGAACACTTGGTAAATCCGGAAGCATTTATGGCAAAGCTTTCTGAGCAGTTTAGTTATAAAAAACAGAAAATCATTTTTACCACAGCTAACATTTCATTTTTTCCTGTAAGAATGATGCTGATGCTTGGTTATTTTAATTACGGTAAAAGTGGTATTTTAGATAAAACACATACGCGCTTGTTTACATTTTCTACGTTTAAACAATTAATTACCGATGCGCGTTTAACGGTTTTGCGCGTTAAAGGAATTCCTGCTCCATATCCAAAAGCTATTGGCGATCATTTTATTTCGAGAATGATGCTTGCCGTTAATTTATTTTTGATAAAAATCTCTAAAGGACTTTTTTCGTATCAGATATATATCGAAGCAGAAACAAATCCTTCTGTTTTTTATATTGTAAACGAAAGTCTGAAGAACGAAGAAAAATAATCTACTTCTTTAAAATAAAAAAACTCGACCAAAATTGATCGAGTTTCTATTATTGAATGTTATGTTATACTTTATACGTTCGCAGTTTTCACTGTTTTGATGATACGTGCAGCCACTTTGTATGGATCAGCAGCCGAATTTGGACGACGATCTTCCAACCATCCTTTCCAGCCTTTTTCAACCGCAGCAATCGGAATACGAATAGATGCGCCTCTGTCAGAAATACCGTAGCTAAATTTATCGATTGATTGTGTTTCGTGTTTTCCTGTTAAACGTTTGTCGTTATCAGCACCATACACATCAATGTGTTCTTTTACAAACGGAGCAAATGCTTCGCAAATGGTATTGAAATCTTGTTGTTTACCACTTGTGCGCAATACTGTATTTGAGAAATTTGCGTGCATTCCAGAACCATTCCAGTCTGTATCGCCCAATGGTTTGCAGTGCCAGTTAATTCCGTAGCCATATTTTTCAGCAACGCGTTCCATTAAATAACGAGCGATCCAAGTTTGGTCGCCGGCTGCTTTTGCACCTTTTGAAAACACTTGAAATTCCCATTGACCGATAGCAACTTCAGCGTTGATACCTTCTACATTTAAGCCAGCTTCTAAGCAAAGGTCTAAATGTTCTTCTACAATATATCTACCAACAGCTTTGCCGCCGCCAACAGAGCAATAGTATGGTCCTTGTGGTCCAGGTTCGCCGGATGGTGTGAAATCAGACCAGCCAATAGGTTTATCTTTTTTCAAATCCCAAATAAAATATTCTTGTTCAAAACCGAACCAAAAATCGTTGTCATCATCTTCAATGGTAGCTCTTCCGTTAGATTCGTGCGGTGTGCTGTCTGAATTTAAAACTTCACACATTACCAAAAAGCCGTTTTTACGAGCCGGATCAACACAAATAAAAGAAGGTTTTAATAAAAGATCTGATGAGCCGCCAGGCGCCTGTTCTGTAGATGAACCATCGAAGCACCACGTTGGGCAATCTTCTAATTTTCCGCTAAAATCTCTTTCAATGCGCGTTTTACTACGCAAACTTTGTGTTGGTTTATAACCATCTAACCAAATGTACTCTAATTTTGAAGCTGCTGACATGTTCTATTTTTTAAAAATGTGAAGAATTTTTTCGATTTGTTATACAAATATGCTAAATCGATAAAAATAATCCAACTATTTTCGATTAAGATAATTTTAAGAAAGCGTAAAGTCTGAAACATTAAAAGAATTTACAGATATTCAAGATATTTTTATAAGTTATTATTCTTGAATTTAGCATTATAAATATAAACTCGTACTTTTAGATCATATTATGGGTGATTTGTTTGCACATTATGATGAAACACAGGCATTATTTATAAATGATGTTTTTATCGCTCCATTTGTACTTGCAATAATATTTTTTGTAGCAAAAAAGAAGCTCAAAAACAAAAAAGAATTTATCTATGAAAAGTATTTTTTGAAAGCACTTTCTGTGAAAATGTTTTCTTCAATTGCACTTGCTTTAATTTATCAGTATTATTATCATGGTGGCGATACGATGGTATACTTTGCTTATGCTTTAAAAATTAAAGATATTACTAATGAGAATTTTTTGGCATTTGTAGATTTAGCATTTAATCCTTATTTCAGCAAGTTTAATGCGGAATACTATTTAGGTTCACAAACTGTACATTTCTTTATGAATGATAGTTCGAGATTTATAATACGTATTACATTGTATTTAAGTATTCTTCTGTTAAACTCTTATTTATCCATTTCTTTTATTTTTTCATTGTTTTGTTTTTATGGATGTTGGAAGTTATTTAAATTATTTTATGAATTATATCCTCATTTACATAAAGAATTTGCCATCTCGTGCTTGTTTTTACCATCTGTTTGTTTTTGGGGCTCAGGTTTAATGAAAGACCCAATAACTTTAGGCGCATTAGGATTATTAACGTATCATCTTTATTATCTTGTTTTTAAAAATACAAGGATTTTGGGTAGATCAATCGTAATCCTTTTTTGTATATTTATGATCTTTGAAATAAAAGTATATATATTATTGTCTTATTTTCCTCCGTTAATGTTGTGGATGTTTTTGAGAGCAAGAAAATTAATAAATAATGCAATATTCAGAACCATTGTTACACCTGTATTGGTTTCGTTTGGTATTGTGGTTTCGATTTTAGTTTTTGGATATATTGCCAAAAATGCAGAAAAATATTCTGTTGATTCCATTTTTAGAACAGCAAAAGACACACAAAATTGGTTAGTCTATTCTTCACAAAAACAAGGTGGATCTTTTTACACATTAGGTGTAATTGACTATTCATTGAAAGGTATTATTAAAGTGTTTCCTAAGGCAGTAAACGTTGCTTTGTTTAGACCTTATTTATGGGAAGCCAAAAAAATAATATTAATTCCAGCAGCATTAGAAGGATTTATTTCATTATTCTTCACAATACGGTTATTATACAAAGCAGGTTTTATTAGAATCTTTAAATTAATTATCCAAAATCCAGAAGTACAGTTTTGTTTAATTTTTTCAATCATGTTTGCATTTTCAGTTGGTTTTACTAGTTTCAATTTTGGCGCTTTAGTTCGATATAAAATTCCAGCATTGCCATTTTATTATATGGCTTTGTTTATTTTGGCAGATAAAGAAAAATTGCAAAATGTCAAGAATACTGTAATAAAAAAGAAGATTTTGCCTTCAAAGACAATAAGACCACAAACTGTTTAGTTGCTTCTATTCAATAGCTTTTTTATTCCAATATAATGAAAAAAGACCACCAGTAACGATGTGCCAAATTCCCCACCAAGCAGCAATGAGTGCCATGCCACCATTAGCGTTAAAAAAAGTCATCACTAATATTAATCCGAGTCCAGAATTATGGATGCCTGTTTCTATGGAAATGCTTCTACAATGAGTTTCAGGAAGTTTGAAAAGCTTAGAAAAAAAATATCCTATTATGAAAGCTAAGAAATTTTGTAAACAGATAATGCCAAATATTTCTGGTAAATGCTCATAAAATACATTTCTATTGGTAACAAATGCACCAATTAAAAGAGCAATAAAAAATAACAAAGCAGAAATTTTTACAGGTTTATTAATCTTATCAATTAAACTCGGAAAATATGCTTTTAATGCAATTCCAGCAATTAATGGTAATACTAATAGAAGAAAAATAGAGCTGAGTAAGTAAAAAAAAGAAAGATGAATTTCTTGTAATAAAACTTTTGCTGGCTCGTAGTGCGAAGCATAAAAGTAAAAATTAAATGGTGTTGTAAAACTTGCACTCAACGTTGAAATAGCAGTAATTGTGATAGATAATGGAATAAATCCTTTTGCCAAATATGACATATATGTTGACATATTTCCACAAGGACAAGCTGCTACCAATAACATACCTAATGCTATTGATGCTGATGGTTTTAATAGAAGTACTAGAATAAACGTAAATAAAGGCAATATAATTATTTGCGAAATGCAGCCAATAATAACAGACTTTGGATTTGAGTATAAGGTTATAAAATCTTCTTTTTTTATATCTATAGCTAGAGAGAACAATATAAATGCCAAGCATATCTTCAGCACAATCAAACCGTCACCACTTGCATTTATTTGAACCTGATCTAATGATGACATACTGATGAGTTTATAAAAATAAAATAAAAGTTACAGTTTTGGAAATTTTAGTTTTAAGAAGTCCAACACACCATTACTTCGCGTGGTCCATAATAAGGTAGTCTTCCATGTGAAGTAGAAAAATTATCTATACAAATAACATCACCTTTCTTCCAGGAATAAATAGACATGTTTTTCCAAATTACGTCAATAATGTGTTCAACATATTTATCAGGAATTGGTGAGTCATCACCAAAAGTAACATGCATACTTTGTTCTTTTGGATTTTTTGTCAATTTTTTATAGAAGGTCATTATGTCCAACATTCTGCTTGTTTTGAATGTTTCCCAACGTTTTTGACGACGATGAATTTTATGATATTCAAACGCAGCAGCAGCCAAATGAAAAACTTGCGTATGGTTAAACCAAACTGTTTCACCCGTAATTGGATGTATTTTTGTAGCGGCATTCTTATTAGTAACTCGCAAACCATCATTCGCTTTCCATTCAATTTGCATGTCATGCAATTTGCTTTTTTGCTCAATGCTTTTTTTATCTGTAGTTTGAAATAAATCGCTCCAATTCTTTAATTGAAATGCACTTTTACTTTTATCATTCGGCGATGAATAATTGCGAATATGTTTTACACCTTTTTGTTCAAATTCTGCTCTAATTTTTGGGTCTAAATCTTTATAAACTTTTCTAAAATCACAAATAGGTGTTTCGCCACCAAATTCAGGTTCAACATTACAATAAAAAAATAATCTTCGTGGCGCTGAAGGCAGAAAGCTCATTTCGCAATGTTGCATTATTGGATAATGAGCTGGTAATTCACTTGCAGAAAAAACAAAATCTGTCTTTTTATCACGTGGCGAAGTGCCTAAATAATCATCTTTCAATTCACTATCAAAGCTTTTAGCAACTTCTTCAAAATCGAGAGGTGTTTGAATAGCAAAGCCACGAAATAAAATGGCACCATGTTTGGTTAATTTTTTTTCTAAATCTGCTTTATTGGCCTTTATCCAATTTATTAAAGATGATTTTATTAGTTCATTTTTCTCACCAGAAATAACTAATGGTAATGTGTTTTCACTTGAAAAGAATGCTTCTTGCATATGACTTTATCTTTTTCTAAAAATACGAAAATTCCACTTTAATTTTTATTGTTTTTTTAAGTGATATTTAAATATTCAGCTAATTAAAATTAAGAAGGTTTAATTAAGTATTTAGGTGAATTTTGTGCCATAAAAACACATTAAAAAATATTTTAATGTTTTGATTTTGAATGACTTACTAATAAGTTTAATTGTTAATTTTTATCAATTTTAAGTATTTATTTAAGCAAACTAATTATTTCTGTCGTACATTCGCATGTAATAATTTATTAACAATATTTAATTTAAAAAAATGGGATTGAATCTAATTGAATTGATGAATGGCTATTTGACGCCAGAAGTACTTTCTAAAGCAAGTACATTTATAGGAGAAAACGAAAAGGCAACTACAAGTGCTGTAGGTAACATAATACCATCATTATTAGGTGGTTTATTGCATAAAACGGCTGATAATGATGGTGCAACTTCAATATCTAATTTACTTTTAAGTGGAAATTACGATGGCTCTGTTTTAAATAATGTGCTAAATATATTTAATGGTGGTGAGGCAACAGATGGCATTATGAAAAGTGGAAACGCTGCATTAGGCGCAATCTTTGGCGAAGCTAATATTGGCAGTTTAGTAAATTTAATTGCTGGAAACAGTGGTATGCAAACTGGTGGTTCTAATAAATTATTGAATTTAGTTACACCAATTCTTTTAGGTTTAATTGGAAAACAAACAGCTGGACAAGGTGTTAGCGGTTTAACAGATTTATTGGCTAGCCAAAAAGATTTTGTTGTAGCTGCTGCACCAGCTGGTTTGTCTAGTTTATTAGGTTTAGGAAGTTTATCAAACATTGGAGGAAATATTTCAAATTGGGTAAGCGGTTCAACAAGTGCAATTTCTGATGTAACTTCTACCGTTTCTAGTAGTGCAAAAAATGTAGTTTCTTCCACAAATGAAGTAGCAAATGATGTTGCTGAAAATGCTGGTGGCTTAATGAAATGGTTATTGCCTTTATTATTAATTGCAGCTGCCATTTTAGCTGCATTATTCTTTACAAAAAGCTGTAACAAACAACCAGTTAATAGCGACGAGGTAGCACTTACAGATTCAACTGTTATTACACCAACAGCAGCTAAACCAACAGAAACTATTTTAGGAAAAATTGACTCATTAACTGGTGAATGGTTTTATGACAATGGTGCTTTAACTAAAATTCAACTTCCAAACAATGGTGGTACTATTGAAGTTGGTGAAAACTCAACCGAAGCAAAATTAGTTGCCTTTTTATCAGGCAATGAAACATTAGATACAGTAAAAGGAAATTGGTTTGATTTTACAAACGTTCGATTTAAAACAGGAAGTACAGAAACAACTCCAGAATCTGCAACACAATTAAAAAATTTAGTGGCTATTTCAAAAGCATTTCCAACAGCACAATTTAAAATTGGTGGCTATACAGATAATACTGGAGATGCAGCTAAAAATATAGCTTTATCACAAAAACGTGCTGATGCTGTTGCTGCACAAGTATTAAAATTAGGTGCTGCAAAAACAACAATTGTTGGCTCTAAAGGTTACGGACAAGAATGGCCACTTGCCGACAATGCAACACCTGAAGGCAGAGCGCAAAACCGACGTGTTTCGGTAAATGTAAAAGCAAGATAAATTTTTATTTTTGTTAAAAATAGGAAAACAAAAGTTCGGAACTATAAATGAGTTCCGAACTTTTTATTTTAAATAGTTATAATTCATGTAAAATAGCATGCAACTCTTCTACGTTTTTTGCTATAAAATTGGGTGTGCATGCGCTTATTTCTTCTTCAGAACCAAAACCATATAACACGCCAACACTTTTTACGCCAACATTTTTGGCTGCCAACAAATCATGCTTTCTATCGCCAATCATCACTACTTTGTTTTTGTCGGTTGCATTTTCTTGCTGCATAATTTTTTCAATCATTTTTTCTTTTGAAATCATATTGATGGCTTCATTGTAGAAAAAAACATGCTTAAAATGATGGTCAATTTTAAAATGCTTTAAAATAATATCAACAGCAGCACCTTTAAAAGTAGCCACATGCAGAGTTTTATTTTTTTTGTTTAATGAAGTAAATAAGTCATCCATTCCATCAAATAAATTATTTTCATACAAACCACCTTGATGGTTATAATATTCGCGATATACATCAATTGCATACGTGGCATCTTCTTCCGAAAATCCATACATATCTCTAAAAACATTGCGCAATGGTGGACCAATTAACTGCACTAATTCCAGGTGCGTTGGAATTGGAATTTGTAATTTTTCAAATGCATATTTATATCCATTTACAATTCCATGTTCAGGGTTTGAAATGGTTCCATCTAAATCAAAAATAAAATGTTGCATGGCCAAAAGTAAAAGATTATTGCTAAATAAAAAAGCCAGAGTTTTTTTAGTTCTGGCTCTTTATGTTTGTAGAATTCGAATTATTTAAAATTTATCTTATCTGTAACAAATTGTCCTATATTTCGACCTTCTATTAATCCATTTTGTATTGCTTCTATATAATGAATTCCACCATATAATCGAGAAATACCAGCTTCGTTTGCAGCTGCAGTGAAAGACGTAAAAGTTCGTGGATTGTATCCAAATAAAACAACATTTACACTGTCAGTAAATGTAAATGAACCTAAATAATTGGTCAATGCTTTATCTGCAGCACCTGAACAAACCGAATGTCCAGATGGATATTCAGGAAAAGGTGGTGTTGGATCAGAACCTTGTCCGGTTGACCAACCTGAGTTTATGTATGCAATAATATAAGTTTCTGGTCTGAGCAGGTTGAATTTGTATTTTGATTTCCAACAAGCAACAAATGCTTCTGCAGTAGAAATTCCAGTTAATGCATATAACTCGGCTGCATTTCCTAATTTAAATCCTTTTTGATGAATAATATATTGTAAAATTCCCATCCAATGACCAGCTGGTGTTTGTGTTCCTGTTGCGTCTCGCCACCAAAGTACAATATCATTTTGTGCGTTGGTTCTATTATTTACAGTATTATAAACTTCTAATGCTTGATGTCCAAATGCTGAACTCGTATCATCAGAAAAATTTACACTTTGAGGAATTTCAAACTGCGCTGATGAATCCATGACAAACGGACGAATTTGTCCCCAAAATGGCTCAACTGGATTAAGATGTGAAGCATCTGTTGGTTCCCAATACCATGGATGTGCTGCATCGCGTGGAGGCAATGTATAGATTAAAGTTTTGACAGCTAAAAAATTATCTGTTGCAGCATATTTCATAATTGCATTGGCAACTAAAATACCTCTTGCTTTTGATTTAGCAATAATTGAATCTGCGACAACACTTGTTTTTGTTGCTAAAAATTGCATGTGAAGCGTTTCACAATTCATCAAATTTTGTGCAGTTAACGTTGGAATGATGGTATCGCATTTTGCGATGGCAAACAATGCTTCGTTTACTACAATTCCATAATCTAAAGAATCAATATTTGATGGAATTGAATTTAATGGAAAACCATTTAATTGTCCTTGCAACGATTTATTTCCTTTAATTCCATCAACTACACTTTCATATAATGCAATTCCAGCATAAGCATACATTCTGGAAGCTCGTGGTGGATTTAAAGGTTGTGTTTTTGCAATATCTCTGAATTCATTTATCCAATTAATTGCAACGGATGCATCATAATTAGTAGCATCGCCAATATGCGAAACTGGAGTTGGATTATTTGTCGAATCTTTCTTACAGGCACTTGCCAAAACAACTACAAAAAATAGAAAGTGATAATATTTAATTGAAAATCGAGTCATAGATAACTATTTGTGATAAATGTAGTAAAAAAAAATACGCACATTATCTATTGGATAATGGTGCGTACTGTTTTATAATATCTTTAACGTTTATTGTAAGATGATATCAAAATCTACTAATTCAATAAATACTTGAACGCGTTCTTCTATTTCTTCTGCTGTAAGTTCTTTTAAACGTTGTGGTCCAAATTTTTCTACACAGAAACTTGCCATTGCTGAGCCATAAATGACTGCACGTTTCATGTTTTCAAACGATAAGTCTTTTGTTTTTGCTAAGTAACCCATAAAACCACCAGCAAAAGTATCGCCTGCGCCAGTTGGATCAAACACATCTTCTAGCGGTAATGCTGGTGCAAAAAACACACGGTTGCCATGAAATAATAAGGCACCATGTTCTCCTTTTTTAATGATTAAAAATTTTGGACCCATTTCTCTAATTTTAGTAGCCGCTTTTACCAAAGAATATTCATTGGTTAATTGTCTAGCTTCTTCTTCGTTTACAATGAGTAAATCCACCATTTTTAATACTGTTTTCAATGGCTCTAACGCAATATCCATCCAAAAATTCATAGTATCCATAGCAATTAGCTTTGGTCGCTCGGTCATTTGAGCAATTACTTTTGCCTGCAATGTTGGATCGATATTGCCTAGAATTAAAAATTCTGATGTTTTGTATTTTTCTGGTAAAATCGGGTCGAAAGCAGCTAATACGTTTAAATCAGTTACTAAAGTATCGCGGCGATTTAAATCCATATGGTATTTTCCACTCCAAAAAAAAGATTTTTCGCCTTCTTTCACTTGAATTCCTTCAATATCGGTACCGATAGATTTAAGATAAGCCAGTTCATCCTGGTCAAAATCATCGCCAACAACGCTTACTAATTGCATATCGTTGGTAAAATGGCCTGCTGAATGGCAAATATAATTACCAGAACCGCCAGTTATACGGTCAACTTTTCCAAAAGGTGTTTCGATGGCATCGAATGCAACGGTTCCTACTACTAAAAGACTCATAAAAATAATTTTTTTGCAAATATTGCATATTTATTTTTATTGTCCTACATTTGCACTCCGAAATTATGTATTCTTTCGAGTATATAGATAAGGATACTGAATCAAACAGTAGAAAAATTGATAAATTCTTCCTTAGCTCAGTTGGTTAGAGCATCTGACTGTTAATCAGAGGGTCGCTGGTTCAAGTCCAGCAGGGAGAGCAGATAATCAAGCACTTAGAATAAAAACTAAGTGCTTTTTTATTTATTCACAAGCGATTCACAAGCAAATACTGTATTCATTCGTGATAATTCGATACTATTTGATTTGATTGTTTCTTGTCTTTAATGTATGAATTACATTGAGTTTTTGTATTTTTGAGTATGACTCAAGAAAATGTTACATGCTTACCGAATGCTGAATTTGAACGATTAGTTGATCGGTTAGTTTTCTACATCAAAGAGAAGCATGTTATCCAGCATGATACGTGGGTGACCAGTGAAGAAGCGATGCGCTTGTTGAATATTTCAAGTAAAACAACGTTGCAGATTATCCGTGATAATGGAAAGATTCGCTTTACGCACCCTACGCATAAAATATTGCTCTATGATCGCCAAAGTATTCTTGATTATTTAGAACAACATGCAAAAGAAACCTTTTAAGAATGGAAACACTAATCAACGAAACAGAATATAAAGACGGTTTTAATCGTGGATATTGGTTGCTTAATTATGAGCCAGATGTAGCAAAATTATTAATGGAATCTTCAAAAGATAAAACTGACGAATTTTCAATTGGATTTTCGGAAGGTATGCGCCAAGCACAACAAGAAAAAACATTAAATGAGTTTGAGCAGTTACGGAATAATAATGAGCAGCAACAAGATTTGGAGCGATAATTTTGATATAAAATCCATCTGCTATACACAGATGGATTTTTTTTCAATTAAGTAATTCATCGCACTATCTGAAAACTTCAATGCTTTCAACAAATACGCATGGTCGTTTTGCAAAACAGTCAACCAAGATTTTACATAAGCAGTTGTTGAAGTAAGCGAAGCAGGTATTTGAAAATGTGCACACAAAAATGCACTACCCAGTTCTGCAATCAATTCTTCAAAAGCATAATCGGTTTCGTTTCTACTAAACAATCTGTTTAATCTACTTTCATGTCCTGTCCAATGAATCAGTTCATGAAATAATACTGCATAGTAATTTTCAGAACTCGTAAACTGCTTAGTAAATGGCATACGAATAATATCAACTAATGGACTGTAACTTGCTCTATCACCAAAAGAATGAACATAAACAACGTTGTGATTTTTTATTAACTCATCAACTCGTTCATCTCTCTCAATTTCGGTCATCGATTGTTGTCCATTGCTCAACAGTACCTCCGGCAAGTCTTTAGTTTGAGCAACATTGAATACAAAGTAATACTTCAAAAAACGCTTTGTTATGATGCCAATTTCCTTGTAAGTAGTAATACTCGGATTCTTCTGTTGCGCTTCTAAGAGATGCCGTTTTGCGTCTTTAGGAAGTATCTTTTGGTCGTTCAGAAAGTAGATAGCTTCCGAAAATGTAACAGATGTTGCCTTTTCACCTTTGGTAACTGAACCGCCTGCATCCTTAATCTGCTGAAACGTCAGCCAGTTGTTGACTTCATAGTTCTTTTGCACAATAGCAAAGGAAAGTAACAGTTGGTTAATGGATGTGTAGGTGTGCTTAGATACTGGATTATATGCCAGTCCTGACAGTGGTAACCATGTTTCTACATCACCTGATACGACTTTGTCGAGTAGGCTGATGATTTTCATGGTGATTTCTTCGAGAATACTTACTTTAGTTTCCATGAGCACTAGATTTTGCAGTTATACCATATGAAATGTTTAACAATCCTTCATCTGCAAATGAATAGTAAGATTCCGATGTCAGAATGATGTGGTCAAGAATACTAATATCATGGAGTTTTGCGACATCAATAATCTTCTGTGATAACTGCATATCTGATTCTGATGGATTCCGATTACCAGATGGGTGGTTGTGTGACAAGATGACCGCAACGGATGCGGATTTGAGTAAAATGCCAAATAGGAAACGAATATCTACTTGGGTGGAAACTCTGCCACCGTCTGAAATGGTGACCACACCGAGTACTTGGTTTTTTCTGTTTAAGAGAATTACTTTAAAAGATTCTTGTAATTCCATCTTTCCGTCGTCCCAAATAAAACGTAGTACCTCCACTGCTTGATGTGAATGTGCAACGGTTACTCGATCATGAGTAGGAATTGTAGTGGCATACGTTACGGAAATCTCTGCAACGTTGTCGTTTGTTGGAATGGTTGTTTTCATTGATGTAGTTTTTAATGAACAATAATTTGAGTTAGTATATTGTCATTATTAGAAGTACGATATGTGGGATAATTCACAAAAAGTGTCTTTTACGTTGGGTTTAAAGAAGTAAAAGAAAACCTCATTATGAGGTTTAAATATGTTAGGTATTCAATTAAAAGAACTATTTTAGAATTAATGAAGCAAGTGCCTTAATTACTGGAACGCTTACTGCATTGCCCAAGCATTTATAGCGTTGAGTATCGCTCGTAGTAATTGTATTTCCTTTTTCAGATATTCCAGTTTGTGTCCAGCCATCTGGGAAACCTTGTAATCGCTCACATTCAAGCGGTGTGATGTATCTGAGTTTCCTATCTTTAGTAAGTGTTGCATGGCATTTTTTGGTGGTCAGAGTATGTGAACATTGTCTTCCAATTCTTCCTCGTCTCATAGTTGAAGTCGGAAATGAAGTGTCAATGCTATCTCCTAAAGATGCTACTGCATATCCTGTTTTTGTTGCTTCTTTAATCCGAATGGTTGGGTGTGTTTCTACTTGTTGTGGTACACGATATTGTTTGTCTGATGTCTTGAAAGGAAATATTTGTGTTCTGGAAACGGCTCCAAAATGTCCGACAATGTAGATCCGTTCTCGGTTCTGTGGTACGCCGAAATCCTTGCTGTTAAGCACCTGCCATTGGACAGCATACCCCAATTCTGCAAGCGATTGGATAATAGTTTTGAACGTGTTCCCTTTATCGTGATGGAGCAGCCCTTTGACGTTTTCCAATAGAAGATATTTAGGTTTTGTTTGTTTAATAATCCGTATGATTTCAAAGAACAGAGATCCTCGTTTGTCAGCGAATCCTTGTCGTTTTCCTGCGATAGAGAATGCCTGGCATGGAAATCCTCCAACCAAGAGGTCAAATTTTGGGAGTTCTTTTGGGTTGATTTTTGTGATGTCACCATAGTTTGTGTGATCGGGAAAATGGGATTGATAAATAGATAGGGCGTATGGATTTATTTCAGAGTATCCTACACAGGTTGCATACTTACCTATACCTAATTCAAATCCGCCAATTCCGGAAAAGAGTGAGAAATAGGTTATATGTGTTGTTGGTTAATAATAATAAAAAAAGATTACTGAGATAGCATTCTATCTCAGTAAATACGAATGTTTCATCGCTTTTTCTTCTTAAATCCAATCCATGCACCATCGGCGTTTAATCCTCTCTTTTGTAATTCTTCTTCTGCAAGTTTTTTAGCATCTATCTGATTTGTTACAATCTGTACAAGCAGTGATGTTGCAGTTGTTGAGTAGAGATAGGTTGGATTTAATTCGTCTGGTAATTCGTTCATGTGATTTATTTTTAAAAGTGAGTAATGCAAGTTCGACTGACTTGTGATGTAAGTATATGGGAAGTAAAACAGTTAAAATAGATGTGCGAATTTGTAACAGAAAAGCACTCTTGCAAGTGCTTAATTTCTTACTGATTTATGTAACTATGCGTAATATACAAGCTAATAGCATCAAACATACTTTGGTAATAATCTTCTGGCATATATCGTTTACGTCGTGGTGGTTGATACTTCTCTAATCTTGGCATCCATAAGCAAATCTTTTCAGCAATCTCCAATTTTGAATATGCATCAAATTGTTCAAAGATTAATCTAATTTGTTCTCGTGAATATGTCTTTACGGCAATGCCATGTCGTTTTGCATAATGATTAATTTGTTGTAGCAATTCTTGTATGCGTTTTCTTTTGCGGTTGCGCTTTCCGTCTGGCGTTGGTAATAGTATCAAGTTTGGTTTATACGTTTCTATCATTGCATCAATTCGTTTCAAACACCTTGTATTATCTGGTGGTTTAATGGTGGCTATGCCAAAATGATCTGGCTCGTACTGCTCAGTAAAATACGCAAATCCAAATCCTTTTCCTTGTGGAAACAAGGCAAGAGTATATTCTGTCGGTTCGTGATGAATCATGCATTTGTTAGGTTATTAAGGTCGGTTAATACTTGCTGTAAACACCCAATTTTCTTATTCACAATATCATTGGCATTTAAACATTTCAATTCATCGATGATGTTTGGAATGCGCATCTGCAGGCGTTTGATAAGTAATTTTTTCTGTTCAGGGAAAAAGGAATCGAAAGGGGTTTTGTAAATAATGTGATAAAGCAACATCAATTCTATTTGCGGATGCATATCGCTTGTTTCGTTGCGTGAAACTTGAATTACATCTTGTGTGCCAAGTAATTCAGAAATATCTTGTTGGTTAAAAATGGAATGTTTACGATGATTTCGTAAATGATGATTAATAGGTTTCATAAAATATTTTCATTAGTTGATAATATTCCTATGATATTAAAAATGGATAAATACAATATGAGGGCGAAATTGCATATGGCTGTCTTTAAAGTAATAACCGCACGTTGGTTGCGTGGATATTAAAATCCACGCTTCACAAAACGTGCGGTTATTCAAATTGTATTTTCATCTTATCTATCAACGACTGTTGCAAAACTTGCAAGCGTTCAATGTTTTCATCAGATTTCTTTTGTATTGTTTTTCTTTTTAAAGTATTTCTTTTGTTATGTTCGCAATCACGAACAAGTCTTATTCGTGATTGCGAACAAGTCATGTCGCAAATGCGAACAAGTCGAGATTCATAAAAAAGAAGTGGATGTCCTCTTCGTTCATGTGCTTGATGCAGTTCAGTCTCCTTTCCATCTGTTACGACAAGTAAACTCTTGTCTATTAAACTTTGAATTGTTTTAGAGAGTACTGTCCTATACAATCCTGTCTTTTTGAGAATGAAGCTGTAGCTTAGTCTGTCCTTTATTTTCCGCTTTCCAGTTTTACTGTCTATCCATCCAACAGTTTGGCGAAGCACAATTAAAAGCACACGAAGTTCTGCGTGTGTAAGTATGGGAATATGTTCAAAAAATTCATTCGGTACTGGCGTGGTGTTTTCAAGTGACATGAACATCACAGTACATGATGAAATTTGAATACAATATGAATGCTTTTTTGCTGATGTAAATGTTGCCACATGTTGTGTAACAAAAAATGGA
>CALLKF010000053.1 GCA_938008535.1 uncultured Saprospirales bacterium | reverse complement strand
TCGACAAAATTAGAATTAATAGTAATTTTTTCATTTTATAATTTTTGTTTTTTTTAATAGTGTAATGATAGAAAGTTTTTTTTATACCTAAATATTTGGAGTATCGTTCATTATTTCCATCTGTTTTATGTACCGTTTGTTTTCATCATCAACTTGTTTTTTCTTAAAGTCGGTAAGTGATTTTAACTGTTGTTTTTTGTAATCACCTGCTTGTTGTTGTTCGAGCATTTGAGATTGTGACTGCGTTTGCGCTTGTTGCATTTGCGCTTGTGCTTCTTGCTGTGATTGTTGCATCGCAAGTTTATCTTCACGTTCCTGCTCGCGTCTTTTCTGCATATCCAAGATGTATTCATCAACTGCTTCTCTTACATCACTAGAACCCATAACTTCTAATCTTAATGCTTCGTCTAATGGTAATGCATTTGCTTGTACTGCCAACATTAAGTAACCTTTCAATGTTTCAAATGAAATATCGTCTGCTTTTACTGTTGCTGCATGTGTGTCCATAGTAATATCTACATCTTGTTTTAAAAACTCAAAGTAAAAATCACCTATGATCGGTGTAAATCGTTCAGGGTTATATATCCAAGACATTTTTATATGCTGACAATGATAAGTAAGGAGTCTGCTTTCAAACTCAAAAAATCCTCTGTACAAATAACGCGTAATGGTATTTGATTGAGATAATGCAAGTTCTGTAACTCCTTTTAACTGATTAGCTGATTGTATATTTCCTAATCGCGCTCCATTTATTCCTGAAATCTTATCCATTTCAGATTCTAACAGTTGCATAATACTTACATACGAAACTAAAGCTGAACCTATACCTGCATCAAATTTTTGTACAGGAATAGATTGTGTTCCTGGCAGTTGCTCGCCCTCTGCAGAATTATAAGGTATAATACCAAACCCTTTTAGATAATGTAACACTTTTCCCATTTTATCAACTGGTGACGCGCCCCACTCTTTCGGAAGTTTACTTACATCAACTGCAAGTGCATTTCCACCTGACTTAGTTATTTCCAAAGTAACCATAGTCATTATGTAATTACGCAAGTCCTGAATTTTCATCAACTGCGCTACTTGTGATGTATTAGAACCGTTATGGTATTCTGGTTTATAAGAAACAATTGGACAAAGAGCCATCGAGATATTCTCGGTATCTCTAATTAAAAATTCTTCTTCACCATAATCAACCAACATTTGTCCACCCAAAAGTGTTCCTTTTTTCAAGGTAGTCACCTTTTTGCGTGTAACATTAAATGTTGCATCATCTGGTATTCCTAAATCTTTTTTATTGATTCTTTCCTTATCGTATTTCAACTTATTGGCATCCAAAATTCTAAATTCAGTTCTACCATCAGCGTAAGTAATTTCTACACCTAATTTTTTAATCGTATCAGTCCATTTCCACCTAGAAATCAATATGCGCTTCTTATCATCTTCAAATGGTTCAAAATAACGTATTCCGTTAAATACTATTCCAAGATAAGGTTCAACGCCACCACTTACGCTAAGTTCTTTCAGTCCATCAATCTGTTCATTGTTTAAATCAAATTGATTCATTACTGCATTAATATCAGCATATCCTACAAAACCTTTTGCATTTGTCTTTGACAATAAATCATCATCATTCGGATCAACTACATAGAATACATTAATTGGATTTAATCGTATGAGTTGAGGAAATCCATTTACGACTTTTGTTTCGGCATGGCACTCTCCACTAATTACAACATCACGAAATAATTGGAGTCGCATCATCACATAACCCCAATACTGAATAGAATAATTCAAACATGCAGTCATTGACATATCGGAAATATCCTTGTAGTTTTTGTTTTTAAATCTTTCTTCTAATTCCTCTTGACTTGTTGGCACATCATCTTCCATTCCTATCTCAATACCTGTTTCAACTGCTGCATGGTCAAAATATGGTTTCATTGCCATATCTGTCATAACTTTCAGCTTCATTTCAAGTTTCCTTGATTTTGCTTCACGGTTTATTGATTCTACATGCACTCTAAATCCCATCCCATCCAATTCGCCTACTAATGAGCGTACCTTTGGAGCAATATGATTTAAATCAGTAAATATGGTAGGCATTTTTAAGGTTTGCACACCATTCTTACCTTGTTTTTTAATATCAAAAACTTCTGATAGTGATTTGTACGGATTATTTGTATTGAGTCCACCAAAATAATCATAGCATCGTTGCATTTGATATTTTATATAGGAACTTCGCGACGTACTTGCGCGTAAGAAAGTCAAGATTTTATTTTTGTAATAATCTTGGTCTTCGTTAATATTTTTTTTATCGACTGCCATTCAATATTACCAAAGATATTATATTGTAACGGTAGGTAAATTAAAGTCCATTATACCTTGTCCATTTGACTTGAAATTTGGCACAATCAATCCGTATCCTTGCCCTAATATTTTAATTTGAATATCGCTGTCACGATTAAATCTGCTGATGTATTCTTCCTGTGCTTTTTGTGGTTGCAGAAACAAATACTTATCCTCTACCGAGTTCCAATACGGATAAATACATTTATCTACTTCGACATCAATGTAATCTAACATTGGTTTACATAATTTAAAATCATCATAACTCAATCCAATTCCGTTCACTATTGCTGCTGCAATTCTTGCATAATGGTATTTATACGACTCAAAACCACCAATTATTGCTGCTAAATATGGTCGTGGCGCGTAATAAAGCAATGTAAATAATCGTAAGTGACGTTTTTTTATGTCAGACACATACCTTTTATCTTCATTTACAGCTTTGTTTTTATCAGTTTTCTTTTGAGATTCAGATTTGTCGAACTTTTCAACTATTTCTTCCATGTAAGCGTCTAAGTGGTCGTACATATTCACGCTATGCTCTGCAAATGAATAATATCGCCTTGACATGGCACCGAATTTTGGGTTTAGTGGCATTGCATGAACAAAGTCTATTATAGAAACATCTTCGTTCTGAACATTGAGTGGATTTATCATCTTACCTACTCTTGTCCAAATGTCGTTTTGTTCTGGAAATCTTCTCATTTTTAATCTTAATAAATTACTCCGTAATGTTAATTCCTAAATCGGAAAGAAACTTATTAATGTTGTCAGGATTAGCATCCATCCACTCATTAAGTTCTTTTATGTTTTCTTCACTTAAAGAGCCAATATCAACAATAAACATACTTCCTGCTTTTTGATGTGATATTCCTTTTTCCAAAAGAAATAATTTTGCCATTTTTGATTCTTGATGCAAATAATCATTAAGAGTAGGTATAGTTTTCTTAAAATGCTCTTTGTTTTTAAATTCTAATGTGTACATAAATTTTTATTTTTTTTGTTTATCCGTTTAACCATGCAATACCGCCGTTGCCATCATCAACAACTCCAAATAATACATCATCATCATTTCCTGTACCTACATCATACTCGCCATCTCTTAAATACGGTTGCTTATCATGCAACAAGCAACCGCCGAAAGCATCCACACTATCTTTTTTCTTTCTTTGTACTTCAGGATCATAATCATCCGCATCACCTAACAGTCGTGGAAAATAAATTCTGTCACAACAGTTATTGAAGTACCATTGCAAATAAGAGGTTCTTTCTTTTTTCCAATCCTCTGTGATTTTTATACCATATTTCTGAAAATTCTCTGGTTTAAGTCTTTCACCTGGCAATACTGGTTTGTATTGCATTAGTGACTTGTAATAATTCATCAAGTAAGTGTATATACCAGATGGAAATCGCTCAACCAATGTTTTACAACCGTACAAGTACATCAATTTGGCGCATTCTTCTGCGAAATCTTCTGGTTTGTCTTGTCCTTCTATATATTCTGCTACTGGCAAGTGTCCAAGTGCCAAATGGAGTGCTTTTTTCTTTTCTAATTCCGTTTCTGCAGCCAATTCATCGAATATTGCTTTCTGTTCACCTTGACTAAGACCTGCATCGCGCTTAAACACATAGAATGCACCTACCGAACCACTATTGGTATCTTTTTTACTGTTTGCCGATTTCTCGTTTTTTTCTTTTATATCGTAAGCATCTATAAATCCAATGTATTTGCCTTGTGCTACCAATGATTGTATTGGGTTTTCCAATATTTCTACCTTGCCATTGATGTTTGGAATAAAATTTGGGTGTTTTGACGCTTTATCCAACCATGACATTGTACCTGTGCGCGTTGATTTTGGGTTACTACCTAAAACAGCACATTGCTCACGAATACGCGCTCTGTTTAATACGCCTGTTGATGAACTGTTAAGTGCTTCTTCTGGTGTAAGAGGATATTGTTTCAAATGAGAAATCAATTTACTCTCTGAAATACTTTGCGCTTTCAATCTTAGAGTAAAAATCATTTCAACTGCTTGTTCTATATCATCATTACCTAATTCATCCACTCTGATACCTGCCCAACCAGGTACAAACCATTGTAAAAAGTCACGTTCTTTTGCTTTTTCCCAAAGGTCGCCATAGTCTGTACCATAAACATCGGTTTCACCAGCTACACCTGCCACTAATGGTAATCCAACGCGCGTAATACCATCTTTACCACATAAAGCAGGCAGTAAGTTGTCAATTATATCTACAAGTCCTTTGATTTTACCTGCTTCATCAATTTCAGCAAGTATTGCACCACCACCCTCTAATGAAGCTAGTGTCGGTGCCTTACAAACCATTTTGGAGTTATTCCCAGCTACTAATGTTAAACCATCTTTTGTTTGAGTTTCTTTTCCAATATGGAAATTGCCTCTATTGTTGGTTAATTCTGAAAACCTTAAATATGGTTTCATTTTATAGTAAGTCATTTTGACTTTTTCTTGCAGGAATTTCTCTACATCTTTTTCATCTTTTGATGTAAGTAGTGTAGTAACTTCTTTTCTTGTTGAAATAGTAGAAATGGCTGCACTGCCAAGAGTGGCACTTTTACCAAATCCACGTCGCGATAAATAAATAATACCTTTTCCTGAATTATCTTCGAAATACTGATTTGGTCGCCCCATACACGACTCGATAAGTGAGAATGTTAGATTATCATAGTGTCGATAATCTGGTTGTATCATACCACCTGTCGCGCGATCATGTATAGTCATGTAATTGTAATGCGCGTACATCATACCACACATACCATCGTGTCCATGCTTCCATCGTCTGAAAAGTTCTTCTTTAAATTCTTTTCGTTCTTTTAAATCTTTTAGGTGGTTTAGGTTGTTGGGTAGTTTTAGGCGTTCATGTTTTACTGTATTCTTAGGATATAATAAATCTCTGTTTTCCAAGAAATCTAAATAACGTTGCGTCATTTGCTTTGGCGTTTCTAAGCCATTTGGTATATACGTAGCGTTTAATGGTTCCTTGATTAACATTTTATTGTTGCAAATTGATTGCAAAAACAAACATAATAATAAAAATGCAATATTGTTGCAATATCGTTACTAAATGTTACGCTTTTTTGCGTAATTAACAATAAAAATCAACTTTTCATCCATTTTTTATAATTATTGATGGCTGTTTTTGCAGATTGTTCATTGTTAGATTTTTTTGCATCTTGCAAGTCTTTTGTAAAGCAATTGATGTCATTTTTTTGAGGTGTACCTTTGGTTGCTTTTTCAAGGATTTTATTTACCTCTTGTCGTGTATCTCTTTTCATAACTTAAACTTTATCTATATCAATATCATCGGCTGTGTCCGATACTACATTGTCTTTTGCTTCTTGTTCTTTATTTCCATCAAGGCGCGTTAACACTTCCAATGGCAATACGTTGTGTTCTGATAATTTACTATGGTAATACTCAATTTCTTCGGTGGTTTTTCTAAGAATACCATTTTTGATTAAATTGGAACTTTCGGTTTGGAATTTTATGTAATCTTTATGGTCGTCAGCAATGCTATCGGCATAATTTAAGATTTTATCTTGTTGGTCGCTCAACATTTCTAAACTTTCTATCCTTTTCACATGCCTTTTAGTCATTTCAGGATTAAACAGTTCATCGTACAATCTTAGTGCTTTATTAACTTTGGAGTCTTTAAAATCGCACATATCCCAATACTCTTTTTTGATTTGTTTGCCTTCCCAAAGTTCAGGTATTGTTTTTGCTACTGCATTACCAAGCTGTTCACCTTTTTTGTGGCGAAACGGACTTTCTACTTTATCGGCAGCCAGCGCAACGAATCTCATTTTATACTCACCAATCACTTTAAATACCTCATGGTTATCAAGCAATGGATTAATTTTATAAATGCTTTCGTTTTTCTTTGGGTATTTTAGTATCATCTGTTTTGTTTATCAAAACCTGGTTGCATCCAATAATGAGTTCTTTTACCTGTTTCTATAAATTCAAGTTGTTGGTCTGTAAATTCTACTCTTTCAGTAATGCCATCAGGTAAATCTACTTCATGTAAATAACACCAGCTATCTACATCTACAACTCTAACGTGTTGCGCTTCGAGTTGGTTATTGATCTGCAGAATACAAAACCATGAAAAGTCCTTTTCTTTCTCATAGAAACATGGTAATATTAATCCATGCGTACAAACCAATACGTTTTTTCTTTCATCAGGCAAATTATTGCCATTATCAATTTTATTCCATTTCATTTTTATAGACTTTAATTGTTTTACCGCTTAATGCTTTCATATCTACCAATAATATCTGCTTTCAAAAAAGTACGAATACAATCAGTTTTAATGGCGCGTTCCCATGCAGTAATAGGAACATTGATGTATTCATACGTTGTGCCACTATAAAAATCTACCGTAAGAATGCGTCTTAAAGTTTCGTCTTTAATTTTTTTAACAAACGCGCTTACACCACGATCTGGAAATTTATGGTTAAAAACAGTAGTAAATGTTTTTGCGTACATGTTATTTTAATAATTCTTTATAATTTTCAACATACAAACTAATCCATTTATAAATTCCTTTCATTTGAAATATTACATTAGGTTCACCAGCGAATTTTTTACTATCATTTATAAATGAATTGTAATTTGTAGTGTTTGTAAATTCTGCAAAACTCATTAATCTTTTTAAAGGAAAATTATCATTACAGCGATCTAGAAATAGATTTGGTTTTGCGGTTGAAAGTGATTTGCCAAAATCTTTGAAAATATAATTTCTTATATAGTGTTTTTTTTCCGACTGGTGTATAATATGAAAATCTTTATTTCTAATTGATTCTCCAATGAAATAATCCATGTATATCATCAGTTTGTCAAAAGTATCAAGTTTTTCAATTTTTATCTTCAAATCAGGTGTTATATTCATAATTTATTATAGTTTAATTAAACGAAATTCTATTCGTGGTTTATCTTTATCAATAAACTTTTCAGCCAATATCTTAATGCAATTATTATCATTACTGATAGCTTTTACTTTCTGCAGGCAGTCCAGGATTATTTTTAAAGCATTATCTAAATCAGCACGATTGCTTTCATTAAACACCCTAAGTTCAATTTCAAATAATCCAGTAATATTTACGTTTCTGTATCTATTGCATTGTAGATGGAATGACTTTTCATAATCGGTTAAAACCTTTGTTTTTGCCAATGACGCATGATTACCTAACTTAATAACCTTATAGCAATTGCTCTTACTCGGACATTTCCCAACTATAACTTGTAAATCGTTACCATCTTGCTTCATCTACTGTTCGTTTAAATGGTTCATTCTTTCACTTCTTTAAATCCAATTACATCACCAACACCACACTCAATTCCAAACTGTTCTCTAAACACCTTGACATATTTTTCTGCTTTTCCTATATAACGTATTCCTTCTGTCAACGTATTACAGAAATGAGTAGCTTCAACTCTCTTGAAATACGGATAACGCTTCATCGCATCTATAAAATCAATATTCCTAATAGCACGACCTCGTTTTTTAATTGTCCGTTCATCACTCCGTAACATGTAGGAAATCGCGCTAACTTGCTTATTTTCCATATCTCAAACTTAATTTTAATTTGTTATACCTAAAATTCGTAAGTCAAAACCCGCTCTTACTACTAACACTATACATACCCATTAATCCTACTACCATCATCACAAACAACATAACCCTAAACCATACAACCCAGCTCCCCCAGCTTTCACGCTCACCACCATCCCAATCATTTAACCCATTTTTTATCGCAGGGTACAAATAACTAAACCCCAATCCATGAAATCCTATTAACATCACAAAGTAGTAAACTCCCATATTGCAAGTTTAACTAAATGTCGTAATACCTAAAATTTAGTGTGTTTCGACTTATAACCTCGCCAACCATTAACTAACTGATTTTGACATTTTTACAGTGTGTGTGGGAGGGGATGAACACAACCGATACCCCCTAGTCGTCCCCCAAAAGAAACTATCCCCCCTGCTTAATTTCGCTGTCCAGGAATAGTAACTTTAAAGCATTTACATCACGTTCACTATCATATTTAACATAATGTATATTAGTGACATCAAGAATCGCTATTTTATTGATAGTTTGAAAGAAAAGGAAGAAATTGTGCAATGTTCCACACATAAAAGACAATTTACATGGTGGTCCACTGGTGGTCCACTAGTTAAATGCAATTCAGTTGCATGTTCCATGTGAAACATTATGCAATTATGTTGCATTTGTAAAAATAATTATTACTTTTGTTACATGTGTGATTGATGTTATATAAAATTGAACACTAGCACCATAAACACTCAAACATTGAAAGTTTATTAAATGGCGGAAATAAATACAGATTATTTGCTCAATGGTGGACTTGCTGACAAGGTAGGTCAAGGCAGAAACTATGTAAATGAACACATTTTAAACGATGATAGCATACGGCGCATAATTACGGCTAATATAGACAAGATAAAAGAGTATGAGGCAAAGAGAGGGTCAAAGTACGTTAATGTGTTAAATGAGTATTTAAACAACAAATACAGCGTGTTTAAAAGCTACAACAAAAACGGCAAATACATTTCAGCATCACAAATACTTATTTACTTGGCTTACTTGGGTTATAAAGTAGAGTTTGCAGTTAGTGAAATAGATTAATACTTTCCATTAAAAAACATCTCTTTATTTACTCTATAAATATCCTGGTATTTCATTTTACTAATGATGTTTAATTTGATTAAATTATTTATAGCTGAGTAGAATGCAGTTTTTTTAAGTTCGGTATCTGATTTACTTATTTTTATGGTATCCTTATTAATTCCGATATTATGGCAAATGTATTGTATTAGTATAATTTCAGAAGTTGACAAGATATGCAGCAGGTCAATTAATGGAAAGTAGAATTTTATGAACTTTGAATTATTACCAGTGAACTGAATTTTATTTTTAATCAGTATCATGTGTTCACCCGTATCGGGATCAACTACCGGA
>CALLKF010000052.1 GCA_938008535.1 uncultured Saprospirales bacterium | reverse complement strand
TTTTTTCTCGACTGAAAAGACTATTTCCTCTTGCCAAAAGCCATTTTCTTAAAGGGAAAAGTGTTTGAAAATGTTATTTTTTCTTTGCAACAGTTTCTGCTTTTGTAATTTCGGCAGCATCCATTATTTTTTTAAAGATGGGCTGTGGTTATAATTCGGTGGTTTCACAGCAAGTTGTCATATTATAAACACTGGTAACTTCCGATTGTGTAAGTTCTTTCTTGAAAATAATCACATCATCCATTTTGCCTCTATAAAATCTTCCTAAAAACAAATCTCCAATGTCAAAAATCGGAGTTATGGTGAAACATCCTGGGTCTCCTAAACCTTTAGATTCTTGCAACAATCCATCTCTGTAAATTGCCATCTTATTAGCTGACTGGCTAAAGGTTGCCACCAAATGATGCCAGGTGGTGTCTGTTCTAAGTGGAACTTCCTGTGCGCAATTACTAACACCAAGTATGCTAATGTCCCAAACAGAATTAGTTCTGCCAAATACAGCTCTCCTGCAATCATAAAGATTAATCGACCACTGCCCTGTTCTGTCAGGACAAACAACGTTAAGCAGCGGAACAGAATAATTTGACAATGCATCTCTGCTGATTAACGTTTCCCACACAGATTCAGGATTTGCAATATTTTGATGATTTCTTAAAGGGTCGAGCGTTTCATACCAAAGTGAAACGGAGAATTCTGTCAGACCATTCAAAAAAGTAGGATTACTTCTAATTAAAAAATCATTTACAGTAAGCGAATTGTGAAATTCATAGGCACAGTTAGCGTTTCCGTTTCTGTCTTCTGTAGCGGATGCAGTGGTTGTATTCGTTAAATCCTGGTTGTTTCCAGATAAATCATCTAGCATACCATTAGAAAAAGGATAGAATGCGATTACATCACTCTGCAACGCACTCGGAATGCAAGACGCTGTATCGCCATCTTTTCTGCCACAAGATAATATGGCTAACAGGAAACATACGAATAATAACTTTATTGAGTTTTCCATAATTTTTTTTTTAATTTTTAATAGTGTAGTAAGTTTACGCTAATTAAAATGAATTATACCATTATTAGATAAGTATTTTTATACAAGTCATATAATGTTTTGTTTTTAGAAAAAATTGGACAAAATTCCAATTCCGGATATTTACGGTTGAATTAGCTATCTATTCACCTATCTAAAAGAAAATAGACACAATCAATCTTAGCGATCCACTTTGTGTTTTTGTGTACGAATTTCTTCAAATTTATATCCGTTCGGTTAAAACTACCGATTGCTCGGTTGGAACTAGCTTCCTTAACGTTAATATAGCTACTGATTTTGTTTATGCATACTGCATTTATTGCTGCAATATTTCACATCCTTCCAAACCTTTTCCCATTTTTTTCGCCAGGTAAAAGGTCGTTTACAAACGATGCATATCTTAGTAGGTAAATCTTTCTTTTTTAGCTGTTGCATGTTTAGTTTATGCTTTACTTTTTTAATTAGTAGATTCTATTTAAACTTAAAGTAATGGCTTTGCATAAGGCAATCGTCCAATTGCTTTTGAAACAAAATAGGCATCCAATCCTTGACTGATTAATACATCAGCATCTGACAAGGCAACAAATCCATCTGTTGCAACAAGCGAAGCATCTATTTCTACATGTTGGATGCTGCCAATAATGAGTGTGGTGCCATTTAATGGAATCGGTATATTATCTTCTAGCTTCATCGCAATTTTTACAACTGCATCTTCCACAAATGGTGCGTAAGATGCAGCGTGGTATTGTTCTTTAAAGCCAACTTGTTCAAATTCAGAAACACCTTTGTCATAGCGTGCAGATGTTTGATGTGCTTTTTTATAGTGCGCTGCTGGTATGTAGTTTAAGGTGTATTCTTTTGTATCAAGCATATTTTCAAGCGTATCTCTTTGTACATTGTAAGGTCTGCTTATTAAGCCAAACAATGCCGGATGGGCACCCAAATGTATCAACGAATTAAAGATAGCTAAGTTTGTGTTGCCTTCTATAGATTTAGTGCCTACTAATACTGCTTGCCTAAAACCAGCCAATGAATTGATAAACGCAGTTTTGTACCGTTGTTCTAATTGATCTATATCTTCTTTATTTAAAATCATTTGTTGCTTCTATTTTGTAAATGCTTTTTAATTTGTAGCGAATTGCAGTTCCGTTTATCGCTTGCTTATTTTATTTAATGAAATAGTTTTTTGTCGGCTGCATTTAAATCTATTGATTTCGGAATTTCTCTTCTTTGCATGCTTTTGACTAATGCCGCTGTTTACTCTTTTTCGCCATAAATTAAAACTGCTTCGTTTTAGTTCTCTGCGCATCAATGCAATTACTTCTGCTTCTGTACAATCAAATTGTATTTTAATGGCTTCAAACGGAGTTCGGTCTTCCCAAGCCATTTCAATAATTCGGTCAATATCTTTTTGTTCCATGGATAGGTAGATTAACTCTTTAAGGAAGACATGCCACCATCTACATGAAGAATTTGTCCAGTTATCCAAGATGCTTTTTCGGATAGAAGAAACGCTGCCATATTTGCTATATCATCAGCGGTGCCAACTCTTTTTAATGGATGTCGTTGTGCGCTGGCTTCTTTCTTTTGTTCGTTATTTAACAAAGATGCTGCCAACGGTGTATCAGTTAAAGATGGCGCAATACAATTCACTCTTATTTTGGGTGCATACTCAGCAGCCAATGCTTTAGTGAGTCCTTCAATAGCGCCTTTGGATGCTGCAACTTGTGTATGAAATGAAAATCCACTTTGTACAGCAATAGTAGAAAATAAAACAATAGATGCGTTTTCTGCTTTCTTTAATTTTGGTAATACTGTCTGAATTATTTTTATGGCACCTATTACTTGCAATTGATAATCTGCTACGAAGTCTGCTGGTTTTATTCTCTCAAATGGTCTTAGGTTAATGCTGCCTGGACAATAAACAATTCCAGCTAATTCGTCTGGTAAAAAATCTAAAGAAATATCATCGTCTAAAACATTTAAATGATGAAAACGGATAGTTGAATTTTCAACACTAGGTATATTTTTATTGAAAGTAGCTATTACCTGTTTTCCTGACGCTGAAAGTTGCATGGCAAGTGCTTGTCCTATGCCACTGGAGCCGCCGATAATTAAATAATTTTGCATAGTTGTGTTGAAATTCTTTTCACAACAACAATAAATAGTAGATTAGGTTTAAATATTTCGAGTACAAGATAGAGTTATTTGTTATTCCATTTTTAAAGTTAAAAAGAAGAGTTAAGGATAAAGTACTCTATTTATTTATTTTACTTTCAAACTCATCTAATACCTTTTCTAATTCTGTTGCCTTGCCTGCACCAAAAATAATTTTGTCTGGACGAATGATGGCGAAGTCAACTTTGTTATTTTCCAGCCAGTTTTTGAAAGCAGTTTGCTCTATATTTATTTCTTCATGTACTATCAACATTGATTTGGCTTTGATGCTTTCCAACTGAGTTGCACTAAATGTTTCAGCCAACGCAATGAAAGCAAACCGATAGCCAATAATGTCGTCACTTAAAAGAGTAGTGTTTATTTTTAGTTGTGGCAAATAGCTGCCTGCTAATTTCGATGAGTTGCTTAGAAAACCATTCTTTAAAACAGGTGGTGTGTTGTAGGTCTTTTTTAAATAATTCTTTAATGGCGTAATACGTTGAATTGCACGAACTTCAATGTTGCGTCTTAGTCGTTGAAACGCAGTATCGCCGTGCAGTTTGCTGCCAATAAACAAAGTTCTTTTAAGTAGTTGAGATAGATGTGGTTTGCGTTCTTCTTCATAAGTATTCAATAAATTTATGGATGCTTTATTAGTGAGAACAGTTTCTAATTTCCATGCTAAATTTATTGCATCTCTAACACCAGAGCATAAACCTTGTCCTGCTGATGGCGGCATCATATGTGCTGCGTCTCCAGCTAAAAAGATGCGATTATTGTGCCATTGTTCAGCCACTAAAGCATTATGCGCATATTTTGCAATGCGTGTAATTTCTATTTTATCTAAAGCAATGTATTTGCTCACCCAAGATTTTATTACTGCATCGTCTGGCATGTTTTCATTGATCTTGAGCTGAAATTCCCATCGCCTATTGATGCCAATGCCATGCGCATAAATAGTAAGTCGTTCTTTTTCAAAAATATATTTAAACTTATCTGGTAGCAAATCTGCGTCTTTTTTATCTTTTAATAAGCTGTCAACAATTATCCAATCGCGAGCAGGTTCTAATTCCATCATTTGAATAGCTAAAGCTGTTCGCACTACGCTTCTACCACCATCGCAGCCAACTAAGTAAGCTGTTTGCAATGCTATAGTTTCGTTGGTGAGTTTGTTTATTATTGTTGCGCTTACCTCATTGTTGCTTTGAGTAATGGTTTGTGCTTCAAAGCCAGTTAAAAAGGTGATGTTTGGAAAACGAGTTAAACCATCTCTTAATATTTTTTCAAAAGCCGGCTGGTCAAAGAAACGCGAACCTTTATAATAATGCTCAGATGCATCTTGTTTAATTTCTTCTTTAAACAATACATCGCCGTTTGCATTCGTCATTTCCATGCTGCCAAATGGTATCGTATGTTTTTCTAACAAAGCCATTAAACCAGTATGCTGAAAGTTGCGTAAAGTTTCTTCATCAATATGTGTGGCACGCGGAATTGGAAAGACTTCGGTTTCTTTCTCAATCAAAGCAATGGATAAACCAGTTGGTGCTAATAAGTTCGCCAAGACCAAGCCGGTTGGTCCTGCGCCGATAATGATGATGTGGTATTTTAAAGTAGTCATGTGTATATAAAACTATAAAGTTTGGAAGTTATAATTTTCTGGCAACAATTACAACATCTCCGGTTTTGGCGTTGTCATCGGCATTGCTGTTGCTGTCCATCAGTAAATTAAATTGCAGGTTACCATTGCAGGTGGCTGTATAAATATATTGCGCGCTGAAAGGTTGATATTGATTCCTGTTAACATCGTCCGCGTCTTCTTTTTCATAGGTATCGGTTACGGTAGCCGAAGTGCAGCCGGTAATATTGATGCCGAAACGTGCCTGGTCAGTACCGGTACCACCTGTCCATTTAAATTTAAGTGTAAGGCTGATGGCAATTACATCACCGGTATTCACAGCCAGGTTGCCTGTGGAGCTGCCGATTGAACGGAAACCGGAATTCGTGGCGTCGGTAGTTCGTTCCGCGCGGTCTTCCACATATACCATGTTTTTTGATGCGCTTAAATTTCCGTTGGCATCTACGATCACTGTTCTGTTTCCTGTGCCTGCCATTGTCGCAACATTCACCGTCCCATCACCTTTAATTCTTACTTTTTCAGTAGGTATCTGGTCGGCATTGCTGGAAGAACCTAATGGTGTGGCAGTTTTAAATATGACATTAGAACCCAGATCAGAAACAGAACCACCATTGCCGGTTGCAGTACCACCGGATAAGATAAGGTCGCCGCCATGATTATTGTTTTGTCCTGCCATAGCGCCGCCTGCCTGCACTGTTAAGTTATAATACGTGCCTGCGGTGGTGCTGCGTTCTGCACCAATAGTTTTGTTCGCACCTTGTGTAAACGAAATATTGTTGGATGGAGTGATTGCAGAAAAATCACCGATGCCTATATTACCCGTTACATATTGGTTGTCGGTTTTAATAGCTTTAGTAGAAGAAGATAATGCTTTTATCCATCCTATACTATCTGTACTTGTAACGAACCTGCTCCATTTAGGCGAAGCTGGCGTGCCTGAATTGTAGTAATATCCGGGAACAACATTATTTGGTGCAACGCCGTCAAATTCTGTATTGTAAATTAATAAAGAAAGTGCAGGAGCCGTAATGGTTGCTGCATCTACAGCAGAAGTTAATGGAACGTTCGGTAAGCGAACACCTTTATTGATTGATGAAATATCTAAAATTGCACTGCTATTTGGTGTATTATTATTAACGCCGATATTTCCATTTTTTAAAATAGTGAATGCATCTGCACGGTTGCTCGCACTTGCACCATTTCCAACATTAAAGATCCTGTCTGTTGCATTGTAAGTTGTTGCGCTTGCTGGTGTATACCTTGTGCCATTGATGCCTAAAGCAGTTTCTGAATAAGAAGCTGCTAAATTATCTGTACCTGCCACAAAAGAGTTGACACCTGCTGCGTTATTATCAAATCCAAAAGCAGCAGCAGCTTGTCCTGTAGTCGTATCATTCTGACCAATTGCCAAACCAATATTAGATGTTACATAAGATTGATAGCCGCCAACTAAAGAAGTGGTAGCAGTATTGGTAGTAGTATTGGTGTTGTTTAACGCAACTGAATAATTGCCTGCTACATTATTACCGCCACCGGCAGCAAATGCTTGTGTTCCAGTAACGGTGTTATTAAATCCGGTTACAAATGAATTGTTGCCTGATACATTATTATTAGTACCGCCAGCAACAAAAGAGTTAACACCTGCTGCATTATTATTACCACCTGCAGCAAATGCTTGTGTTGCAGTAACTGAGTTATTAGACCCGGTTGCAAGTGAATTTGCTCCTGATGCTATATTACTGGCACCGCCTGCTGCAAAAGAGTTAGCACCTGCTGCATTGTTATCAAAACCAAATGCTGCTGCGGCTTGTGCTGTTGTTGTATCATTGTAACCAATTGCCAAACCAATATTTGAACTTACATAAGACTGGTAGCCACCAACGATAGATGTGGTTGCTGAACTTGTGGTAGTATTTGTATTGTTTAATGCTACTGAATAATTACCACTTACATTGTTTCCACCACCTGTTGAAAATGCTTGTGTTCCAGTAACGGTGTTATTAAATCCGGTAACAAATGAATTTGTACCACTAATAGTATTGCCAGTACCAATATTTCCATTTCCAATAACTTGTATATTGGCATTTGGCGTAGAAGCAGAAAAATCACCAATACCTACTTTACCTGTTACATATTGGTTATCAGATTTATTTGCAGTGGTGTTTGTAGTTAATGCTTTTGTCCAGCTGGATGTGTCGGTTATCAGTGTTGCAGGATTGGTCCAGGTTGCATTGCCGGTCGCATCACTGCGTAATACAAAGCCGTTAGCAGCACCATTGGTCATTTGAAAATATTTAGATGTTAGACTGTCATTAATAGTAATATGATTGCTTGCAAAATCTCCGTAAATAAGTGGTGTCGCTGAACTGGAGTTTTCAATGTACAGTTTATTATTTCCTGTTTCATTAAAACCTGCCTGGTATCCAAAGAATATGTTTGCGCTGCCGGTGTTATTGTAGCCGGCAGCACTTCCAACAACTGTATTTCGATTTCCGGTGATGTTAAAGCGTAAACTGGCTTGTCCAAAAGCAGTATTCTCAAACCCGGTTGTAGATGAGCGTAAAGTAGACTCACCAAAAGCAGCATTTGTAAAACCTGTAGTAACATTTTTTAAAGCATACCTACCAACAGCAGTATTAAAGGAAGCTGTATTCTTTTCTAAAGCACCTGTACCAATGGCTACATTATTATTTCCAGTAGTATTTTGATTTAAACTGTTGTAACCAATGGCTACATTACTTCTCGCAGCTAAATCATCATTAATACCTGCGCCTTCACCAACAAATACGGATTGACCCGTGTTTCTAAAATCAATTCTACCGGAATCAATTCTTAAATTTCCTTTTACATGAATTTTATCATTAGGCGCTGCTGAAGAAAAATCACCGACACCAATATTTCCTGTTACATATTGATTATCTGATTTTGTTGCTTTTGTGGTTGATGTTAATGCTTTTGTCCAACCAAGTGTATCTTCTGTATTGTTTGTATTTAATCGAGTCCAGATCGGTGAAACTGATGTGTTTGAATTATAATAAAAACCTGGCGTAATGTTGTTCGGTGAAATGCCGGCTGTTGCTGTGTTGTAAATTAATAAAGAAGTTGCTGGTGTTGCAATGGTTGTTGCATCTGTAGTTGAAGTTAGGGCAACGTTTGGCAAGCGAACACCTTTGTTTGTTGCTGTTATATCTAAGATCGCACTTGAATTGGGTGTGCTATTATTGACACCAATGTTTCCATTTTTTAAGATGGTAAATGCATCAGAGCGCGCTGATGAATTTACACCATTTCCAACATTTAAGACTCTGTCTGTTGCATTATATATAGTTGTACTGTTTGGTGTATAGTTAGTGCCATATAATCCTATTGTCGTTTCACTGAATGAAGATGCAGTGTTGTCAGAACCATTCACAAAAGAATTATTACCATTAGCAATATTATTATTACCTGTTGCAAAAGCATTAGATGCAGATACAGTATTTCTGCCACCAGTTACAAACGCATTGCTGGCTGTAGCATTATTACTGCCACCAAATGCAGCAGCTGTTTGACCTGATACTTTATTTTTGTCACCGGCTGCAAATCCTTCATAGGCAGTTACCTTATTGCCTACTCCAAAAACAGCTGCAGAGCTTGCAGCTATGGTATCTGTATAGCCAACTAAAATAGAATGACCGTAACCATTTTCAATTCTTGAGAAATAACCGGCAATGATAGAATTCTCTGCGGCATTGTTATTGAATTGTCCTGAAGCTATTGAATAATTACCCGATAGTGTATTTCCATTTCCTGTTACCAGAGCATTGCTACCACTAATAGTATTGCCAGCACCAATATTTCCATTTCCAATAACTTGTATATTGGCATTTGGCGTAGAAGCAGAAAAATCACCAATACCTACTTTACCTGTTACATATTGGTTATCAGATTTATTTGCAGTGGTGTTTGTAGTTAATGCTTTTGTCCAGCTGGATGTGTCGGTTATCAGTGTTGCAGGATTGGTCCAGGTTGCATTGCCGGTCGCATCACTGCGTAATACAAAGCCGTTAGCAGCACCATTGGTCATTTGAAAATATTTAGATGTTAGACTGTCATTAATAGTAATATGATTGCTTGCAAAATCTCCGTAAATAAGTGGTGTTGCAGTATTTGAATTATCGATGTATAACTTATCACTGCCGGTTTCATTATATCCAGCTGTATAACCTAAAAAAATATTTCCGTTTCCGTTTAAATTTGAATAACCAGCTTGTTTACCTACTGCTACATTGTTTGCTACATTGGTTGCAGATGTCAATGCTTGAAAACCAATAACAACATTATCACTTCCAAGTGTTTTATCATGTAACGCACTTTCACCAATAGCAACGTTATTATTTCCTGTTGAATTGGCAGATAAAGCAGATCTTCCAACTGCAACATTTGAAGCACCAATTGTATTATTATCTAAAGCAGCGGCACCAAAAGCTGTATTTAAATTACCGGTTGTATTACTTCTTCCTGATAAAATACCAACAAAAGTATTTGCTTCTCCATTTGTATTAGATAAACCTGCATCTTTACCGACAAATACGTTTATGTTATTGGTTAAATCGTCACTCATACCAGCATTTTCGCCAATAAAAACAGATTGTCCTGTGTTTACAAATGGAATTCGACCGGCATCAACTTTTATATTTCCTTTTACATGTAATTTATCTGATGGATTAGAAACAGAAAAATCGCCAATACCAACATTACCTGTTACATATTGGTTATCTGCTATTGTTGCTTTGGTATTAGTAGTTAATGCTTTGGTCCAACCTAATGTATCTGCAATTGTAATGGTATTTAAGCGCGTCCAAATGGGTGATCCTGGTGTGTTTGAATTGTAATAATAACCCGGTGTAACATTGTTTGGTGAAACGCCTGCTGTTGCTGTGTTGTAAATTAATAATGAAGTTGCTGGTGTTGCAATGGTTGCTGCATCTGTTGTAGATGTTAAGGCAATATTTGGCAAACGAATACCTTTGTTTGTTGATGAAATATCCAATACTGCGCTTACATTTGGCAATGTATTTATACCTTGACTTCCATTAATGTTAATTTGATTGGTAGAAAAATCTCCATAAATTAATGGTGTTGCGGAAGAAGAATTTTCAATGTACAGTTTATTATTTCCTGTTTCATTATAACCTGCCTGGTATCCAAGAAATATGTTTTCTGTTCCAGTGTTACTATATCCGGCACCATTTCCTACAGCTGTATTGCGATTTCCCGTACTATTAAATCGTAAGCTATTTTGTCCTAAAGCTGTATTATCAAATCCAGTTGTAGATGCACGTAAAGCAGACTCACCAAAAGCAGCATTTGTAAAACCTGTTGTAAGATTATTTAATGCAAATCTGCCTACAGCAGTATTTAATGAAGCTGTATTCTTTTCTAAAGCACCCGTACCAATGGCTACATTATTATTTCCTGTGCTATTTTGATTTAAAGTGTTATAACCAATCGCTACATTACTTCGAGCAGCTAAATCATCGTTGATTCCTGCGCCTTCACCAACAAATACAGATTGACCTGTGTTTCTAAAATCAATTCTACCGGAATCAATTCTTAGATTTCCTTTTACATGTATTTTATCACTTGGTGAAATACTAGAAAAATTACCAACACCAATATTTCCTGTTACATATTGATTATCTGCTTTGGTTGCTTTGGTTGTTGTGGTTAATGCTTTTGTCCATCCAAGTGTATCTGCAATGGTATTCGTGTTTAAACGCGTCCAAATGGGTGATGCCGATGTATTGGAATTATAATAAAAACCAGGAGTTACATTATTGGGTGAAACACCAGCAATTGCTGTATTATATATTAACAATGAAGTTACTGGTGTTGTGATGGTAGAAGCATCTGTCGTAGATGTTAATGCAACATTTGGTAGTCGAATACCTTTTGAAGATGAATTGATATCTAAAATAGAACTTGAATTTGGAGTATTATTATTGATACCAATATTTCCATTCTTTAGAATCGTAAATGCATCAGAACGACTACCACTTGAAGAACCATTTCCTACATTTAATAATCTATCGTTTGCATTATAAGTGTTTGTACTTGAAGGAGTATAAGTTGTACCATTTAAACCCAATACCGTTTCTACATAAGAAGCAGCCGTATTATTAATACCATTTACAAAAGACAAATTACCTGTTGCATTATTGCTTTGTCCAATGGAAAATGAATTAGTACCGGTTGCATTATTCTGATAACCAAAACTTGTGGCTGTTTGTCCGGTTACTTTATTTCTGTCACCGGCTGCAAACCCTGTAAATCCTGTTACTTTATTGCCAAACCCAAACGCTGCTGACGCACTTGCAACTAAAGTATCTGTATATCCAACAGCGATAGAATGACCATAACCAGATTCAATTCTTGATGCATAACCTGCCACAATAGAGTTATCAGCCGCATTTAAGTTATTTTCACCTGTTACAAAAGTCCTGCTTCCTGAAGCATTCGTTCCTGCGCCACTCGCGAACGAATTTATACCTGTTGCTGTATTCGTGTTTGAACCAATTATTGTGGTACCAATTACCTGTAAGTTTGCAGCTGGTGTTGTACTTGAAAAATCACCCACGCCAATCTTTCCTGTTACATATTGATTATCTGTTTTAGTTGCTTTAGTTGCAGTCGACAATGCTTTTGTCCAACCCAAAGTATCTGAGTAATTACTTGCGTTTAGACGTGTCCATGTTGGCGAAGCAGGTGTACTTGAATTATAATAAAACCCAGGTGTTACATTGTTTGGTGAAACACCTGCAGTTGCAGTATTATAGATTAACAAGGATGTAGCTGGAGAAGGAATAGTAGTAGCATCTGTAGTGCTTATTAAAGCGATGCGCGGAATTAATAACCCTTTATTACTTGATGTAATATCAATTTTGGCACTTGCATCTGGTGTGTTTGTTCCAATACCTACATTGTTTTGTGCAGGTGATAATTCTGCATAATACAATTGCATTAAAAGTAGAACTGTAAAGATCTTTTTCATAATAACAGGTTTAATTTTTGACTAGTTTTTTAGTGAACAATTGGTCTTTGTAATTAAATCGAATAATATAGGCGCCTGCAGCTAATTTGTTAGTTTGAAGTTTTATTTTATTAAAACCAGAAGTGATGTCATAATAAATAGGTTGTGTTTCTTGTCCCAATGCATTGATCAGATTAATTTGAATTGTTGAATTATCAGGTGAATAGATATCTAAAGTACTTTCGCTGTTTGTCGGATTTGGATAGATGGATGAAATCGTGAATGTTTGTTCACCTGTTAATCGTCCTTTGAGGATATTTGAATAGCTGAATTTATTGTCTTTGTCTTTTTGCTTTAAGCGGTAATAGTAATCTTTATTCGGCTCAACATTTTGATCATTGAATTGATAGCTGTGTGGTATTGATGTAGTACCATTTCCATCTATCCATCCAATATTTATAAACGAAATAGCATCTTCGCTGCGGTGTACTTCAAAACCTGCATTGTTTTTTTCGGATGCTGTTGTCCAATCTAATTGAAAATAAATGTTGTCTTTGGGTGTTAGAGTAAACGTGGTTAATTCAACGGGCAAGGTTGTATATGCAGCATTGCTGGTGCCAAAAATCCTAAAGCTGGAAAAACCCGTTTGATTAGCTAAAGTATTGTTGTCAAAATCGCACCAGATATAAGAAGTTAACTGTGCGAATGGTGCATAATTGCCTGCACCTGCTTGTTCTGAACCACCAATTACACCATCTTTTCCAATGACACGAATACGCTTTCCGTTATACGCTGCATCACAAGCAGCAGGCATGGTATAGTACGATAAATTATCTAAATTATTTCCAGGAAATAAAGTGACGTCATAGTTGTAAGTAGTAGCATTATCAGGTGTTGCCATCCATTCGTGTGATAAGTTCTGATCTAAATAATACATATCATAGATACCATCTTTTGGACCCGCGCACAAAGGAAATGGCTGGCTGCCTGCACCCGGATCTGTTCCGACATCGCACAAAATATTTTGATGTAACACATTGATGGTAGCTGGTCTGATGTAACCAACAATACCTGTATTGGTTGGTGTTGTGTTGAATGTTAACTGATAAGGTTCCATCCCATCTTTATCTGTTGGCTGAAACCCAATTGGAAACTGGTAAGTTGCTGCACTGTTGACTTGTCTTTTTAATTTGCCTTCAATGTATTTTGAAGTTCCTGTTGGCCAATTGTAACCAGTAAGTGCTGTTATTGAAGGATTTTGCAGATATAAGTAATTCGCATAGTCGCCTGTATTTGTTGAAGAAGAAGTTGCTGTGCGAATGATACCACCTGTAGATTCAAACACGACTGTTCCGTTTGCGTTAACGTTGGTATTTTGCGCTAAACTTACATATCCTGTTGTCTTGTTTATTTTAAAATTGCAGAATTGGTTTTCATTTCCGCTTGTTCCATCCCATTTGCCACTTATTAATTGATTCACCGTTCCGCTAAATCTTTCAATACCTATTGATGTGTATTTATTAGTAGTTATGCCATTTGTCCAATTGCCTGTAAGTTCTATGGTACCAGTATATGCACCGTTTACGGTGTTTGTAAAAAGCGCATTGCTATTATTGATTTCGCCGTTTACATAAATTAGATCACCATTGTTATAAAAATAATCAGTACCATTCAAATACAATTCGTTCTGACTATATGTATTTTGCAAGTTAAACCAGATGCAAAAGGATGCAACTATTTTAAGCACGTACACAGGAATAAATTTGCTTTGTAAAAATTTGACCATATGCTATTGTTAAATGCATTTACACATGGACAAATTTTGGCATTTAAATAAAATATTCCGTCACCTCAGAGATGAGCAATTAGATCATTTTTATTAAAAAAACTTTATGTAACAATTGCTTAGAAGTAGTATTCATTCTTCAAATATGCAGCCACTTCTTTTGTAGTTTTAAAAGGTTGCATAAGATATTCTCTAGCAATATTGAGAATATTGGTAGAATGTGTGTGAATAGTATTTTTACTTAAAGATAAAATTTCGCCGATTTCTTTTTCTTTAAGTTCCGGTTGATAAGCCAGCATGCGCAAAATTCGGTATTGTTGCGTTCCAAAAGGCAGAAAAACTTCAGAACTATTCTGAATCATGTTTTTAACTTCTTCGCCAATAGTATTTTCGACACCTTTGGTATTATATCTGTTGGAGGCACGCGCGTTGAACGACTCGCCGCGATATTCACCTAATAAATAAAATTCATTTAAACTTGCACTGTATTTTTTATTTTTATCGAATTGCCAAGGACTGATAATTCTTTTGAAAAGCAGATAATTGCCTGCTGCATTCTTCAATACCATATTACTAATAAACCGATGCGTCATGTATTTGATATCATAGTCTTTTTTTTGCAGCACCTGTAAAATATTGCTATTGAAATTTACATACGCAAGGTACTGGCTTGGATGCATGATATGTATGTAGCTTTTTAAGGTAAAATATTCGTCTGGATAACCTAGCCACAACGCAACGCCATTTACATTTGTCACACTAGCTGTGCTTATATCCATTACAAAGAAAAAATATTCATTACTGATGTTCTTTTTTAACTGATCTAAATCAATCTGATGCTGTTCTTCTGAAATACTGAATGGCTCATCCAGATTTGCAGCAAAATTCTGCATATTCGATATCGTCATTTGATAAACTGAGTCAGCAGTCATAAGGAAATTGCTTGCTTATTTGATTTGTTATTAATCTTTATAAATTTAGAAAATTATTCAAGAAAATTTATGTTCTTTTTACATTCTTTACATAAATCTAATGGTTCAGCATCTACTTGTTTTATACTTGCTTCTGCAGCGTGCATAAAACAATGATTGGTGCAATGCGGCAAACCTAAATTATGACCAATTTCGTGCAGCACTACTTTTGCAATTCTTTCTTTTAGTAAATTATCATCCGATGTTTTTAAACGATAAGTTGAAACTACGCAACTTGGACCAGGCACAAAACCCAAACCCATAATTCCAAAATCCGGATATTCATTTTTGGTAGTTGAAATATCATTCGCAGTAAATCCAATAATATATTGAATTTTTTTCGGTTTGTTATGACGCAAAAAACGAATGATAGTATCAGCACGATAACGGTTTCGTGGTTTGTAATATGCTTGCTTTGGTAATGGTATATTTGGCAGTATCTTTACGTTAAATTGATAATAATTTTCGATGTTTTGTTTTATCCAATTTAGTGTAGAAGTATCCGAAAAAGCAAGTGGTTGAATGGCAAGTTCAATTTTATTTTTAGTTAAATTTTGAGATTCAAACTGAATTGACTTTATAATTTCTTTGTTTTTGGTTTTGATTTCGTTACATGCAATAATAAGACAACAACTACTTAGTAAAAGCAGTAATAAAACTTTCTGGTAGTGGTTTAATTTTTCGTTTCTCATAATCGTAATAAACAATGCCTGTTCTTACAATTGCTAAAGTAGTTGAATTACTTTTTATGAAATGTGAAATTAAGTCAAAACTACATTCGGTAATATTTTTGACACTAACATGACAAACTATTTCATCGCCTAAAAATCCTTCGTTTTTGTAATTGATGGAATGGTTGGCAAAGATGATGCCTTCTGTTGGTGCATTTGCATTTAATTTTAGTTCACGAAAAAATCCTTCTTTGATTGAATTGACGAAGACCAGCACGCGTTCGTTTCCCATGTGGTTTACTTCGTTGATGTCTGCTTCAACAATTTTAAAGTGCTGTTTATAAAGTATTTTTTCTGGTTTGTTTATTAGAACGCGTTCCATAGAATTTTGTTTTGGTTGTTATACCACAGAGTTACACTGTGTAACTCTGTGATATTTTTATGAAATTAAAATTTTTAAAACGACAGTTTAGCACCAGCAATTACTTGGAACTGATACGTCGGATAGTTGTAATAGCGTTGCTATTTTTGAAATGCAACATTATTTACATCAACAAATACACCGATGTTTTTGGTAATAAAATAATTAGCAGATAAATTTATATCGATTAAACCTTTAATTGGAACCACAGAACGAACAAACGGTATCACAGCACCTACTTGATTTTGCACTGCATTTACTTTGCTTCTACCTTCAATATCCATATTCACTAACAATTTATCTTTCCAATTATAGAACGCAGAAAAACCAGCTTTGAAACTAGGTATATATGATAATTCAACTTCAGTATTTTTATTATACACAAAATAATCGAACCATACTTTAGCGCCGAATTGGCTGCCTTTATTGTATGAAAGTGTAATGTGTGGATTCCATGCTTTTAATTTATAAATGGTGTGTACATCAAACATGGGTTCGTTTACTAAAGTTGTAGAATCATAATTGGTAACAAATTGCGAGTTTGAATGCGACACTAACTGACTAAAATTTACATCATATCCAAAACCTTTTACGCTACCACGCAAACCAATGAATGTGCGTTTTTCGTCTAATGAATTGGTATAGTTTCTAGTATTTACAAAAGGATTTTCAATAGATAAATTATTTAAACTATTTATTTTCACTTGGTTTGTCCATTCATTATACATCACAAAATAATCTTTGTAAATGCTTAACACGTTGTGAAATTCTGGTAAGATATAAACGTTTCTATTCGTGATTACGATGTTTGGCCCGAGCATTAATTTCCAAATTTTATATTTTATTTGAAAGTACGGCGTAACGTTTAATGATAAATGATTTTGCTTGTTAAGTGCAGTGTTTGCTGTGTCTTTGTAATTATCGTTGTAAGAAACATTAGTAACATTTAATTTTGCACCAGCCCAATAATTGCGTTTAAAGTTATAGTTTACTTCTGCATTTACAGCAATAGTTAATTCTTTTGGTTTGTGATAAATATTTTTATTAATTACTGATGCAAAATCAACATCGAGTTTATACATATAGTAAGCATCGTTGATGTTGCGAATATTTACTTTTCCACCAAAGCGATTGAAATTTGTTTTTAATGAATCGCGATTTAAAATGAGATCTGAATAACCATAATAATTATACTGACCTAAAGAATAATATAATTCAGCACCAACCGCAGCCATTTTTTTGATGTATGCTTCACCAAAACCTTTAATTTTTAAATCTGTGAACTGTTGATATTTTGGTTTATTGTTTTTAGAAAATAAAAAATCTGCGTCTAAACCAGCTTTGTATTTTGTTTGAATTGGATTGGTGATAATAATTTTTGCCAACGCAGCCAACGGATAACCGAATCCAATTTTTGCATAAATAAACTGATTCTTTTCTGCTTTTTTTTGTCCAACTCGAATGGGTCGAATGTCTTCAGGTTGATACGCAATTTTTCCTTTTACATCATTATAAGAATACGTTTGTGGATCTGGTTTTGCTTTTGCAATATCTGGCAAACTTGGCGAAAACGGTACTTTATTGGATGATATTAATATTGGTTCGTATGCTTTTATGATATCTACTTCATCTAAAGTTGGTAAAGTATCTGCTTTTGTCTGAGCAATAGAAACGTTATACGTTATCAGTGAAAAGTTAAAAGTTATCAATAATTTGAAAATTATATTTTTCATTTTTTTATTTTGTATTTTAAAATTTTGTTGCCGTTTTTTAAACGCAAAGATTAATCGTGTAAATCATAATAATCTGCAAAATCATTGTTCTATTTGGCGTTTTCAAAATTCATTTGTGTTCCGTTGTCTTGTAATTTTAATTTTCCACCATCTAATTCTTTCTGAATAATGGCATCTAATTTTTGTTGTGCTTCTGCTTTCACTTCATCTTCTTGCGAATAATTATCTAACATCGTTTGCAGTGTTGCTTTTGCCTGTAATAATTTTTTATCGTCTGTATAAATATCACTCAACAAAATAAATGTCTTACCTAAATAATATTCATAAGAAGGAAATTTATCTAAATAATCATCGCAATCTTTTTCAGCTTGTTTTTTATTTCCTTTTAAATAATTGATTTTTGCAATCGTATATTTCGATTCAGCTGCCTGTTCATTGTTGGCATTTTTCACAACATATTCCAATTCTTTTTGTGCTTTGTCGTCTTTATTATTCAGATTAAATAAACTCATACCTTTATAGTAAGCCATTTCTGCTTTATAAAATTCTGGAAGATTTGGCAACGCAGCAACTTTTACAATATTATCCAAACATTCTTGGTATTTTTTCAAGAAGAATGAAGTACGCATCAAACCTATTTGTGTTTCGCGTTTATTTTCATCTAACGTTGCAATTGTTTGTAGTTTGTTATATAAATCATACGAACGCTGATAATTTTTTACATCGTAATAATTGATGTTTGCAGCTCTTGCGACAGAACGTTCTGTAAATCTATTTTGCGATTGACTGACAACAAAATCATATCCTTTTAATGCTGCAGCAAAATCTTGTTTGGTGAACAAACATTCTGATTTGTAAAAGTTAGCAGGCAAAGCAAAAAATCCGTTTGGAAATTGAGTTGTGTAATTATTAAAACCACTTAAAGCATTATCAATATTTCCTTTAAAAAATTGATTTTCTGCTGCTAAATAAATAATAGAATCTTGTTCAGAAACGGTAACTTTTGAACCTGGATTTTGGTTCGCAAATGTGATATAACCATTTGGATCGCCTTTAGCAATATAAATATCTTTGATAGCCAACATCGCTTCGTTTGATGCGGGTGTTGCAGGATATTGTTTCACTACTTTTTGATACCAGCTTAGTGCATCATCATATTTACTTTGACTCGTATAAATTAAACCTAATTTTAAATAGGCATCTGGAATTTGATCGGAATTTGGTTTGGTTGTCAGCAACGATTTAAATGTTGTAATAGCATCTTCATCTTTATCTAAAGACAAGAAAGCATTACCAGTTTGAATGATAGCATCATCCACAAAAGCTGAATTTGGAAAACGAGCTACTAATGCTTTCATGCCAATAATTTTATTTTGAACATTTCCACCTAAACCATCAATAATTGATTTTTGGTACAATGCATAATCAGCACCTTGCGCGTTTGTTTTAATGATTTCATCGTAGTATTGCGCTGACGATTTATATTGTTTTTGCATGAAATAACAATCAGCCAAACGAATCACAGCATCAGGATAAATGTTTTGTTTTTGCGTGATGTTTGTTGCATTTTTTAAGGTTTGAACAGCTTTTAAGAAATATGCATCAGCATTTCCGTAATCTTTTTTTCTATAGAAATTATAACCTTGTAAATAATTTCCTGTGCCAATATCAACTTTATCTGAATGTTCTTTTTGAATGTTTGCTGCAAATGGAAAAAACTTATTTAAAATACCAATGGATTTATCATATTCGCCACGTTGTGTAGCCATGTCTGCTTTCCAATAATATGCTAATGCTTCAAAGCTTTTTGAGTTGGTGTATTTTAAAGATTTATCAAAACATGTTAGATC
>CALLKF010000051.1 GCA_938008535.1 uncultured Saprospirales bacterium | reverse complement strand
ATATTGAAAGCAATTTAACCACTGATTCTTTATACTCACAAACGCTTAAAAAATCTGCAATAACTTATTACAAACAATCCATAAAATTATTTCCTTATTATGCAGATTTTCATTACAAAATTGCATCTATCTATCAAAATAATTTTAATGACATTGTAAATGCAGAAAAATATTATAGAAACTGCTTAAAAATTGATTCTGCAAATTTTGCTGCAAATTATAGTTTAGGTTTAATAAATTTCAACAAGAAAAATTTCACAAATAGCAATTCTTATTTTTCAAAAGCATATCAAAAAATACCAACAGATTCACTTACTTTATTTTATTTTGCACAAAGTGCTGATGCCATCGGAAACCTTGAATTAAGCTATAGATTAAATAAAGAATTACTCGATTTATATCCAACACTCACCTATCCGTATATGAATTTAGGTGTGTATTATTCTAAAAAATTAAAAGATGATACTGCTGTTGTTTATTTTGAAAAAGCGATTGAACTTGGCGAACGAAATCCACAATTATTAAATCAATTAGCCATTTATTACAAAGGAAAAAACAACCAACAAAAAGTCAACTATTTTTTAGGTTTGTTGCAACGAAAATAATGTTACAAGTTGCGAAATTTATATAACAAAAACTGATTTATTTTTTGCTCAAATACATATTTTGGATACCATATTTTTATAGTTTCAATTTCTGATTTTTTATCAAAAGCAAGTATATATTGAACGGTTCCGTTTTCAAATTTATTGTCGTAATTGCTACTAGAATTAAATTTTAATTTAGAACTTGATTTTAATCCTAAATTGGAATAAATTAATCTGTCTAAATGATATTCTTGTCCATAAATAATTTGTTTATCAGCCAAAAAAATACTCAATTTTAAATTTGGCATAAATAAAGTTGTTTGCGAATCTAACAATGGTAAAATTTGTTTTCTCAATGAATAATAATTGGAGTATTCATTTGCACATTTTATTTCTTTAAAAGGAAAAAAAGCATAGTTTTTTATGATCAAATTGGAAAAAAAAAACAGCGTAAAATAAATCACTATATAAATTGAAAACTGTTGAATGTATTTCTTTATAACTAGAAAGAATGCAAACATTAAAAGTATTAACGACTCGTAGGTATAATTTATATAACTTCCTGGACGAAACAGAAAAAATGTAGCAATTAAACAAGAAATCAATGCTATAAGACAAGTAATTCTAATTTGTTTATTTGCTTTTGGCACTTGAAAATAGCAATAAAAAACAAAAGCATAAATAGGCAAAATTCTTGCAGCATTAAACAACACGACTAACAAATTATATGAGCCATTTACATTAGAAATTGTTTGTAAATTAAATTGAAATAAATTGACAAAAATATATTCGCCAAAAACAATCTTGATAAAATAAATGGATATACAAATCAGCGATATTGAACTAATAAAAACAAAAAATATTCTTGCGTTTCTTACTAAAACAAGATGCACTAATTGAATTAAAAAAATGTACACAATCACATCTTGTTTTGTCATAAAAGCCAACACTAAAAATGTAAAAATCAACAATAAATTTTTTATTTTTTTATCATAAAAAAAGTAGTTTAAATAATGGTAAAAAAAAGCTAAAAAAAATAAAATTTTCATACCGTCTGGTCGCATAACAAAAGCATGTCCAGAAATCAAATTTAGAAATATAAAAATAGCAGAAACACGAACAACTCTATTTATTGTTTGTTTTTTAATTAATAAATCAACGACAAAAATACTGGCTAAAATAGAGATAAAACTAACACTTCTTCCAATAATATAGATTTCGTGTATGTGCTTAATATAATCTAAATGAAAAAGCTTAGTAATAAAAAAAACTACATACAAATACAATGGTGTGTAAATTACTGCAGAATATGGATATGTTTCTGGATTTAAGTACAAGTTCTTTGCTTGCAACAATTGTTGTATATAATGCACGAACGTAAATTCAGCACCATCCAAATCTAAATCAAACGAAAAAATTAAAAACAATCGAACTAAAAGCATATACCCAATTAAAATAATTGGCACAGAAAAAATAAGTCGATGTTGCAATGATTTATTAATAATAAAGGTTTTGGATACTTAAAAAATTAGTATTCAAAAATACAATAATTTTATAGATACTTCTTTTTTGTTCTATGAATAAATAGATGTAAATTCGAAACAATTAACTCATGGAAGAAAACCAACTAAAAAACATCGAATTATCGGTAGTTTTTTTGTGCTATCATTCTGAAACTTTTGTCGAAAGTTTCGTACAACAATTAGAGAAAGAGTTGGATGCTTTAGTTGTTAATTATGAACTTGTATTAGTAGCCAATTATGATAAAAATTCAAATGACAATACACCACAAATTATTAAGGAAATTGCATCTAGAAATAATAAAATTAAAATTTTAGTTGAAGAAAAAAAAGGTGGAATGGGTTGGGACATGCGTTCTGGTCTTAGTGCTGCCAATGGCAATTATATTGCAGTAATTGATGGTGACGCGCAAATGCCATGCAGTGACATTCCATTGGTGTATAAATTAATAAAAGCTGGCAATTACGACTTAGTTAAAACGTACAGAGCAACCAGATATGATGGTATCGTACGAATCATATTATCTAAAACGTACAATATTTTATTCAACATTTTATATGCATCAGCGTGGTCTTTAAAAGATATAAATTCAAAACCAAAAATCTTTACCAAACAAGCTTACCAGCTTATGCAACTGCGTTCTAACGATTGGTTTACAGATGCTGAAATTATGATTGAAGCTTTAAATCATAAAATGAAAATTTGTGAAGTATCAACTGTATTTTATAAAAATGAACGACGGTCAAGTTTTGTTGGAGTTTCTACAGTGTTTGAATTTATTTACAATCTTTTTTATTATCGATTTATGAAATAGCATAAATTATTTTTTCAGTGCTGCCAAAATTTTATCCGTTGTAGTTGCTGTTTTTTTCTTTATCAATTTAAAGAAAACACTAGTAAAAACAATAAGTAACACGTAAGATAAAATAGTGGTAATGCAATTTTTTGTAACTAAAAAAAACAAAACCGCTGGTAAAAACGAAAACAACACATTCATGAAAATCGGATTGTTTTCATAAGCAATTTCAAAAGCAATTTTCAATAATTTTTTATAATTATAGTTAGAATTATCGTCGGTGATGTTGCAATTTAAAATAGTGATGCCATCAATTTTTTTGGTATTATCGTAAGCCATTACATCTAAATTCCAGTAATAATGTTTTTCAATTAATATTTTATCACGCAATTCTTTTGAAATAATTCTAAACGTAGAATGTTTTTTTAAGTTTACAATTTTGCCAATTAAGTATTTATATAAAACGCTAAAAAACTTGCGAACTGATGAATTATACATTTCATTTTTATTATAATAGAAATAAAAAACATCCTGATTTTTATAGTCATCTGTCTTGCAAATTTCGAGCATATATTCACTCATGTCTTCATCAACGCAAGCAATAAAATCACCTTGTGCCAAATAATAACCGCATAAAGTAGCAAAATGTTGACCATAATTTTTATTCAAAGCATGTATCTTAGTTTCGCTATATTTTTCACACAATTCAATAAAAGAATCCATTTCCGAATTCATATCATGATAATCAATAATAAATAGTACTTCAAAATTTCTATATTTGTGCCGAAATGTCTCAATAATTAACGGCAAATGCACAACCGCATTTTTTGCAGAACGATAAACAGGTACAACGACAGACAATTCCATAAACGTGCAAAGATATGATAGAATATTCAAAACAAGAAAGTGTAATTTTTGATGTTCCATTTGGAAGATTAAATATTGAAGAGAATTTTACGGATTGGAAAGCATTAAAAGACGAAGTGAATCAATCTGCATGTAAGTATATTCGAGTAAAAATAAAAAATCCGTTGGCAGCACAATTAGATGAATTATTTGCGCTAACACCTAAAGCACATTTGCTCGAAATTTTGCGTGTTTATAGAAGTGAAGATTTGCGAGTGACGCCATTTGAAAATGCGCACAGCGATTTAATTAAGGAAAAAGTAAACGATGAAAATAAAGAGTTGCTTGGACAATTTATTTTAGATACTTATGATGATATTCCATTTGGAAATTATACACCAAAATCCATACAAAAAATATTTTCTAAAGAGAAACAATTAGCTGGAATTATTGAGTATTTTAAAGAATATTACACAGGCAAGGACAAAGATAAAGTTGCCTATTTATATAGAAACGAAGATCAAAAAATTGTAGGTTGTGTGGTGTCTGATTATTTCAATAATGGAGTTGATGACAATGGCACTTACTCATATTATGTTGGTGTTGCACGCGACGAACGCAACAAAGGCATTCAGTATAAAATCGTCAATTTTATTAAATTTTATATCGCAGAAAGAGGTTACGCATATTTAGATGGATCTACTCGCCTATCTAATTTATACAGTGCGCGCACGATGGAAAAAATCGGTTGCAAATGCATTCGTTACGATTGGGTTTACTTATTGGAAAAATAATTTTCATTAACTAAAACTACACAAAAGGTTGTGTAAAAGTTCGTTCGCTTTCATCACCATAAAACTCACTAAATGAAGCTGGTGGTTGCGATTTAAAACCAAGTAATTGCTTTATTTTATCAGACAATTTATCAGTATCAACATGCGACATAAATCGTGGTATATCGACGCGTTGTTTCATCCAAGGTTTACAAAAAACAATCAGTAAACAAGAGCGCCAAGCCGAAGAATTATTGGTGCCTGCAGCATGCCATACTTTTGGATCAAAAAAACAAATCGTTCCTTTTGGAACAACTACACGCTGTGCATTTGCATAAAAATAATCATCAGTTGGTTTCTCTTTTATTACTTGCGATGCAGGCAAAACCCAAGTGGCGCCATTTTCCAACGTGAAATCATCTAAGGTTATCATCGCTACCATAGACTGATGATAATTTTGAATATAACGTGGTGTATCTACATGTGGTTTATATGCTTTGGTATTGCCGCCATTTGGTGGAATACAGTTATTAGAATACAAATACACAATGAACCATTTTTCTAAAATTTGTTCAACAAAATGTAGCATTTCTTCATTGTTCAGCACATCTAAAATTTCAGGATGTTTATCAGCATAATGTGGCGCACACAATAAAAAACCGTAATCTCTATAATTTTCTATGTTAATAGCATTTTTTTCTACATCAATTAATTCCAACATAATAGATTTCAGTTGCTCTAAATAAGCAGCATCTAAAGTACTTTTAATGGCAACGAAACCATTTGTATTATAAAAATCTATGCTATCGTCAAGTTGATGATGTGTGAAAACTGGCGTCATGAAGTTTTATCTGTTTGAAAATTGAAGCTAAAAATAAGCATAATTTTACTTTTCTACCAATTCTTTAAAAATTAGTTCGATTATACGAATGAATCTCAATTAAAGACATTGGTTTATAATTATTATATTCACCAACAAAACAAGCAATTTTATCTATATTATATTTCTCTAGAAAACGTCATTTGAAGAGTTATCGCAACATATTATCTAAAAAAACTGCAGGCACATTATTTGAAGTTATTTGTTTATTATTAGCTTTATTTTTAGTTGGCATTCGTATATATTATTTGTTTAGTTATAGCACAAATTTAGAAGGTGTTGAATTTGCATTAGTGCATTTTATACAACTTATTTGTTTGAAAGGAAGTCTATATACAAATGTTGCAAAGTTTCCATATTTATTGGTAGTTCACGCACCATTGTATTATTATTCGATGGCTGCAATCATTAAATTATTTTCGGTAAATGTAGTTGATGATATACGCACAATTTACATTATTGGAAGATCGATTGCATTCTTGTTATTGTTTGTAAATTATTTTATTTTATTAAAAATAGTACAGCTTTTTATCGTCCATTTTAAATACAAAGTACGTTTATTTTTACTATTCATTTTATTTATTCCAGCGCATTTTTATGCTTGCAGACCTGATGCATTTAAAGTATTTTTTTTTATGTTATTTCTGTATAACAGTATTCAATTATTTAAAACAGAAAAAAATAGTTATGCAATTTTAGCATTTTTGTCATTGTTTATTAGCATATTATTTAAGCAAGATGTTTTAGTGTATGGTTGCTTATTGTATATCATTTTTTTTATACAAACAAGAAAGATAATTTACATTATTTCACCGATATTACTGGTAGTTTCGATTGTTGGTTGTATGTCAATTTACTATTTATTTAGTGGAATTAATTTATTCAAAGAACTTTTTGTTTATAATATTCAATACAACGGCGACTTAACGATTAATCTACTTTTGATAAGTTGCCATTATGCAAAAGCATTGCCTTTATTAATCTTTTCAGTTTTAAATTTTAAAAGCAAAAACAAAATTACAGTCACTTTATCAATACTAAGCATACTCTATTTTTTCATCTTTACACTTTTAATGTTGCGCACTGGTTCGAGTTTAAATTACACGTATGAATCGGTAATAATAATGTTGCTCAATACTTTCATCTATATTGATGAAAAGCAATTCAATAGAAGTTTAACTAAGGCAATTGTCTATATTTTTATACTGTTTTCAATTAATGAATATGCATTTTACAAGTTTACCTTTGCATTTCATAACTATTATTTACAAGAGAAAAAAGAAATAAATTATAAAGAAAGTTATTACAACAATCTAGCAACTTCAAAAAAAATAAAACAAATAATCGGCAATCATGTAGTGTTTATTCCAGACATGAAATACTATTTATTTTATGCTGAATCCAAAATAATATATGGTGCAGATTGGCATTACGATCGATACTGTGCTATTGCATTAAATATAAAAATTGATCCAAAATTTATTCGTAATAATATTGTAGAAAAATATGATAGACAATTTACAAATGGAAATGTTGAATACATTTTAATTGAAGACAATTACAAATCAAAGAATTTGCTAAAAGAATACTATACTTCATTCGTATTTCAACAGCAAGTAAACAATTTTCTTATCTATAAATTCAATAAGCAGTAATCAATTAATTAAATTGATTTTTAATACCTAAAAAAGACATAAAAATTGTATTTTGTGAGAAAATATAGTGCTTTAATTGAACAAAATGCAACCAACTGATTCTATACAAAATGTAAGTTCTATTATACTTGAAAAGCAAAAAACAATTTCATTTTTTGAGCAGTTATTAAATGCACCCATTTATTTTACAACTTCATGTACTACTGCTTTAGAATTGTCAGCCATGGCAATTGGCATTCAACCTGGTGATGAAGTAATTGTACCAAGTTATACATTTGTTGGAACGGTAAATGCATTTGCAAAACTCGGCGCAACTATAATATTTATTGATGTTGAGCCAAATACCATGTGTTTAGATATTAGTTTATTAGAAAAAAGTATTACATCAAAAACAAAAGCAATTGTGCCAG
>CALLKF010000050.1 GCA_938008535.1 uncultured Saprospirales bacterium | reverse complement strand
TTGCGCTTTAAAAAAAAACCTCGCAAATTTTTTGCGAGGTTTTTTTTATAATTTGGTGAAATACTATTCAGGTTTTTCAATTCTGAAACCTAATATTTCAACTTTTCGTTCTTTAGATGCATCTATACCAAATACTGATTTAGCTGGTTCTTTTCTATTTTGGCTGATATTAGCTGGTGCTAATGATTTACCAAACGGCATCATTTTGAAGGTTAATTTTTCTACATTATCACCTAATTTACCTTTGAATAAAGCCATAATACTTGCAATACGTCTTTCTGATAAAGTTTTATTGTATGCTTCAGATGCTAATGGTGAAGTATAACCTCTGAATTCAATTTCTACTGTATAGCCGTAATTGATTAATTTAACAATATCACCAACTACTCTATCTAATCTGCCATAGTTTTTATCAATGTAATCGAAGAATGCTTGAACTTTTGTATCATCATCTACAGATTTAGTTTTGAATTCATCAATTCTTGATTTGTAACCAGTGTATAGTTCTTGATAGTCTGTTGCAACATTTGCTTTTGGAATATCATTGTCAAAGAATAATTCAATTGGTGTTGTTCTAAATAAATCAGGATTGCTTGCGATGATTCTTTCAGGAATTGCAATTTCCATAGAGTCTATATATTTCTGAGGAATAGTATCTGGCTCAAATGATTTATTAAATGTACCAAGAATAGTGTCTTTTCCTTTTTGTTTCACCAACACTGTAACATCCACAGGAGCATATTCAGGACAGTTTTTCTGAATTTTGATAGTGTCAATTTTCGGTTTCTTAGGCGTGCCCCATTCATAATTCAATACAATTTCAAAAGCACCTTGAGATTTTGTAGCTTTCTTAAATGCAGAAGTATTAATGTCATATGCACCACCGATACGAAGTGTTTTGTATAAGAATGAAACGTATGCAATTGGAGCATCATTATCATTAATTCTGTAACCAGCACCAAAGCCAATTCCTAAATCTCTTTTATCACCTAAACGCACTTCAGCAATTGCATTTACTAACATCTTATTGAATTTTTTCTGACGTTCGTAAAAGAACCCAGGTTGTAAATTCCAAGTTCCTTTTTTTCCTATGAATGCTTTTGCTTTTGCATATGCAGTATATCTAGCAGGCATTTTAGATTTTGTAAAATATAAAAAGTTTTGTTGTGGTTCATGAAGATTTGAAGCAGTAGCACCAATATCTAATGTAGATTTTCCTTTAATTTTAGTTCTGAAACCAAGACCTAGAGTGAAATTAGCAAAAGATACTTGGTTGTTTGAAAAAGTTTCACCTGTTGGTAATGATCCATCAAAAGAAGTTCCATTATATTGATTGTCCCATGTTAGACCTAGATAATCTAAGCTTTTAATAGTAACACCAGCAGTTACACCTAATGTGATAAGTTGATTTTCTTTATTAAAGTATTTACCAAAATTCATCGTTAAATTCGGATTAAAAATACTTAAATGACCATCACCAGCTCTATCATATAAGAAGCTAACGCCACCACCTATCATCCATCCTTTTTTCCATTTCTTGATGAGTCTGTCATACGATGCATTTGTTGTAGAATATGGAACAGGTAATACACGCCATTGGTCTCTGTAAATTCCTGCAACTCTGTTGAGTTTGCCATATTCGGTAACGCCTGCATTCGCTGGATTTAAATACAATGGATTGTATTGTATTTGGCTAAAATGAGGGTCTTGAGCAACTGAGAGTTTTGCAACAATCATTGCCATAAAGCTTAATAATAGAACCTTTTTCATGTCTGCTAATATAAATAAATTTTTTAAATAATGCTTCTCTCTATTTTAAATATTATTACCTTAATAATGTAACATTTCCTTTTAGTGTTATTTTTTCACCCTGATTACATTCACCTACGAAGTAGAAACCATAAGCATCAACTTGTGCTGGCTGACCTTTATAGTTTCCGTCCCAACCAATCGATAAATCAGATGTTTCAAATACTTGATTGCCCCAACGATCGAACACAACTAATTTACCAGATTTCAATATAGTTGATCGAACAATAAATACATCATTCGTTCCATCACCATTAGGTGAAAATGCATTTGGTAAATAAACGTTTTCTTTGTTACATTCTAAATCATTGAATTCTACAAATACAGAATCTTTTGTTCTACATTGACTATTTCCATCAATAACGGATACTTCAACAACAAACCAAGTAGATTCGGTAATGGTTGCTGTAGGATTTTGTAAAGTTGTGCTGCTTACTGAACCACCTGGCGTCCAATTATAAGTAAGAGATTCTGACGTAGTAACATTTAATTGTATTTGTTCTCCTGGACCTACTATCGGTTTGTCAGAAATTGCATCAAATACAGGAACTGGTTCAACTGTCAAGTTTAAGCTAAGAATACTATCGCATCCTAAAGAGGTTGTTAATGTGTCTAAATAAGTACCTGATTCTGTTAAAGTACGTCCATTAAATTGGTAGCTTGTTCCTGCACAGATAGATTGTCTGAAACTAGTTGTTGGCGTTGAATTTATAGTTAAGTTTAAAACGATAAAGCTATCACAACCTAAAACAGTAACCAATGTATCTATATATACACCAGGTGCTGATATGGTTTGTCCATTAAATTCATACGTTGTACCATTGCAAATCGCTTGATTTAAATTGGTAGTTGGTGTTGGTTTAATTCTTACCGTTAACACAACAAAACTATCGCAATTTAAAGAAGTAGATAATGTGTCGTTATAAACACCAGCTTCTGTAATTGATTGTCCATTAAATAGTACAAATCCACCTTGACAAATTTCTTCAGTAATTTGAGTAGTAGGTGTAGGATTTACTATAACCGTCAATACTACAAAACTATCACAATCTAAAGAAGTAGAAAGCGTATCGTTATAAGTACCAGCAGTCGTAATCGTTTGACCATTGAATGTTATAAAATCACCTTCACAAATTGTTTGAGTAATTTGAGTAGTAGGTGTCGGATTTACTATAACCGTCAATACTACAAAACTATCACAATCTAAAGAAGTAGAAA
>CALLKF010000049.1 GCA_938008535.1 uncultured Saprospirales bacterium | reverse complement strand
ACTACGCTTATCAAGTCAGTTGTGAATTGCTTTTAAATTGTGTTCTTTGAATATTGGTAACAACAAGCACTTGAAAGAACTGTTACTACCATACGTTGTGAATTGCTTTTAAATTGTGTTCTTTGAATATTGGTAACAACTTGGCAATTGTGGTACTGCTGCAAAACCTAGTTGTGAATTGCTTTTAAATTGTGTTCTTTGAATATTGGTAACAACCGAAAGCGTCAAAATGCCAATATTCATTGATAGTTCCATTAGTTGTTACCATAGAAAAATGGGTCATTTATCTTGCATAGTTTAAGATAGTGCCCATTTTTCATATTCTAAGCTTATTACAGTGCTAAAATAATTCCAGTTGCTGCGGAATATTGGGTAGCTCGGTTTCTTTTTTATTGATAAACAATTCCATCTGCCCGAATTGTTTATCGGTGATACACATAATACCGATATGACCATGTTCAGGCAGAAATCCTTTAACCCGTTTTATATGTACATCTGCATTTTCTCGACTGCTGCAATGACGCATATAAATTGAAAACTGGAACATAGAAAATCCATCATCCAATATTTTCTTACGGAATTTTGCAGCTCTTTTACGATCTACATCTGATTCAGTTGGCAAATCAAAAAAAACTAAAACCCACATAATTTGATAAGCGTTTAGATACATAGTAAATAGTTATAGGTTATAAAGTTATTGACGTGATAACCTTATAACTTATAACGGTTAACTAAACACCGGATAAATTATTTTTTTTAGTTCGCCATCGTAACATGCAGCCAATGATGCAGTGGTTCGTTGCAAGCCAACTAATAATGGACTTTTATTGTCGTCTATTACAATATTAATGGCTGGTATTTCTAATAATTTTTTCTTTATTTCTTTACTGAGTTCGAGTTCTGACGGAAAATCATTTACAATTTCTTTTACCAAATGATCTACATAAGGTCGATATGGTTCCATAATATCATCAGCCAAACAATACGCGTTGTATTTATTTCGATGATGAATGCCAAGCGTTGGCAACAAACCAGAAGCCACTAAGCCACGCGCCACTGTTGCACGCAAAATTGCATAACCATAATTCAAAAAATTATTCGGATAATCGCCAAAGCGTGCGCGAAAAAAGTCCGGTTCTTCTTCGTCTAATAAATTGCGCCAATAATATTTTGCAGCTTGTGCTTCCTGGTTAGAAGTGTCGCCACTCAATACTTTTTGCAAACAACGATTCATAAAAGAAGATTCAATTTCCCATTTATCCAATACTGCTTTTTGATTCGCAATTTTTGCTTTAATGGTTTGTTGCCACAATTGTTTTTTGAGTGGTTCCGATGCTTCTATTTGTGCTTTAAATCTGTCTGACTGCAACGTATTTCCATCTAAATTCAGCATCAATCCGGTTGGATGATGTTTATCATTACAAGTAATAAACGCCACATTATTTTCTAATAACAAATGCATCACCGCATGCGTTACAGAAGTTTGGTAATGATCGATAATTATTACACCAATATCTTCGATAGGTATTGTACGTTCTACATCGTCTGTCTTTATCAGCAATTGTTGCTGCTGCACAGACAGACGAGTTGGATTACCGAAGTATAGAGTGCGTTTGATCATCGGATTACTTTAGTTATTTTACCTAATCTGTTTACTTCTAGTTTCCAACAAACTGATTTTATTTGTTTCCCATCTAAAGAATTTTGATTCTTTGATTGTGGACTTCCTAAACCAAGCTCATTTTGAATTGACAAATTTAATCCATATTTGGTTTGTTCGATTTTTGAAAGATTAAATAGTACACTAGATACATTTACAGGCACAAAATTCATTGTTGTACCACTACCATCTGTGAATTTATAAATCCTAGTTACTTGATCCTTTGATAAGTTCTTAAAATCAATAAGACTCATGTTTCCTATTTCTTCGTCTGTAGGAATATAAACTAAATCACTAGGATTCAGAACAAATAATAATTTGAACTCTGAATCTTCAGGATGTATTACTGGACAAGTTTTATTGCCTTGCTTTAAGTTTTCTATGGATTCTCGAAGTGTAGGAATATAAAATTTTCGTTCTGATTCTTTTTGGTAAAAACCACAAAAAGCATTACTTCCACCAGCGGTTGCAACATACTTTGTATTCTTTTGTCCATCTTCAGAAACTGAAAATTTTGTACCCATTAAATCTGCCATTCGTATTTTAAAGATTGGATGATGAAATTTTCCGTTGTTGAGTTTAATTACATTCTCATTCAATTCTTTAATTCCATCAGGAGAGAATGCCAATTGTGGATTGTGTTTTATTAATCCTTTGTCTTCTATATCTGCCTTTAAATCATTAATTAATATTTCCGTTTCTCTAATTTCTTTTTTATCAATCACAATATATTCTATTGTGGAATTCTCTCTCAAAAATTCTTTTATTATTCGATGATGTTCTCCATCAACAATGTAATCAGCATATTCAATAACATCTACTATTTTTTTTGTAATAGTATCATATGAATGTAAATGCCTTTCTAATATTTTTTGAATTCCTGTATCAGTAACAGCATTAATGTATTTAATAATTTTATCAGGAGCAATAAAAGCAAATGTTTCTAATTCATTACCAAATCTAGATGCTACCAACTTTTCATAAACCCGAACTGTTTTGTATTTCTTTGAAAGAGTATTAATTATTTCATTGTCTGAATAATTCTGCCTTAACTCGTTGATTTCATTTAAAAGTAAATAATCAACTACATCAAAATTTTCATAAATCGCTTTTGATATATTAATTGATATTATTTTGCTTTTAAGTTTTACTTTTCCATAAAACGTGTCTAAATGAAGCGGTTTTCTTGAATTATAATTTGATTTTTGCTTTAAAGAATCTTCTTTAATGATTGATACTTTATCATTTTCTGTTTTTAGATACTTATTCCATCTTTGACGAATAACTCTGTTTTTTTGTTTGAAACCTGCTATCGTATTTTCTAATGCTGTTTGTGCTACATCTTTAAATACATTGCTTTTAATATCGTTAAAAAGATATTCATATTCATCTATTCCATCTTTTGTTTTAATTTGTGCTGGTGGTAAGAAATACCATTCTTTTTCGTCATTAAAACCTTTTCTTGAATTAGTTAATTGGAACTTTATTGCTTTACGCGTTTCTAATTTTTCTTTATTGTTTTCTTGAGACGATATATTATTTAAATAATTGACATGATTTTCAGTGGTCAGAGCAATAATTAATGCATCCAATGCGTGATGACGATGGTCTATTCTTTTAGGGTCAAAATTTTTACTTACCTCATCGGGTACTTCATTTATAAAAACTTTATGTCCATTTATTTCACGATAATTTCCAAATAAATTAGTATTAGTCAATTCATTTAAGCGTTTAAATCTGGGTGAAATAATTTCATTCCATGCGTCATTTAGCTGCCAATGTCTTTTCAATGTTGAAGTAATAGTTCCATTAGTTGCTAATACATTCTTAGAACGGAAAGTATCTTCGTCTTTTTCTCTTACAATATTACTTAATAGCTTCATTGCCATTTTGGAAATATATTGGCTATTATTTAATTGGCTATTTGTAAATTCTTCAGGGATTTCTTTGCTCAATAAAATCTCTTTTTTTCTACCAGAAAAGTTGCTTTTTATTAATTTCTCATATTTTTCAATACTTAGGATTTTAATCTTTTGGTTATGAGCACTACAAAAAACTTCTTTTGATTTGGAAATTGCAATAAAGCTATATCCTGTATGAGCTTTTTTCTCTTTGTTTATTTCTGTTTCACAAATTACTTTATTGTAGAGTGCGTTTAAAGTAATACGCTCTTGAGGAAAAATGTGTTCTATTTCATATTTCTTCCTGTCGAATAAATCAGATAATTTAATGAGTTTTCCAGTATAAGGCGATTGGTAGCGTTGGTCAAGCCAAAGTTTATATCGTTCAAAATCGCTTCTGCTAATTTTAGAAAATTCTTTTGTCGTTATGTCTTTTATTTCCTTTTTAGTGATTTTCCCAGTAGATAACTCATATTCTGTATTGTCTTTATCATACTCAATTGACGATAATAGACTTTCTTCCAAGATTCTTAATTTTTCTTGTTGAAATGGTGATTTCTCCTGCAAAGAATTATTGTTTCTTTTTAATTCTTTCAATAGTTCAATAATTCTCTCATTTGATTTTCTATTTTCTTTATTTTGTTTGTCGTCTCTTTCTTTTTGCTTATTATTTTTTTTCATTTCTCGTCCTAATTCAATATGTATTTTATCGAATAGTTTATTGTAAATAGTTTTTCCATCTTCATCGATTCCAATTTCTTCTCCATAATATTTCCAAATATCTTTTACAACATGTAATGTTTCCACCAATATCTTTTCAACTATTGGATTGTTTAAAGAATGTTGTCTGAATTCGTTCTTTAAATAATTTTCAATATCATAAGGTGATTGCCAAAACTGTACTTCTCCAACTTCTGAATAACGACCATAAACTAAATAACAAGCACTTGAAACCCATAAACCTTGAAAATCTTCTATTTCACCATTAATATTTTCTTTTAACAGAACTTTGTCTTTAACTTCATGATTAACATTATCTAAAATATCTTTTACGGTTTCAGAGTTCCAATATTTTCCCAATCGTAAGAATGGTAACAACTTTTTTATGGCTTTTTCTGAATAAGTACCATAATCATTAGGATAACCACCAAACGAACTAAAATTTTTAAATAATTCGTCTTGATAATTAATTGGCAAATTTGATTTTTCTAATAATTTACCAATTAAACTACTTAAACCTTTATGAAATTCACTTTTCTTTTTAACTGAATAAAAAAAATGCCATAAGCTGTATTCATTTTCAGGTGTTAAGAATGATTTATAATCAAAACCTTTTATTCGCTTTGTTCTAAGTATTAAGTTATATCTAGTTGGATTGCAAGGTTCTTTTTCTGAAGTAAAGTTCCATTTATAATTATCAGTTTTGATTTGAAAATCTTTGTGTGTTTTACTAACAAAAGTCAAGATATCTTTCTCCGTAATACTTTCTTTATCATTAAGGAAAGTAAATAATTCTTCTTTGATTTGATTTGTTAAAAGTTGAGTAGTAACATCTACATTTATATTTATTTCATCATTTAGAATTTCTTCTTTCTTGATGATTTTTAACCTTTTTATAAACTGCCATAAGCGAAACTCCTGATACAAAGGGTTGAATTTATGAATTGCTTTTAATGGTTTTTTATATTTCTTTCCTGTCTTTTCATCAGTTCGTTCATAATTTTCTTTTTCGTAAACACAATCGGCAATTAAAGATTTTTTAGATTTCAAATCTCTCTGATACAATAAGATATCTTCTTTAATTAAGTAATTAAAATTAAGTTCTTGAATAGTTTTTTGATGATTGTTATTATTAGGATATAGTAATTGAATAGCTTGTTCATATAATACTCTATTCGATAATTCAGGATGAAATTTTTCTTGATTGATATAAATTTCATTTAATTCATCTCTATAATAATCTCTCTCAATAACAGTAATTAAATCTCCATTTACTTTTTGTTTAGGATTTTGCAACAGATTATAATACACAAAAGAAGCAATTCCTTTAGTGTTGTTTTTTATATTGAAAGAAGTTAATAAAGTCTCTGTTTTTAATTTCAATAATGTCCAATCTTCATCTTTAGGTATGCTAATATTTCTCCCTTTATCGGCACCTTTTAAAATTCTATCGCCATTTTCATCATATTTTGTTCTGATAATAAAATCTCTTCTTGTGTCTTTCCATTTAGGAGTAAATTTGCTTAATTGTTCTTTTAACCAACCAGTTTCCAATTCTACTTCAAAAACTATATTTTCTTTTCTTTTCTGTCCTGTATTTCTAATATCTGTGATTAGAAACTCACGAATCTCGTTGATGATATATTCCGTTTTACTTGCATCAATTGAACCTTCTTCATCATATTTTGAAATAATTTCAACTTCTTTTAAATCTCCAACTTCTGTAATTATAATTTTACTTTCTTCTTTATATTTAAATAATTCGTTTGTTTCGTTATTGCTATTGACTAAAGTAACTTGATACGCTTCTTCGTTTTCAATTTTTGTAATATCTTTTACCTTGCCCACAAAACTGTCTGTCAGTTCCCCTTCCTTTTGAGCTTTCTCGTCTTGGCCTATTACTTTTTCATAACCTCTTTTTTGATTAAAACTTAATGTAACCCACGCCAACTGTTCTTTTGTCAACTTATAATTTGGATCAGTTAAAGCTTTATGTCGCAAGTAATAAAGCGTCCAGTCATAAGGGATTTTAGTTAATTTACCATTTCTTTTAGTATAAAATAACTTAGGATGTTGTTTTTTGAACTCATTTTCCATTTCATAGTATGCATCCAAAAAAAGGAATTGAGGTTTACCACCTTTATCTTTACAATAAGCAAATTTTTCTTCAAAACCTTTCTTGAATTTACCACTACGTTTTCCTTTTTCAGTTTCAAAATCTATAGATAATTTATAATGTTCTGGCAGAGAATTAAGTAAATTTAAAACGCAATGAAGTCTGTCACGTCTTAATAAATAGCGTTCATTTAGTTTCCTAGTAGTACGTTTAGCGGTTCTTTGTGCGGCAGAACTTTCTAATTTTGCGCCACTTTCAAATTTGGAGATTTCTGCTGCATCCATTGTCAAAATCCTAGACCCAAGTCCTAGAATTTTTACTATTTTATTTATATGGTCTATCTCTATCAAAGCCCAACCAATACTGTTAGTTCCTAAATCTAATCCTAATATTCTTTTCATAATTTTATAAATTTTATGTATTATACTCTAATGTAAAAATAAATTTTGGAAATTCAATAAAATATTTATATATTTGACATACAATTTAAAGCAATTCACAATAAGGATTATTCCGTTGTGAAAACATCTAAGGTGGAAGAGCAATCTTTCGCCTTCTTTATTTTATTGAGATTGCTTCATTGCGTTTGCAATAATAGAATAAGGTGCTTCGATAAACTCAGCAAGACAGCCATATAATTGAATTTAGCTTTATACTTTATTTCTAACATCTTTCACCAATTGTATTACTAAAACAACTACTGACACTGCACCTGTATACATAGAAATAATTCCTGCTACATAACATGCTCTTTCTATAATCATAGCCAGTTCATCTTCTATTGAATAATTATAGTAAAAATAATCAAACATTAATCGTGAGAGCAGCAGCATTGCTATGCTTGCTATGAGTCCTATTATGGCGTACTTTTTTATGTTGCGTTTGGGTTGCATGGATGGTTGTGAATTTACGGTTTAGGAAGCAGATAGTAAAGAATAAACCCACCCCTAACCCCTCCAAGGAGGGGAAATTCGGATAGTGGTGTTTTGG
>CALLKF010000048.1 GCA_938008535.1 uncultured Saprospirales bacterium | reverse complement strand
AATAAAGGTAATCCCTGAGCCTGGTTTTCTGAAAGTACGAGCGGCGTATTCCATAAAGGAACTTGCCGCAGGACTTTTTAAAAGTTCCCAAGACTCATCCAGCAACACTCTTTTGGGAGTGGACCTGTCGTTTTCAATTTGATCCAAAATAAAATTCTCTTTCTTCTAGCGATGGAGAAGTTAATTTCTGTGTTACTTTTTTATTTTTTATTGAATTTAAGTCTGCTGTAATTTCATCAGCACCGCTGAAATAATCTATTAAATAAAAATTACGAATATCACCAGTACTTTCTTCCAATCCAATAATAACAATATCTGATTTTGTAACACTACTCACTTTTCCTTCTGCAAACTCATAATCTGTTGTTTTTGATTCTTCGTCATCATTTGGAAATTTTTGTGCTAAAGAAATAAATGCAGGACATTTCGCAACTAATTTCATTCCGATTTTTTCTCCAACTTTTTCTGCCGCAGCTTCATCAGTTAAGTCTAAATCATGTTCTTTTACTAAACCACTTAAGTTTGAAATAGTTGCTTCTTCAATACATTTGGTTGCTTTTTCTTCCAGTATTTTTGGTGAAAGTGTTAGGTCAATTTTTGACATACATTCGCAACTTTGTTTTACAGCTTTGTCCGTATATTTTTGTGCAAATGCAATTGTGAATGAAGTAGATAAAATGATTGTAATAATTAATCTCATTGTTTTTGAATTATAAGTTTAAAATGAAGTAAAGATATTTATTTTTTAGTAAAATCAAATATCTTGCAAAGATTTGTGGTGTCGTTTTCGTTTATATTGTGTGCGTTTAAATTGATTTCCATCTTCAGATATAACACTAATATTTCCATCGACTTCCATGACTGCTAAACTAACATCTTGAATGGCACTCACACCGTGCTCACGAACGGCTGCTAATAATTCATCATCGGTAAGCAATACATCTTTTAAATTTTTGTCTAAAATTTTACCGTTATAAATTAAGGTAACTGGCTCTGATTGTATCAAATTCCGAATCGGTTTAAATCGAAACATTAAAAAACTAACCACCATATTCAACGCAAATAAAACAACACCAGCGGTCAAGCCACCAATTAAAGATGTATTTTCGCCAACCATCGCATTTTGAACAGCATTACTAATTAAAACGACAAGTGATAAATCGGTTATAGATAACTGCGAAAGTTCTCGCTTTCCAAAAATCCGAAATGAAGCAACCATAAAAATATAAACAACAGAACTTCTGAATGCAATGTTTAACAATGAATGATAATCAAAATCCATGCTCGAAGTTAATAAATATTAAATGCAATTTTTCTTAACAAAAATTAGATTTTTAAAATTTAGGTGCTACTCTAATTAAAATAGATTTGTAAAAATAAGTTTCACAAAAAAACAACAATACAAATGATTCAACAACTCAGAAAACACCGACGATTAGAACTTACTTTATTATTAATGGCATCGTGCTTTTTAAGTTTTGGCTTAATTGTGCTTCGTGTGATGGTTACTAAACAAATCGGATTTTTATTTTTAGTTTGGAATTTATTTTTAGCATTTATTCCATTTTTTATTTCAAGTTGGTTGTATCTTTTTAAACATCGATTCTCAAAAATTACCATGTTGCCATTTGTTGCGTTGTGGTTGTTGTTTTTTCCGAACGCACCATATATCATTACCGATATCATTCATTTACATCCAGACAAAAGTTTTAATTATTGGTACAATTTACTCATCGTTGTTTCAACTGCGTGGAATGCACTTATTCTTGGTTTATTATCGTTAAATGATATACAAAATGTAGTTGCTGATAAATTTAATAAGCACATAGCGTGGTTGTTTTCTATAACGTCTTTATTTTTAGGTGCGTTTGGTATTTATTTAGGTAGAATTCTACGTTGGAATAGTTGGGATTTATTTTTCGATACCAAATCTTTATTGTTTGATATTTCAGATCGTATTTTAAATCCAATGCAACATGGAAGAACACTTGGAATCACGTTGTTTTATGGAATTTTCTTCACTATTATTTTTCTTTTTTTTAGAGAAATGATGGTGAGAAAAGAAGCTGCGTAGTTTTCTCACAGATTCCACAGATTTTCACAGAATTTTAAATACAATTCATCTTAATCATTTAATCAAATTAATCAGCGGTATTTTTTTATTATTTTTGTTGCATGAAAATTTCCTTAAACTGGCTCAAGCAATATATTGATTTCGATTTATCAAATGATGAACTGAACTATTTACTAACCGATATTGGTTTGGAAGTAGAAAGCATCGAACCATTTGAATCCGTAAAAGGTGGTTTGAAAGGTTTGGTCGTTGGTCATGTGTTGGAAAAAGAAAAACACGCAGACGCAGACAAACTATCGGTTTGCAAAGTTGATGTTGGAACAGAAGTTTTACAAATTGTATGCGGTGCACCAAATGTGGCTGCCGGACAAAAAGTAATTGTTGCATTAGTTGGCACACAATTGTTTCCAACTACAGGCGAACCTTTTGAAATTAAAAAAGCAAAAATTCGTGGCATCGAATCTTCTGGAATGATTTGCGCTGAAGACGAAATTGGCACAGGCACTTCACACGATGGAATTAAAATATTAGACGAAAAAGCAGTTGTTGGTTCATCTGTAGCAGATTTATTTGGTGTAGAAAATGATACAATTATTGAAATTGGTTTAACTCCAAACCGAACCGATGCCTTTTCGCATATCGGTGTCGCGCGCGATTTAGCAGCAGCATTGAGTTTCAGAAATAAAACAAATTTTGAATTGAAATTACCAGTTTCAAATCTGAAATCTGAAATCTCATATCTGAAATCTGAATTCTCAGTTGAAGTTGAAAATAAAATAGCAGCACCGAAATATTTAGGTTTAATCATTAATAATATAAAAGTAGAAGAATCACCAAAATGGTTGCAAAACCGCTTAAAAGCAATCGGTCAAAAATCCATCAATAATATTGTTGACATCACGAATTATGTTCTGCACGAATTCGGTCAGCCGTTACACGCGTTTGATTTAAGTGCGATTAAAGGAAATAAAATTGTGGTGAAAAATCTGCCTGCAAAAACAAAATTCACAGCATTAGATAATTCAGTTATTGAATTGCACGAAGAAGATCTTATGATTTGCGATGGTGAAAAAAATCCGATGTGCATGGCTGGTGTGTATGGTGGTTTGCATTCAGGTGTAAAAAATGAAACGACTGCTATCTTTTTAGAATGTGCGTATTTCGATCCAAAAACCATTAGAAGAACTTCTACACGTCATGGTTTAAAAACAGATGCAGCTTCGCATTTTGAAAAAGGCATCGATCCAAATACTACAGAAACAGTTTTATTACGTGCAGCACAATTGATAGAAGAAATTGCAAACGGTAAAATTGCTTCTGATATTTTTAAACCAGAAAATAGAGTGTTTGAAGATTTTAAAGTTGATTTAGAAATCTCAAATGTAAAACGTTTAACTGGTGCTGATATTTCTTTAGATGATATTAAAAAGATATTGAGTTTGTTAGAAGTAAAAATAGAAAGTGAAACTTCAACAATTTTGCAACTTTTAATTCCACCATACAGAACCGATGTTACGCGCGAAGCTGATGTTATCGAAGATATTTTGCGTATTTATGGTTTCAATAATGTGCTGATTCCAAGTAAATTAAATGCGAGCGTTAATTTTTCAAATGCATTTGACACTGATAAATTATACAATAAAATTGCCGATAATTTGGTGAATATTGGTTTCTATGAAATGATGAACAACAGCATTTCTAAATCAAAATATCAGGAAAATCTAAAAAACAGCAATTCCGAAAATTGGGTTCGTTTACTGAGTTCAATCAATACAGAATTGGATGTGATGCGCAACAACATATTGATTTCTGGTTTGGAAAGTGTGGCGCACAACATCAACCACAAAAATGCTAATGTCAAATTGTTTGAGTTTGGAAAAACATACACAACAGAAAACACCGATTCTATTCCTTCTCCAATTGGAGAAGGAAATGTCGAGCTTGCTCGACAAAGGATGAGGCAATATTCCGAAAAAAATCATTTAGCAATTTTCATTTCTGGAAATAAATCAACGACAAACTGGAACACACCGAACAAAAAGTCAGACTTTTATTACATCAAATCCATTGTGGATTCTATTTTCAGTAAAATTGGAATCACTGCATTTGATGCGTTTGATAATGAATTATCAGAATTTTTCGATTATTCATTAGTCTATAGAAAAGGTGAGAAGCAACTCGCAGAATTCGGAAAAGTAAACGCAGCGTTTTGCAAGCTGTTCGATATCAAGCAGGATTTATTTTTTGCAGATATAAATTGGGATTTGGTGATTGCACAAGCTAAAAAAGTTAAAAGCAACTATCAGGAAATTTCAAAATTTCCATCAGTAAAACGTGATTTAGCGTTATTATTAGATAAAAAAGTGAAATTTGACGAAGTAAAATCCATTGCAACTAAATTTGGAAAGAAAATTTTGCGTAATATTGAGTTGTTTGATATTTACGAAGATGAAAAAATCGGAAACGACAAAAAATCATACGCAGTAAGTTTTACATTTAAAGATGACACTAAAACACTTCAAGATGCTGATATTGATAGTGTTATGAAAAAATTAATGGAAGAATATAATAAACAACTCAACGCAGAAATTAGATAAATGGCGAAGATTGACGAAAAATGGGATCGAATTTTTAAGAAAATTCAGCTAATTTTAGAAAAAAATAAGAAATTAGAGGAAGCAAACTTGGCATTATCTAAACAAAATGCTGATTTGCACCAACAATTAAATCAATTAATTAATCAACAAGACAATTTAAAAGAACAGATACAACATATAAAAACAGCAAAAGAAGTGCATTTGTCCGAAAAGGAAAGAGCTCAAACGAAGCAACAGTTAAAAGAGTTTATGGTAGAAATTGACGACTGTTTGGCAAAATTGATTCAATAATGGCAGAACAATTAAATATAAATTTACTCATCGCAGGCAGACCTTACAAATTAAAAGTATCGTCTGATGAAGAAGGTTATGTTCGCCAGGCCGCTAAAGATATCAACGATAAAATTGCCGAATACCAAAAAACATTACTTACACGCGACCGACAAGATTTTTTGTCGATGATTGCATTGCAGTCAGCAGCTGAAGTTTTGCAAAATAAAAATAAAGCCACCAACGCTAACATCGATTTAAAACTCGATGAACTCGAAGCTATTTTGGATAAAGAACTCGGTTTAACGCTCTTCTAATCAAAGTTATTCTAATGCTGTGTAAAAGATAGAAAATCTGCAAAATTCGTTTTGCTTAATTTCGATTTTAGGTTTTGATCATTTCCTTACAAAATGATAGAAATGAGCTTCGATACGTAACCAATCGTATAAAAGTTTGTGCGAATTCTATGTGCTCAAAAAAAAATATAGAAAGAAACACATAAATTATTTTTTAACACGCTCAATATCAAAAGATAAAGAGTTTAAACACACTAAGAATGGATCCAATTATTATAACCGTTATTGCAGCAGTCGTTACACTTATTGTAGGATTTTTCATCGGAAAAATGATTTCAAAAGGAAATGTAGATAAGCAAATTGCAGAAGCAAGAATTATTGAAGAAAAAGCAAAATCGCTCGAAGAAACTGCACGCAAAGAAGCAGAAATCATCAGAAAAGAAGCATTTAATACCGCAGAATCTTTGAAAAAAGATAAAATGATGGAAGCGAAAGAATTCTTCTTGAAACAAAAAGAAGAACACAACAAAGAAGCAGAACAACGTAACCGCAAATTATTAGAATCAGAAAATCGCGCTAAACAAATTGAGCAGTCACTAAAAGACAAGTTGGCAAATACCAATAAACAAGAAAAAGAAACAGAAGAATTAAAAAAGAAATTAGCAGATCAAATTGAAATTGCCAATAAAAAACGTGCTGATTTAGACAAAGCAGAAGCTGAACATATTGCAAAATTAGAGCAAGTTGCCAAACTTTCTGCAGAAGATGCAAAAGCACAATTAGTAGAACAACTAAAAGGAAAAGCACAATCAGATGCGATGGCGCATGTGAAAATGGTAATGGACGAAGCGAAACTGAAAGCTAACAAAGAAGCGAAAAAAATCATCATACAATCTATTCAACGCACATCAGCAGAAACAGCGATTGAAAATACGGTTTCGGTTTTCAATTTAACTTCTGATGAACAAAAAGGACAAATTATTGGCCGTGAAGGCAGAAATATTCGTGCGTTGGAAGCAGCAACTGGTGTCGAAATTATTGTGGACGATACACCAGAAGCAATTATTATTTCTGGTTATGATGCGTATAAAAGAGAAATTGCAAGATTATCACTTCAACGTTTAGTAGCAGATGGTAGAATCCATCCAGCTCGAATTGAAGAAGTTGTTGCAAAAACTGAAAAACAACTCGAAGGCCAAATTATGGAAATCGGTGAGCGTACCGTTATTGATTTAGGAATTCACGGTTTACATCCAGAATTAATTCGCTTGGTAGGCAAGATGCGTTTCCGTTCTTCATACGGACAAAATTTATTACAACACTCACGCGAAGTAGCCAACTTATGCGCAATTATGGCAAGTGAATTGGGCTTGAATTCGAAAATAGCAAAACGCGCAGGTTTATTGCACGATATAGGTAAAGTTTCTGATGAAGATCCTGAATTATCACATGCATTATTAGGTGCAAAATTATGCGAGAAATTTGGTGAAGCACCAGTAATTGTTAACGCAGTAGGAGCGCACCACGATGAAATGGAAATGTTGTTCATCATTTCACCAATTATACAAGCATGTGACTCAATTTCAGGTGCTCGTCCAGGCGCGCGCCGCGAAATGATGGAAAGCTACATGAAACGAATTGATGAGCTGGAAAAATTAGCAACTTCATATCAAGGTGTACAAAAAGCATATGCAATACAAGCTGGTCGTGAGTTGCGCGTATTAGTAGAAGCAGAAAAAGTAGATGACAAACAAGTAGAAGAAATTTCGTTCAAAATTGCACAACAAATACAAGACGAAATGACTTATCCAGGACAAATAAAAGTAACCGTAATCCGTGAAACACGTGGTGTTTCAGTTGCTAAATAATAGTGTCACACTGTGTCATGCTTAGCTTGTCAAAGCATCAACGTATTAATAAACAAACAAAAATATTAATGAAGAAAATTAGTTTAGTTCTTGCAGTTTTATGTCTAAGTGTTGTAGGCTTTAGTCAGGATATTGACATTAAAAAAGGCATGGTTTTAATAGATGGAAAAGAATGCTTAAAAGTAAATTCAGATCCAAATAATGTTGCATTTTCAGATTTAGAAGGAAACGAAATCATTTTTCTTAAATTTATACATGATAGCAAGTACGCAAGTTTGTATGTCAAAATTACGTTCCTAAATCAAAAAGCATCTTTTACTTCTAAGTCATATATTTTCACTAAGAAACTTTTACTAAAAAAATTATTAGAAGATGGAACCTTGACTGATTGTAAATTAGTTTCAGAAAAAGTAGAGAAATTCATCATGAAATATGACGAAGAAGTTGATAAATAATCAACCTTTTGAGTCTTGCTGAGTTTGTTGAAGCACATCAAATAATAAAAACGCATCTTTAAATGGATGCGTTTTTTTATTTTAGGATTTTGGACTCAAATAAGTTCTTTAATCAAGCAATAAATACCCTAAAACCGCAACCATTTTATGGTAAGATATACTATCTTTTTACGTAAATTCGCATTTTATTGCAATTACCATAAATTATAAATAAAATTAATTCCTAAATGAGCAGCGTATTTCTTTTATTATACGATTTTTTGAAGGATAAGAAGAAGCTAGTCTATTTGCTTTTTAGTGTATTAGTGGCTGTGATGTTGTTTTTTACGTTTAAAGTAAATTACATCGAAAATGTTTCGCAAATGTTGCCACAAGGCAAAACTAACGAAGAAGCATTATCACTTTTGGAAAATTCATCTATTGCCAACAGAATTATTTTTACCATTTCTGCGAAAAAAAATACCTTAGCGAATGAGCCAGATTCACTGATTGCGTTTACAGATGTGTTAGCCGAAAAAATACAGGAACATTATCAAAAATATATTACTTCGATTGAATACACTGCTAACGATAGTTTGTTTGCTAATATGCTTCAAGTTATTCAAAATAATTTGCCCTTATTTTTAGAAGAAAAAGATTACGAAAAATTAGACAGCATAATTACCAAAAATGCCATCGACCAAAAAGTAAAAAATAATTTTCAAACCTTAACGAGTCCTGCTGGTTTGGCTTTGAAAGATTTTGTTGTAAATGATCCATTAGGATTGAATTATATTGTTTTTAATAAACTCAAAAATTTTCAGCAAGATGATAATATCGAATTGTACGACAATCACTTTATCACAAAAGATAAACAACGTGTACTCTTTTTTCTAACGCTCAAATATCCGTCTTCTGAAACAGTTACCAATACGCAATTCTTTACTTCTTTAGATAATGAAATAAAACAATTACCCAATTCCAATTATTCAGTTTCTTATTTTGGCGAAACAGCAGTTGCTACTGCAAATGCACATCAAATCAGAATAGATAGCATTTACTCAACTATTTTTACGATTGTGTTTTTACTGTTGTTGATTATTGTTTTTTACAGAAACTTAATTGCACCAGTCTTGGTAATTGTTCCTGTTGTTTTTGGTTCGTTGTTTGCGCTGTCGTTTATTTATTTTTTTAAAGGTAGTATTTCCATTATTTCGGTTGGTGCTGGTGCTGTGGTGTTAGGTATTGCCGTAAATTATTCATTACATTTTTTAACGCATTATCGTTCTAATTTAAATATTCGAGCTACTATAAAAGACATCGCATTTCCAATGATTATTGGTAGTTTAACTACAATTGGTGGTTTTCTGAGTTTGCAGTTTTTGTCAATTCCTGTTTTAAATGATTTAGGATTATTCGCAGGTTTAAGTTTAATTGGTGCTGCTTTTGCTACGCTTGTTTTTTTGCCGCATTTTTCTACCTTAAATTATATTTCAAAAAATAGCAGTGTGTTTGATAGGATTTATCTAACACTCAATAAAATGCATGGCAATAAATGGATTGCTATAGCTTTTGTTGTGCTAACACCTTTCTTGTATCACTTTGCAAAAAATGTGCAGTTTGAAAATGATATGATGAAACTAAACTTTATGACACCACAATTGCAACAAGCAGAAAAAGTGTTCAATGAGTTTAGTTCGTTTTATAATAAATCTGTTTATGTGGTTGCTAAAGGAACTTCTTTAAACGATGCATTAGATAATAATAAGAAGATATTGCCTGCGCTAAAAAAAATGCTGGAAGCTAATCAAATTAGTGGTTTCACAGACATATCTACCATTTTAGTTTCGGAAAAAGAACAACAAAAACGCATTGAAAAATGGAATTCTTTTTGGACAAGTGAAAAGAAAAATACTACTTATCAATTTTTAAAAAATGCTGGAAATAACAATCATTTCAATGAAACTGCATTTTTACCGTTTTTAAATCAAGTAGATAAAAATTATACAGTATTATCAAACCCAGATTTTTTAAGTTTAAAAAATGCGTTGTTAAAAAATTTCATAGATGAAAAAGACGGTGTGTATTCTATTATCAATGTAGTTAAAACCAATCCAACCGATATTCAAAAAGTGTACGATACTTTTCATAACGAACAACATATTACGGTATTGGACAAACAATACATTTTAAAGTCTGTCATTAAATCTGTTGGAAACGATTTTCAGTTTATTACTTTCCTTACATCACTCATTGTATTTATTGCATTGTTGTTGGCATATGGTCGAATTGAATTGGCTTTAATAACATTTATTCCAATGGTGATTGCCTGGATTTGGATTTTAGGTTTGATGGCTTTGTTTGGCATTAAATTCAACATCATCAATATTATATTATCTACGTTCGTTTTTGCACTTGGCGATGATTTTTGCATTTTTACCACAGATGGAATGCAACAAAAATATGCAACTGGAAAAGATAGCAGCAAGTCTTTAGGAACGTCTATTTTATTATCAGCCATCACAACTATTATTGGCTTAGGTATTTTAATTTTTGCAAAACATCCAGCACTCAAATCTATTGCTTTGATTTCTATTATTGGTATTGTTTGTGTTTGGTTGATGTCGCAAACCTTGCAGCCAATTCTATTTAATATCTTAATAAAAAATCCAACCCAAAACAAGCATTTTCCCAATACTTTTAAAGGAATTGTGCAATCTACTATTGCATTTTCTTATTTTGTTTTTGGCGCATTTTTATTAGTCATTATCGGTGTAGTATTGACGAAGTTGATTCCATTTCAACGCAAAAAAATGAAAGCTGCCTATACTTATATTTTAAGTAAGTTCGTAAAGTCTTTAGTGTATTTGATGGTAAATGTGAAAAAGAAAATTATTAATGTTAACCACGAAAACTTTGAGAAACCTGCAGTTATAATTGCGAATCATCAATCATTCCTAGATATTTTAGTATTAGTGATGTTGCATCCAAAACTAATTATGATGACGAATAAATGGGTTTGGCATTCACCAGTGTTTGGCTATGTAGTGCGAATGGCTGATTATCAATTAGCAGAAAACACGGATAATAAATTAGAATTTATGAAAGAAAAAGTAGCTGATGGTTATTCAATTATTGTTTATCCAGAAGGTACTCGCAATAAAGATGGTATCATTCAGCGTTTTCATAAAGGTGCATTTTATCTAGCAGAAAAATTAAATATCGACATCTTGCCAATTGTATTACATGGTACAGGCTATTGTATGTCAAAAGGTGAGTTCTTACTGAAAGATGGACAAATGACTATTAAGTTTTTAGATAGAATTAAACCAACAGATACACAGTATGGTGTTGGATATGCAGAGCGCACTAAATCAATAGCAACTCATTTTAAAAAGGAATATGCAGATTTAAGTACAGAGATTGAAACACCTTCGTATTATTACGATCAGTTAGTTCATAATTATATTTTTAAAGGTCCAGTGTTAGAATGGTATTCAAAAGTGAAAATTAAACTCGAAAATAATTATGCTATTTTCAATGAAATCATTCCAGCAAAAAATAAAATTTTAGATATCGGTTGTGGTTATGGTTTCTTAGATTACATGCTTAGTTTCACTTCGAAAGATAGAGTAATACATGGAATGGATTATGATGAAGAAAAAATCGAAGTAGCACAAAATGGATTTTTAAGAAGTAATCAACTGAGCTTTTCGCATGGTAATGTGTTGGATTTTAATTTTGAAAATTACGACACAATTATTTTAAGTGATGTATTACATTATCTTCAACCAAATGAACAAACCAATGTATTGCAAAATTGTATTCAACATATTTCAGAAGATGGTATGTTGATTATTAGAGATGGAAATGCAGAGTTAACTGAACGACATAAAGGAACCAAACTCACTGAATGGTTTTCAACAAAATTATTAGGTTTTAATAAAACATCTGAACAAGGTTTATCGTTTATTACAGCTTCTTTTCTAAAAGATTTTGCTGCTAAAAATAACTTAAGTTTAGAAGAAGTAGACAATACCAAATACACATCGAATATTTTCTATATCATGCGTAAAACCAATAAAATATGAGTACCAAACAAAAAGTAATCATAGTTGGAAGCGGCATTGGTGGTCTGGTGTGTGGTGCAATTTTAGCCAAAGAAGGTTATGATGTTTTAGTATTGGAACGCAATAAACAAATTGGTGGTTGCTTGCAAATTTTTGTTCGTGATAAGTTGATTTTTAATTCATCTGTACATTATATTGGTGGTTTAGAAAAAGGTCAAAACTTATACAAAGTATTTAAGTATTTGGATATCATTGATCAATTAGAAATGCACAAGTTAGACGATGTAGCATTCGATAAAATTATTTTTAACAACGACGAAAAAGAATATCATTACGCACAAGGGTATGATAATTTTGTTAGCACATTAGTTCAGGATTTTCCAGAAGAAGAACAAGCCATTTTAAAATATGTCGAAGCGATTCAGTTGGCTTGCGAAAGTTTTCCGTTGTATAATTTACAAGAAAGTGATGATTATAATCTAGCATCTGAATTTTCAGAAATAGACACACAAACATTTATTGCTTCATTAACCAATAATATTCGATTGCAGAATGTATTAGCTGGCAATAATATTTTATATGCTGGTATTGGCAATAAAACGCCGTTTTCAGTGCATGCATTGGTATTGAATAGTTATATAGAAAGTGCCTGGACTTTTAAAAAAGGAAGTGGACAAATTGCCAAATTATTAGCAAAAGTTATTACCAATAATGGTGGTGAAATTAAAAAAAGATGTGATGTTTTAAAGTTAGTAGATATAGATGGCAAGATACAATACGCAGAAACTAAAGATGGAAAAAAGTACACTGCTGATTTTTTTATTTCCAATGTACATCCGTCTCAAACCATGCAAATGGTTGAATCTACAACTATTCGTAATGTATATAAAAACAGATTAAAATCATTAGAAAATTCAGTTTCGGTTTTTGTGTTGTATATTTCACTGAAACCAAATACTTATTTGCATAGTAATTCCAATTACTATTATTTTGAAGAAAATGATGCCTGGAATAGTATTGATTATGAAGAAAGTAAATGGCCATTATCGTACGGATTGTTTTACTCTATATGCAATAAAAATCCTAAATATGCGGAAAGTGTTACGATCATGACGTACATGAAATACAGTGAAGTAGAAGAGTGGCAGCATACGTACAACACTGTTACAACTTCGCAAGAACGCGGTGATAGTTATGCGCAATTTAAAGAAAATAAAAAAAATAAATTACTGCAAACGATTTATAAGAAATTTCCTGACATAGAAGATTCTATACAATCGTGTTATATTTCTACACCATTATCTTATCGCGATTATATGGGAACTGATGATGGTTCTATTTATGGTGTTGTAAAAGATTATAAAGATCCAATCAGAACGTATATTTCACCATTAACCAAATTGCCAAATTTATTTTTAACTGGACAAAATATTAAACTTCACGGCATTTTAGGTGTTACTATTAGTTCTATTGTTTGTTGTTCAACATTATTAGGTATTAAAAATTTATTACAAAAAATTGAAGACACTCAATAAATTAGAATGAAAAAACTGCTTAAATATATTGCATACTTTTTCGGAACATTATTGTTGCTGTTTGCTGTATTTATTACGTATATGGTTATTGTTTCTGATATACAACCACCAAAAGTGGAAGGAAATGATGCAGGTTTTGTTCGGTTACAACGCAAACAAATTGATACAAATTGTTATGTAATTGGAAATAATTGGATACGAAAAAGTAAAAGTGGAATTTGGGAAATGTATGTAGAAGGCAAACCATTTGAACGTGGTGTCATCAATGGAAAGTTGTCGCAAGAATTAGTGCAAAAACAAGAAGAAGCATTTGTCGATCAGATTGCAAAATTAATTCCTTCTAAAAGTTATCAGCATTTCTTAAAATACTTGATTGGCTTTTTTAATAAAAACTTACCAAAGAATTTAACTGAAGAACAGAAACTAGAAATATATGGTGTTTCACAAGCTGCTTCGCATGAATTTGATTTTATTGGCACACCATATCAACGTATTTTAAACTATCACGGAGCGCACGATATTGGACATGCATTGCAAAATTTTGCGTTAGTTGGTTGTTCTTCATTTTCTACGTGGAATGATAAATCTCAAGATAGTACTTTGATTACTGGTCGCAACTTTGATTTTTATGTTGGTGATAAATTTGCTGAAGATAAACTCTTACTATTTTGCAATCCAACCAAAGGTTACAAATTTATGATTGTAACTTGGGGTGGCTTTACTGGTGTCGTTTCTGGTATGAATTTAGAAGGTTTAAGTATTACACTCAACGCATCCAAATCATCAATTCCAACTGGAACAGCCGAACCTGTTTCATTAATTGCACGCGAGATTTTACAATATGCAAAAAATATTGACGATGCAATAAAAATTGCAAAATCACGCAAATCATTCGTTTCTGAATCGTTTATGATAAGTTCTGCTGCTGATAATAAAACAATAATTATTGAGAAAACACCAGATGTTACTGCAGTTGCTTATCCAACCAGTAATGAAATTATTTGTACCAATCATTATCAGAGTAAAGAACTGTTGAATACAGATAAAAATGAAGAACAAATAAAACAAAGTGCATCTGAATATCGTTATCAACGCATCAAAGAATTACTAAATAAAACAGATAAAAATACACCACAAAAAACGGCTTCAATTTTACGAAATCAATTTGGTTTGAATAATCAATTTATTGGTTACGGAAATGAAAAAGCCGTGAATCAATTAATTTGTCATCACTCAATAATTTTTGAACCAAAGAAAAAAATAGTTTGGGTTTCTACGCATCCGTGGCAACTCGGCGAATACATTGCATACGATTTGAATAAAATTTTTGCGATGAAAGGTTTGCAACAAAATCATGAAATTGCAGATGCTGCTTTAACAATTAAAAGCGATGAGTTTTTGCAAACAACAGATTATAAATCATTTATTGAATTTAGAAAGATCAAAGAAAAAATTCTGAATAAAGAAACAATTGATGTCGCAAAATTTATTAAATTGAATCCAGAATATTACGATACTTACGTGTTGGCTGGAAATTATTGGTTTGATAAGAAACGATATAAAATTGCAAAAAAACAATATCAAACTGCATTAACGAAAGAAGTAGCAACCAAATATGAAATAGAAAATATTAAAGAGAAAATTGAAAAATGTAATAAGAAAATAAATTAAACGCATTATATCCAATGTCGTTTAGTTAAGAAAAGATTCCGAAAATATTTCGGAATGACAGCGTCACGGCACAGCGACGCGGATACCGCGTCGCTGTCAACCTGAACTTGTTTCAGGTTCTTATTTTGCTTAACTAAACGACACTGAAGCAGAATCATAGCAATCTATGTGTTTAATCATTAATACAGAAAATAAATAAATGACTTTAGATAAAAAATCCATCACAGAAATACAATCATTTCAGGAAATTGAATTGCAAAAATTGTTGCAATATTTAAATCAATATTCTATATTTTATAAAAATCATTTTGCAAAACATAACATCGATATTAATACTATTTCATTAGCAACTCTTTCGCAAATACCAACCACGACCAAAGAAGATATTCAACAGTATAATTGGGATTTTTTATGTGTTGACAAATCTAAAATTGCAGAATATTGCACAACGTCTGGAACTTTAGGAAGTGCTGTAACAATTGCACAAACTAAAAACGACCTTTTACGCTTAGCTTATAATGAATATCTTTCTTATTTAAATGCTGGATGTTCAGAATCGGATATTTTTCAATTAATGTTGACATTAGATAGGCAATTTATGGCTGGAATTGCTTATTACAATGGTATTCAAAAATTAGGAGCAAGTGTTATTCGAGTTGGACCTGGTAATTTACGGATTCAAATAGATGCAATTTTAAATTATAAACCTACAGTACTTATTGCAGTTCCTTCCTTTATTTTAAAATTGATTGAATTTGCTGAAAATAGTAACGTTTCACTCAATACTACTTCTGTAAAAAAAATTATTTGTATTGGCGAAGCAATTAGAAATGTTGATTTTACTCACAACGTACTCGCATCCAAAATAAAAATCAAATGGAATGTAGAATTATATTCAACGTATGCATCTACAGAAAAACAAACTGCATTCACAGAATGCGCACTTGGTAATGGTACACATGCACATCCAGATTTATTATATTTTGAAATACTGGATGATCAAGACAATGTTTTGCCATCAGGCAACTTCGGAGAATTGACGATTACAACATTTGGAATCGAAGGTATGCCATTATTAAGATATAAAACAGGCGATATTTGTTGTTATTATGATGAACCATGTGCTTGTGGTAGAAATTCATTTAGAATCAGTCCAATTATAGGAAGAAAACAACATCTAATAAAATATAAAGGAACAACAGTTTATCCATCTGCGATTATAAATGCTATAAATAATTTAGAGTATATTGATGATTATTTTATTAAACTAACTACTAACGAATTTAAAACGGATGAGATTGAAATTGATATTGCATTTAAATCAGATTTAAATATTATACCGAACGAACTAATTGAGTATTTTCAAGCAACTTTAAGAGTCTTACCTAAAATAGTACTAAAATCAAAAACAGATATTTTGAATCAACAAACAAAAACAAATAATCGAAAACTGATAAAAATCATTGATTTAAGAACATAAAATCTTTTATATTATCTTAATTTTGAATAATAATTTTACAACACACACAATTTTTAAATTATGAAAACCGAAAAAGTAGATGTATTAGTTATTGGTGCAGGACCAGCAGGTTCCGTTGCAGCAGCCATCGTCAATAAATATGGATTGAACGTAAAAATGGTGGAAAAATTAAAGTTTCCTCGTTTTGTTATAGGTGAAAGTTTATTGCCAAGATCAATGGATGCGTTCGAAGAAGCTGGTTTTTTGCCAGCATTAAAAGCAAAAGGATTCCAAGAGAAATTTGGTGCCAAATTCGTTAGAGGTGAAGAAGTCTGCGATTTTAATTTTTCAGATCAACACACCAAAGGTTGGAATTGGACTTGGCAAGTACCACGTGAAGATTTTGATTTGTTACTTGCAGAAGAAAATATAAAAATGGGTATTCCAGTTGAATTTGAAACTGGTGTAACAGATATTCAATTTAACGGTTCTGATTCGATAACAACAGTAGTTGATAAAGAAGGAAATCAACAACAAATTGAAGCAAAATTTATTATTGATGCTAGTGGTTATGGAAGAGTAATTCCTAATTTATTTAAATTAGACAGACCTTCAGATTTGCCACCAAGAAAAACATTATTCACACATATTTTAGATACTAAAAGAAATAGCTACGACGAGCCCAATCGAATCATAATAATTGACCATGCTCCAGGTATTTGGATTTGGGTAATTCCTTTTTCTAACGGTTATACATCAGTTGGTTTTGTAGGAAAACCAGAGTTTTTTGAAAAAGCAACTGGAACACCTGAAGAACAATTACGACAATTAATTGCAACTGAAAATCATATTGCTGAACGATTTGAAAATGCTGAATTTAGATTTGAACCAAGAACTATTCAATCATGGTCGGTAACTACCGAAAAATTTTACGGTGATGGATTTGTTTTAACTGGAAATGTCACTGAGTTTTTAGATCCTGTATTTTCATCTGGTGTAACTTTAGCGGTTTCGTCTAGTCAGTTAGCAGCGCATTTAGTTGGCAGACAATTAGCAAAAGGCGAAACGATTGATTGGCAAAAAGAATATTTTGAAACCATGATGCAAGGCGTTGATACGTTTAGAACTTATGTAAATGCTTGGTACGACGGAACACTACAAACTATATTCTTTGCACCAACTACAACTCAATCAATTAAAAATCAAATTTGTTCTGTATTAGCTGGTTATGTTTGGGACACGGATAATCCATTTGTGAAAAAACACAGTACTGCTGTTGCTGCATTAGCAAAAGTGATTAGTTACGAAACGGTTGGAAGTTAATAAAATTATGATTATATTTGAATGTAAGTCAATTCTTAATTTCAAAAAAAATCACCATGAAATTATTTCAAAATGCTAAATTCAGAATATCCAATTTGCTGTTGGTTTTTGTTTTTACTATAGCTTTTTTTAATCAAAATACTCAACTAACAACTAACAATCCTTGTGTTAGAAGCAAACAAGATAATAAAATAGTGGTGAGTACTTATCTGAAAAGTAAATGCAATACCTGTCATACCAATGTAATTCCAACTATTGGTATTGCAAATTTAAATGAATGGAAATACTAATTCCTATTCACTTACAATCTTAAAAGTAGTGCGTCTGTTTTTTTGATGTTGTTCTTCGGTGCATTTTTCACAAACACAAGTTTCAACTGGAACCGTTTCACCATAACCTTTTGCAGTTAATCTATTAGCATCAATACCTTTTCCAATTAAATATTTCACGACACTTTCTGCGCGTTTTTGCGAAAGTGTTTCGTTATAGGTGTCTTTTCCGCGACAATCTGTATGCGATGCCAATTCAATTTTTATAGTTGGATTTTTTTCTAAAACATCTGTCAATAATTGTAAGCTTTCAGTTGCATCTGCACGAATGTCCCATTTATCATAATCATAATAAATATTTTCCAACACAATTTCTACATTTTTGTAAATTTTAGAAAGTGTAATCGTTCTGTCAATAATAATCGTGTCGCCATCTTTTGCATCTTGTGTGTTGTATGTATTCACAACATCAGTTTGTGCTAAATAACCGTCTTTATTGATGTTGTACGTTATTTCTTGATTTGCAGGAATTATTTTTTGGATAATTCCATTCACATCTGTTTTTAATTTATCAATTTTTGAAATGGTTACATTTGCACCTTCAACTGGTTTTTGTCCGAGCAATTTAGAACTTGGATTTTCTGGATTTTGATAATTATTTTCTTGTACTAATGTTTTTAAAATAAACACAACAGGTGGCAACGGATCTTTTGGTGGAATGCGTTTTTCAAAATAATAAATATCATCTTTTCCTTTTCCATTCGGACGATTTGAAACTAAATAACCATTTAAAATCACAGAATCATCTTTTGCTTTAGTTACGATAATGCTTAAATCATCACCACCAGAATTAATTCCATAACCTAAATTCTGCACATTGCTGTAAATTTTTCCTTCTTTGGTTGCTGAATAAATATCTAAACCACCATAACCAATTTTACTGTTCGATGAAAAATATAACGTATTGTCTGAATTAATTACCGGAAATAATTCATCACCTTGTCCATTGATTTTAGAACCAGCATTGATTGGATTTTCAAAATCACCAGCGATATTTCTTTTCGCAGAATAGATGTCACGACCACCATATCCATCTTTATTATCAGAAGAAAAATAGAGTTCTTTTTCATCTGGTGTTAGAAAAGCTTGACCTTCGTTAATGGTATCTGCAAAGAACTTGATGCGTTCTGGTGTGCTCCAAGAATCATCGATGTTTTTTATTGTACGATAGATGTGACAATACTCATTTACATTTTTTGCTGTGCTTCCACAACGAGTAAAATAAGCGGTTTTGCCATCTTTAGCTAAAATAAAATTCGCATCGTGAAACTGAGAATTAAACGTTTTATCTAATGCAGTTGGTGCTGAAAATTTAGTATCTGTTGTTTTTTGTGTTTGATAAATATCTGCGTAACCTTCAGCAGTCCATTCATCTTTATTGTTTTTATTTACACCTTTTGTAGATGAAAAATACAAGGTATTATCTTTCAAAAAAGGAGCGAAGTCTATACTTTCAGAATTGATATCTAGATTGGCAACTTTGGTATGTTGTGATTTTTTAAGTTGCTTCACCAAAATTGCCAGGAAATCATATTCTTTTTGCAATCTAAATTTTTCGGTTTTGTTTGCTTTCAAATAATCATCTAACACTTTAAATGCCTCGTCATATTTCTCTACTCGTTTCAATCCATTTACATAATACATAATTGAGTTGTCGATAGCACGCATATCTGCAATTTTTTTGTACCAATCTAATGCATCACTATAACGTAATTGTTTGTCCAGACTTTGAGCAATTAATAAAGCAATTTTAGATTTCTCTTTTACATCTTTCGATTTATTAAAATCTTTTTCAAGCATATCAGAAGCTAACGAGAATTTTTTTAGTTGATATGCTTCCTGTCCATCTTTTACTTTTGATGTTGATTTGCAAGCTGACATCAAGAAAATGGAAATGAATATAAATAGTATGGAAAATATTTTTTGCATGTAGTAAATGTACTAGTTATTGATAATAAATTCTATAACTTTTCTAAAGTTTTTAAACTTTTGAAAAGTTTAATCATTCGTATTTTCAGGCAATTCTAATTGTTTAATGGTCATAATTTCTTTGCCACCAATTCCTTTAATAGAACCATATAAACTAATCGTGTTAGTCACCACTTTATCGATTTGCGCTTCTCTTTCACTCCAGATTTTTCTGAAATATTTTTTTTCCTTCTCTAAATCTGTTTTCATATCCGTAAACGATTCAACAATAGCTTCGATATGTCCGCTAAAATCATTTCCTGTAAGGTAATCATATAACATGGTTACTTTGTCGCCTTTATTTTCTTGTTGTGCCAGCACATTGTTAATATTTATAATGCTTTCTCGCAACGCAATTGACAAACCTTTAAATTCTTCCAAAGAACAAATCCAAACACCATCTTTAAATTCCATGCGTTCTATATCTTTTGGATAAATAGTGGTCACTAACACTGCAATATCAGATTTTGACGTGCGTTTGTCTTCTTTTAATTTATCAATCCAATCACCACTAAATGCTTTGGCGCTTTTACATTCATAAATAATTTTTCCGCAATTTTGTTTTTGTGTTGTGTTAATGACTTGTATACAATCTGCGCCACGCATGCCTTTTTGTACTTCTAAAATTTCATCAAAACGAAATTTTTCTTTTAAATAAGATTCTACTTCTAACTCTAATGTTTCACCTTGAATTTGCATCGAACCTTGTTCCGATTTTCGTTTCAAATCATCGATAATTTTTTTCATCGATTCAATTTGTGTGTCTTTTTCTTTTTGTTTGAGTTCAAATTCAGTATCTTTTTCTTTTTTAATTTGTGATTCTAATTCCAGTTTTAATATTTTTTTTTCTTCTAATAATTTAAGTTCGAAGTTTTTTTCTTTTTCTAATAATGCTTCTTCTTTTTTAAGCAATTCTAATTTTTCATTTTTTATCGATTCGAAAAAAGTCAGGTCTAAATGCAAACTGATTTCAACGTCTGATGCCTTGAGTTCTTCAAGTCTAAAGTAAAAAAAATCTGACAACACCATCACAGAGACCCGATGAATTAATTTTTTATTAATTAATTGAGTTGCTGTTTCGCGCCAGTTGAAATCATTTCTAGGGGGCCTTCCATTTATTAGTAGCAATTTATAGGGGCTAATAGTGCCTAACATATGTCTAATTAGAAATTCATTAAAAGAAGT
>CALLKF010000047.1 GCA_938008535.1 uncultured Saprospirales bacterium | reverse complement strand
TTAAAGTAGAACAAACAAACAATAAAATTGAACAAGCGCAACGATACATTGAAATTGACAATGCAAATTTACAAGCGGCAAAAAATGATTTTGAAATTGCACAATTACAATACGACAGACAACGAAAATTATTTGACGAAGGTTTAGTATCAAAAACTCAATTAGAACAACGCAATCAAACATTGCAAAACGCAACTGCAAAGCTAACTGCAGCCAATCAAAAATTAGCCAATTCTAAACAAGATTTAGTAATTGCCAAATTAGAAAAAAGCGGAATAGAACAAGATTATTTAGATAAAATTGCAAAAGTAAATGGCGAAAAATTTCAGTCATTATCAAATGTTTCCACTGCACAAGGTGATATTGCTAAGTTAAAAAATCAATATACCAATTACCAAAAAAGAGCAGAATTTTATTATATCATTGCACCACAAGATGGACAAATAATTAAAATAAAAAACGCAGGTGTTGGTGAAATAATTAAAGAAACAGAAATGGTTGCAGAAATTGTTCCAACATCAACCAGTCATTCTGTAGAAATGTTTATCAAAGCTGTAGATATTCCTTTGATAAGCATCGGACAAAAAGTTAGTTTAACTTTTGATGGATTTCCAGCTATTGTTTTTAGTGGCTGGCCAAATGCATCTTTTGGTTTTTTTAGAGGAAATGTTGCAGCAATTGAAACCGCAATTGATAAAAAAGGATATTTTAAAATTTTAGTTAATGAAGATATTTCTTATAAAAAATGGCCAGCAAATTTAAAATATGGAAGTGGTGCAAACGGCATTGCACTCTTGAAAGATGTTCCAATTTATTACGAAATTTGGCGAAAAATAAATGGGTTTCCTCCTGACTTCTATCAAGCAACTATAGATTCAAAAAATAAACTTTCTGATAAAAAAGAAAATTATTAATTGATGCGAGTTCTATTACTTATAATTTCTTGTGTGCTTACTATTAGTGTAAAGGCAAACGATACTGCAACTGTATTAACACCTGAACAATACATACAAACTATTGTAAAATTCCATCCTTTTGCTAAACAAGCTCAATTGTTTTTGCAAGAAGCAAAAGCACAATTGCTCAGTGCTAAAGGTGCCTTAGACCCTGAAATTGCTTTTGATTTTGACAATAAAACACTCGATGGAAAACGATATTTCCAATACATTAATCCAAGTGTAAAAATTCCACTGTGGTATGGTATTGAGTTAAAAGCAGAGACCAATAATGTACTTGGTAACAATACAGCAAATGAGCTAACTTATGGAAACTCTTCATTAGTTGGTATTTCTTTGCCATTGCTAAGTGGTTTAGTGATGAATAAAAAAATGGCAACTCTTAAACAAGCTAAAAACAATATTCAATTATCAAAACAAGAACAAATTTTACAAGTAAATAATTTATTGACAGATGCTACTAAAGCATATTGGAATTGGGCATTGAATTATCAACTCTATCAAAATATTTTACAAGCAAAACAAATTAGCTACGATCGTTTTTTATTTACAAAACGATTTTATGAAGTTGGTGAACGACCAGCAATAGATACCACAGAAGCATATACTCAATTTAAATTATTAGAATATGAAACACAAAACGCATACTATGATTGGTTAAAATCAACTATAGAACTAAGCTATTATTTATGGAATGAAAATGAAGAAAATGTTTTTGTAAAAGAAAATGTAATTCCAATAAATATTCAACAATTCAACTTTATTGATTCTTTACAGCTTCCGAGTATTGCTGAATTAGAACAATTAGTTCTGAAACATCCAAAATTAAATAGTCTAGATATTAAATTGAAAAACCTAGAAATTGAACGAAAATTAAAAAAGCAACAACTATTACCAACACTCAATGCTAATTATAATTTTATCAATAATAGTTTTAACTTATTTCGCAATGAATCTAACAAAAATCTGTTAGTGAATAATTATAAAATTGGTATTCAATTTAATATGCCTTTGCTATTCAGACAAAGTCGTGGTGAATACAAACAAACAAAAATTAAGATTGAAAACACACGATTAGATAAAATACTTGCTGAAGCAAACATTGCTGTAAAAGTAAAAACGTATTTCAATGATATGATTGCTTTAAAAGAAAAAATAAAATTATATACGGATGCTTTTATTGGCTACAACACTTTATTAAATGCAGAAATTAGCAGATTAAACAACGGCGAAAGTAGTTTGTTTTTAATTAACGCTCGACAAAATAAAGTTATTGAAGCTCAACAAAAATTAGTAGAATTAAAAACTAAATTTTTGGAATACAACGCTTCCATCTATTTTATAGCTGGAAGTTGGACCGAAATAAAATAACTATTCATTATTTTATTTTGTTGTTTTGAATTATTGTTTATTTAGATAAAACAGAATGTATGAAAATTAAATCCGAAATAAATGGTATGCTTTCTAAATATACGGTGAAAGATATTGTAATTAATCAGTATAAATCATTGCAACATCATCACACCATTCTAGATGCAATTAAAATGATATTATCATCTCAGATCAGCATATTTATGGTTTATTTTAAACGAAATCTTGTAGGTTATATTTCAAAAAAAGGAATCATAAAGGCAATTAAAGAGAAAAAACTTACAGCATCTGTAGAGCAGTATATGAATAAAGAAATAAATTATTTAGATGCTAGTAATACATTGTTGGAAACTGAGAAACTTTTTAAAACCAAGCATTGTGAGTTGTTTGTAGTACAAGAGGAAAATCAAATAATTGGCATACTCGACAAAGAAAACATAGAAGAACTTAAATTATTTATTAGAACTAATCAAGATAAAATAGAATTGAATCCAATCAGCACTTATTAATGATGTAAATAGTTCTCATTTACGTTAGCCATAAACATTCTATAATTTTAGAAAATTATTGAAAATAAAAAAGCGATTCTAAAATGAATCGCTTTTTTAAAAGTAAAAATTATTTGATTTTAGAAACTTACTATAGCTGCTAAACCTAATGTTGTTTGGAAATTCCAAGGATCACCATTACGTTTCACAAATACTTTTTCAGAAGAATAATCCATTCTGAATTCTGGTACTAAACGCATGGGTCCAACTTTGATTGGAATAGTTAAGGTAAGGTCTGCAATATGTGCTGAAACTGCATCTAAACTCGGTGCAATTGCTTGTGTGTTATTTAAATAACCAACACGAGCACCAATGCTAACCATATCGTTGATATCACCGTTACCGTATACATACGCAGTGAAATACCAAGGTCTTGTAATTGTATTTGGTGCAGCAAATGTTTTTTGACGGAACACATAATAAGCAGCATCTAATGCAATAGTGCCTTTGCCTTTTATACGAGTTGCAGCTGTTAAACCTAAACCAAATTTATAATTTTGTTTATAAATAGAATCAACAATTGAATTACCATAATTACGTTGATTTCCACCTATATAATTTAAGTAAACTGATGTTTTATCATCAGCATAACTAACTTGCGCACCAACAAATTTATTTCTGTCGCCATCAGATTTGGTGTCTGTATCATTGAAGAAACCAACCATAAATCCAAATTTATTTTTGTTGTAGTTCATTTTAAAACCAGTGTGATAAAATGGACCATTTAAAAATGCTTCTGAACAAGAATAATGGAAATTATTATTCGCTTCAATTAATTCATAACCAAAATAAGTGCTAAAATTTCCTAATGTAAATTTTAAACCATCTACTGGTTCATAAGCAATATATAATTGTTTCAAAGCAAACGATGTAGTAGACACCAATGGATTAAATGAATAATTTGCTATATTGGCTCTTGGTCCAAAAGCAATATCACCTAAAAAAGTAACGCGCTTAAATGTTTTTGACATCATTAGATTAAACATTCCTAACTCAAATGAATTTGCTTTGGTATCAAAAACACGGTAACGTACATCATTCGTACGTTTTCCTAAAAAATTCACTTGAGAATACACATCAATTGATCCAGAAATATCAAACGGAATTTTTTTCTTCACAGCGTCTATTTTTTCGTCAACTCTTTCATTAAACGTCAATTTCGGCGCAGTTGAATCCACAATGACTTCTTCTTTATCTAAGCCCAATTGTTTAGTTAACATATCCACTTTTTCTTCTAACGATTTAATTCTGTCGGCATCGGTCTGCGCAAATAATTGGTTGGCTGACAGCAAAACACCAACTAGCAAGCATACATAAATTTTTCTCATAGTGCAATTTTTAAAAATGAATAATTATTATTTTACAAGTATAAACTTAGATTTTGATACTTTTACTAAAAAATAGTTTATTAATTTTTACTTAAAATAGAATAAACATAGATTTTAAAGAAAATAGTACACATATTTATTTTTATAACTTAAATGTAAATGGATTTAAAATTTCAATTTATAACTGAATTGTTAAGATTATTTTCAATGCTTAAGATTTTCTTAAAAAGATGAAAATGTAATTAGGGAAAGTTTTTGCTAATATTATAAAACAGTCTGAAATGCGAAAAATTAGTCTGTAAAAGCTGTTTCATCACAAATTGTTATCCATAATATGAGTGTTACTAACGAACATAAAGGTTTATATCTATCTGAAATGGAACACGATGCATGCGGCATCGGTTTCGTGGCACATTTAAAAGGTGAAAAATCTCATCGTATTATCCGTGATGCCTTAACCATGTTGGAAAATATGGAACATCGTGGTGCTTGCGGTTGTGAAGAAAACACCGGTGATGGCGCCGGCATCTTAATGCAAAT
>CALLKF010000046.1 GCA_938008535.1 uncultured Saprospirales bacterium | reverse complement strand
ACCATGAAAGTAGCCATAATCTATTGTTTTTGGCAAGGATGGAAATACAGGCAATTGCGATAAATTTGCTGGAATAGTAAAAGGTAATTTTCCTGATGGATTTACTTTTCCAAACAAGATATCAAGCATTGTTTCTGCACCATTCATTCCATAATATCCAGAAAATAAAATTGCAGGCACTTGGTTTTTAAATTCTTCCATCATGATTGCGCTACCACCAATTAGGTAGCAAATTATATTTTTATTGATTGCAGCTATTTTATTTATCAAATCAGTTTCAGCTTTTGGTAAATTTAGTTGATACCTGTCACCACCGCGACCTAGCTTTTTAAAGATTCCTTTAGCTGGTTTTGATGCGTCTTTTCTTTCAGTACCATTCATCGAAATAAATTCGCCTTCCTCAATCTTTTTTGTTCCAGTAATAAAAATTACCACATCTGCTTGTTGTGCATATTGTGTTAGATTTTTGTCGGTTACATTTTCTACAGTAAGTATTTTGATGTTGTTTTCATTTCCAAAGTTTTTAAAAGCATCTAATGGTATTTGCACTTTTGTTTTTACAATACTACTTCCATTATCACCATCATTTTTTTCATGCACCAATCTTCCAACTAATAAAATTGTTTTTATTTTAGTTTTATTTAATGGCAATGTTTGGTTTTCGTTTTTTAATAAAACAGTTCCTTCTTCGCATATTCTCTTTGCTAGCAAATTATGTTGTTCATAATTCGGTTTTGCTATATTTTTTTCTTGATTTATAAATTGAAAAAGAAATCGAGTGTATAAAATATCATACACTAAATCATTTATGGTTGATGATGTGATTTCATTATTTACAATTGCTTCTTTTATATTTTTTGGTTTATAAAATTTTGGGTATGGCATTTCTACATTCATTTTTGCTTGTAAGCTAGATCCAGTACTTCGAACGCCAAAATCCCAATCTGATTGTACAAAACCTTTAAAACCTAGTTGTTTACGCAATGTTGTTGTTAATAAACTGTCATTTTCTGCACAATATTTTCCGTTTACTTTATTATATGCAGACATGATGGAAGCTGCACCAACATCAATACATGCTTTAAAATGTGGTAAATATATTTCGTTCAATACCTTTTCTGAAATTTGTACATCAACCGTATAACGTGTGTTTTCAATACTATTTAATGCAAAATGTTTTACACAAGATATAACACCTTTCTCTTGAATACCACGTACTAAAGCAGTTCCAAATTGTGACACCAGATAGCTATCTTCGCCATAACTTTCTTGTGCTCGACCATTAGCAGGATGCCTTAATAAATTAATGCATGGTGCACCAATTAGATTTGCACCGGCAAACGTTGCTTCAGTTCCCATCGCAATTCCGACTTGTTCTTCCAGTAAAGGATTCCATGTACATGCACGAGTAATAGGTGCCGGAAAATTTGTTTGTGGTTTCGTAACAACACCACGTGGTCCATCTGTAAAAATAAGTGCTGGTAAATGATATTTTTTTGCTGGTTTATGGATTGTTGCATTCGGTAAATGTCCTTTAAATATAAATGGAATTCCGGATTTTAATTTAAAAAATTTATCACCAGACAACATTGAAATTTTCTCTTTAAGCGAAATCTCAGCAATCATTTTTTTTGCCATACTATCTGCATACGTTGTTGCAGTTGTATTTAAAAATGGATTTTCATAAGCAAATAAATTTTTATTAAAAACAATAATTATACATAGCAGAAAGTATGCTTTGGATTGAATATTCAATTGCTTTAGAAAGAATTTCATTTTGTAATATTACGGAATGAATTTGAAGCATTGAATTGTTTTTCTGTATTTCTAATGGAAATTAATCTGATTATTTATCTTTATTAAAACAAAACTATGGAAGATATTTTTAAAAATTGTGAACTTCAAATCAATAAGATTGAAGCAGAACTTAAACGTTTAAATGTTTGGTCGTCGCAACCAATAGACGCTGCGAAATTCAATGATATGGGTGCGTTTGGAATAAATACCATGGCTTTTACTGAGTGGTTGCAATTTGTGTTGGTACCAAGAGTACATTCAATACTGGAAACGAATGGTACATTTCCGAAACAAAGCAATGTTGCTGCACATGCATATCGAGAATTTGATGGTATGGAAAAAGAATTCGGAGAATTATGCCAGTTGCTAAGTGAGTTTGATGCTTTGTTTAAATGAAATAGAATTATTTAACTACACATTTTAAACAGTGTTTTTTTATATCAAATGAAATAAGTTGTTCAGGTTGGTATAAAAAATTATTTTGATTGACTTTTTTCTATTTCCAATTTATAAAATAGCCAGCCAAAACCAATAATAAAATGTAAAATTATTACAGAAAATATAATCCACTCTGAATGCATTGCGTTGTTTTTTACTACTTAAAATTAGTACTAAACAATTCTTTTGGTAGTAACATTTGTTACATACAGAACATCTAGTTTTTATTTTGCAAATGCCATGCATTTTAATTTTTCTAAATATATTTCAAGGTCAGTTTGATAGGCGAAATCAACTACAAGGAAAGAGATTTTTACAATAAGAAAGACTTTTATTAGCTTTGTTGAAAGGCAATATTTCCCAACACTGGAATTTAGATTTGAAAAGACTGAATAAAATAATATTATAATCTTATTTCCAAATATTTTATAGCGCTTATCGGAGCAATTTTAACTGTTTTTTCATTTTTTACTACATAAAAATAATAGAGACTATTTGTTTCTAACAGACAAATATCTTCGGATTCTCCAGTATTAAAATTTAGTTTATGGTTGAATTTTAATTCGTTATTTTTTATTTTATTTGATGTTATATATCCTTCAGCGCTACCATATCCTAAATAAATTGATAGCAAGCAAATGGCAAGAAATTTAATTGAAACCACTAAATAATAATTTTTTAGTTCATCTTCTGGTAAATCAGCTTTACTTTTCTTTAATTCAAATACTTTCTGAATCCATTTTTTGTGGCCATTTTTAAATAAGATAGAAGGAAGATAAAAACAAAAAATAAAAAAGGATAGAATGGTAATAAAAACAAATAGATGTGAGAATAAAGTTGCGATTGGACTAATTAAAACATCCATAATGTTGGAGTATTTTAGAATATTTATACCTAATTGGTAAAAGAAAACGGATTCTTTGATTATTCCAACTATTATAAGATACAGATATCCTAAAGGAAGCAGTACTTCAATCTTTTCTATGTATTTCATCATATAGTCTGCATTAATTTATATGCTCGTATAAACATACAAAAAAAATTTTGTTTAAACTTCTCTATGAACGAGTGAACCATTGTGCTATAGAGTGATAAATTTCAGTCTTGCAATAATGAAACTCATCTAAAAGCAGAACGAGCCACCAATAGGTGACTCGTTCTTTAATCAAAAGCCAATTTGATTTTTATCTTAAAACTAATTCCATTTCTACTCGTCTGTTTCTTGCTCTTCCAACTGAGTTGCTGTTACTTGATACTGGTTTTGAATCACCATAACCTATCGCTTCAATAGTGCTTAATTCAACACCTTTTGTTACCAGATATGTTTTTACTGCGTCAACACGCGCTTGCGATAAAAGAAAATTGGAACTTACGCTTCCAACATTATCAGTGTGCCCGCTCATTTTTAAATTATAATCTGAATATTCTTTTAATATACTTACAATTTCATCTAACATTGGATAGGAAGCAGGTGTTATAATTGCTTTTCCTGTTTCAAAATTAATGCCGCGTGCAGCAAATTGTAATCGTTTTTTTACTTCTACTTTTACTGGTGGACAACCGTTTGCGCTACCTAAGCCATTCATGTTCGGACATTTATCTTCTGTATCATAAATGCCATCGCCATCGGTATCTAAAGGACAACCTCTGTAATCTACTTTCAATCCTTTTTTTGTATTCGGACATTTATCTTCTGTATCAGCAGTGCCGTCGCCATCACTGTCTGCCGCACATCCAAATGCATCTGCTTTTATACCTTTTGCAGAATTTGGACATTTATCTAAATAATCAGGAACACCATCACCATCTGTATCTGGACAACCTGAAAACAAATCCATTCCAGCAAGGTTCGGACATTTATCTTTTGAGTCTTCAATACCATCGCCATCACTGTCCGGACAACCTTTAAATCTTGCTAAGCCAGGAACTTCAGGGCAATTATCATCTATATCTGAAACGCCATCTTTATCTTTATCAGGACAGCCACTTAAGCTGGATAGACCTGGTGTTTTTGGACATTTATCTAAATAATCAGCCACGCCATCTTTATCAACATCAATAGGACAACCAACTGCATCCACACTAATTCCTTTAGGTGTATTTGGGCATTTGTCGAATTTGTTTTTAATTCCGTCGCCATCCAAATCCTTCTTCGTTACTTTCGGTGCTTTATCTTTTGCATTTACTGTTTTAATTCCTGATGCGCCGAAAAATAGCATTGCTATTAAAAGCGAGCTCATCACTTTTTTTAAATAAAATTCTTTGTTCATGATGTTTAAGTTTAGTTGTATTTTGAGATATACAAAGGTGTGCTTAAAAACCAGCCAAGTTCTTACAATAGTTACTTATAAAATTACAGATGTTACATATTTAGAGATGCTACGCTATGCTATTAGAATGCACTCTAAATACGAATGTTGCACAAAATGGTTATTAAGCATTTTGTACAGCATTCATACGAAACTCTAGTCTCGTGTGTTTGGATAAATCTGTTCTCTGAACAGATTTTAATTTTTATTTTCCAGCCAATGTTTCTAATTTCTTTATCCAAGATGATGGATAAAGAACACTTAGTTTTGTGCGTGTATCTTTGGTAAGTGTATTCCATTTTGTTTGGTCGTCAGTAGTTAGTTTTACGACAGTAATTCCACTTCCACTTAGCAAACGACCATACGCAGCATCGTCCATTTGCTGCACCGTTTTTCGGAGTGTTGTGCTCATTGCTTTTTCCGTTTGCAGAATGATTTCTTTATATACATTAGGCATCGTATTCAGTATTTTGCTGGAAATAACCAGGCCGCCAATATTCATGTAAATAACATCATCACTAACAAAGTTTAATTTGCCTGGTTTAGTATAGCCATAATAATCAGCCAGGTAAGCATTAGAATACACTGCGTTCGTTTTATTTAAATCAATATTTGAAATAATTTCAGGAACGGTAGAATTGATTGAAGTAACATTAGGAATCTGTTGGTATAAATACTTCATTGGAAAGTTATATAGTATTGCTTTGCTGTTTTGTAAATCGGTTGGTACTTTTACGCCATATCCTTTCGACATAAAACGTACTTTTCCTGCTGGATAAATATCTACTAATGTAAATTCTTTTAATTTTACTAAAGAATCCAATTGAGGACGCACAGCAGTTAGTGCAGTAGCAAATGCAGTGTAATCATTAAACAAGCCAGGCATTTGGAAAGCTAAAATTTGGTCGGATATTTTAGAAAATGCATCATCAGTAATTAAAGCGCCATCTAATTGGTTCAATTTTATCTTTGATAGCATTTGACCTTCGTCGCCAATATTTGTGTTATATATAATCTTCAATTGCAGCAGACCATTAGTTTGCTCATAAACATTAGATGACCATCTATTTAGCACTGTAGCAAGTGTGCTGCTTGATTTGCACGAAGTTCCTATTTTTACAGTTACCATTTGTCCAGGAACGACAGGTATAATAGGTACAACAGGTACAACCACTGCATTGGTTACCGTTTGAGTCAATGCTTTACTGGCAATAGTTACCGATACATCTGCATATAATTTTGCGTATTCATCTTTAGATATTGCTGTTTGCAACACCACCATTCTGTTTTTTAATAACTCATTTACATTTGCATAACCAATATCGGTCATTACGTATCCATAATGTGCCGCAGAATCTAAGTAACCGCAACCTGCATCGTTAGGCAAACTGTTCGTTGTAGAATTTGTCCAGCCAGCAAACTGAATACCAGCCGTTGCCATGCGTATAGAAAGCGAAGCATACAAAGCAGCATAACTTTCGCGGCTCAAACATGTTTTTACAGCAGCCATTCGGTCGCCGATATAGGTTGGTATGATGCTAACATCAGCTGCAGTTGCTGCATAATTGTAGTGCGCATTCCAATCAGTAATACCACGACCTTGATCGCTTGTTAAAGTAGCGTCGCTGCCGTTTGTCCAATTGCATTGCGCGTTGGCAACAGATAAAGAAATTAGGCAGCAAAATAAAATGTAAACCGTTTTTTTCATAATGTGTTTTTTAAGTCTTAAGTAATGAATTTGAATGCTAATTATACAGTAATTCAATCAATAACCTATTCAATAAAATTACAATATAAAAATAGTTTTTACGAATATCGTGCCAAAAATTTGTGTTTTAAAAAGTTGTAGTTTCTTTGTTTACAGTTGTGAGACAGTCTGAATCAGTACAAACGAGTAATACTTTTTTACATTTACGTAAGCGTGCAAACTGAGAAGCGTTGGCAATTATCTGAGGAAGTTATGATACTTCTAATGTAGAGTTTTATCTTCTATTTTTTTTGTTAACGGCACTAAGAAGTGGCTTTAGTAACTCTAAAACTGCTTCGGGCGACTCTGAGATGGCATGGCGCGCTTCTTTGCTGCTTCTGTCAACAGGTAAACACATCAAACTAAATAATT
>CALLKF010000045.1 GCA_938008535.1 uncultured Saprospirales bacterium | reverse complement strand
ATTCTCGAAAATGATGATTTTAAAATAATAAAATAATTTTATATTTTAACACCTAACAATATAACAATTTTAAATAAAAAAGAAAAAATTTTATAAAAAGATATTAGCAACCATTTAGGTAACTTTCTAAAATCAAAAAAAACAAATCTTACTAAAATAAAATTCATTAGTAATCCAGCCAGAACTTTTGAGCAAACTTTATTTTTCAAAGCTAATTTTCAGGATGTACTACGTCAACAATTAAAACTAATCTATTTTCATTACTGTGGTTATAACCACCATGCAGATGTGCATCACAAAACAATAACCATTTGCCTTCTTCCCAGTTTTTGGTTATATTACTAACTGTAAATGCTGCCTTTTCATTTTGTTGTGCAGTATATAAACATAAATGACCTCGTATGTTTGCATCAGTATCACCTCTGTGTGTTGTAATCTCACCTCCTGCTTCCAAGAGACTAAAAGATGCTGATACTAAACCTGGTATGGATTGTAAAATTTTATGAGTAGTAGGAAATCGTTTTAAACTATTTCTTTTAATATTCCATGTTAACAATGGCAATGTTTTCCATTTTAATGTATTTCCCGCTTGTTCTTTATAAAAATAAGGTTGTAATTTATTGTTTGATATAAACTGTTCAAATTCATGTTTTATTTCAAGATATTGTAAAGAAACATTCTTACACCATTTATATTCTTCTACATTAAAAAATGCTGGATATGTTGGATTAAAGCTTTTCGAATCTTGATGGAAAAGTATTTCTTCAATATGAAACCATATATTTTTGTTTGTTTTTCTCATTAGTATTATGAAGATACAAAAATAAGAATTACAGCTAAAATAATTAGTATAAGAAAATTGACATAATTGCATTCTAAAGTGTGCTCATAAAAAAAACAAATTTTATTTAAAATTCAATTTATACCCTATATTTGTAATAACATCTAAGTAAGCAATCTAAAAGATATTTTAAGTAAAATCATATACAAAAATTAATGAAAAGCTTCTTTGATCTATCTTTACGTTTATGTCTTAATATATATGCATTTATCTTATGCTTAGGTTCATTAATTTGGGCAAATGCAACTGCTTACATTTTTTATCTTATTTCAAGATTTATATTCTTAATATTTAAAACGAATTACTACAATGGATTCTACTTTATATTTCCTTTTCAAACTTTTGAACAATGGAAAGAATATATTTTAATTTTAAAATCATTTATAAAAGAAACCTCTTTTAGAGAAACTTTTGATATTTTTTATTACAAATTCAGAAACAACAATCAGGATACTGACATCGATTTACCCTATTTCAAGTTTCCTGAAATAAAAAGTGAAAAAACATTTTATGATTCGCAGGAATTTCCTGGATGGGAAATTTTAATTAAAAACAAGCAGAAAATATTAAGTGAATATCTTAAAGCAAAAGACAATGTAAAACCTTATATAGATGAGGCTGGAAATCCACATTTTGACTGGAATACGATTATGCTATTTGGAAATGGTCAATTAATTGAATCAACTAAATCATACTTTCCTATAACTTTGGACATAATTTCCAATTTACCAGATATAGAATGTTCTATGGTTATGTTTTCTATATTGAAGCCAGGTGCAATTATTCCACCACATACTGGTCCGTTTAATTCGCATTTAAGAGTGCACTTGCCTCTAATATTACCTGTTGAAACAAAATCTTGTATTATAAAAGTTGGCAAAGAAAACAGGAATTGGGAAGAAGATAATTTATTAATTTTTGATGATAGTTATTTACATTCTGTTGCTAACGAAACTTCTGATGTTCGTGTTATACTGATGATGTCAGTTTGGAAACCTGATATTCAACCTCATTTAAAAAATTTAATTGAAAAATTCATAAGCCTGTTTAATAGTAGTCCACCCTTGAAAAGATGGATGGAAGATAACAGTTAATCTGGTTTCGTATTTTCAAAAAGATATTAAAAATCAGATTTACCTAAGTTTATTTTCAATTAATTACTAACTGAATAATAAAAAACCGGATGAAACCTTTTATAAATACAGGAAACAGGAATTACAATGGAAGATTAGACGCGTTTTATGAAAATATTCCTTATACAGATTTACTAAATACCTTAACAAAAAACACAGCTGTTTTTTTTAATGAATTGAAAAGATTTGAGCATTTTAAGCAGACCCAGTCTGAAAAGTTTTTTTTATTATACAGAGAAAAAGGCTGGAACACAACGATGCTTTACAGTTATGGTCTTAAATATGTCAATAATTGTAAAAAATTTCCAGATACTCTGTCGCTTCTCCTACCCTATCAAAATATTGTAACTATTTATTTCAGCACATTAGAATCCGGTACTAAAATCAAACCTCACTTTGGAGATACTGATGCCACCTATCGTATTCATCTCGGATTAGACATACCGTCACCACTGCCTGACTGCGGGCTTGAGGTTGGCGGTATACAAAAAGGATGGGAAACGGGAAAAACTCTAATCTTTAATGATGCGCATTTCCACTCCGCATGGAATCTGTCATCTAAACAACGAACAGTATTAATTATTGATGTAATCAGACCTGAATTTCTTAAGAGAAAACAATATATATCGGCAGGTGTGCTTGGTGCAATGGGTATTGGAAGAACGTTATATCCATTAAGGATAATGGATAAACTGCCTAACCAACTATTAATTTTTCTGCATTTATGTTCAACTTATATATTTTTTATTTTTTTACTCATTCAAAATACTTTTTGGAATAAAAAAAAATAACCATCTTTGAGTAATAATTTCAGATCATGATTAATCGATTTTTATTAATATTATTAGTATCTCTGTTTCAAGCTAATTCTTTTGCTCAGCTAAATTTCTCAGGGAGAATTAGAAATGAAGAAAAGAATATAATAATCGGTGCAAATATCGCAGAAGACAGCACCGGAAATGGTACAGTGAGCGATAACAACGGAAATTTTAATTTAAAAACTACCACTTATCCTGCCAGCATATCCATTAGTTATGTTGGCTATAAGACGATTAACTTTTTTATTACATCTGATACTGCAGTTGATATCTTTTTAAAACAAGATAACTTATTATTCAAAGATTTTGTAATTTCCGCATCCAGGTTTAAAGAAGATTTAAGTCAATCTCTTGCTAATATTTATAAGATTGACTCTAAAAACATTGAAAATACACCTGGTGGAGACTATTATGAAGGTTTAAATCGTTTACCAAATGTTGATATTGTAAACAATAGCTTTGGTTTAAAAATATTTAATACCAGAGGATTTAATACCACCTCTCCTTTTAGAATTACACAGGTTATTGACGGTATTGATAATATGTCTCCAGGATTAGGATTTGGTCCGGGAACATTATTTAATATTCCTGATATTGACATAGATAATATTGAAGTAATTTCAGGCCCTGCATCTGCATTACATGGCCCAAATGCCCTGCAAGGAGTTATAAATATTAATTCTAAAGATCCATTTTCTAAACAAGGTATCACATTACAATTAAAAGGTGGAAGCAGAAAATATGCAGAAGCTCAATTTCGGTATGCTCAGGCATTTGGCAAAAAGCAAAAAGTAGCATTTAGAGTAAGCGCTTCATATTTTCAAGCAAATGATTGGGAAGCAAATGATCCTGTTTTAAATAACTATAGAAAAATTCCTTATGCTCCACAAAGAATTGGTGCATTATCTCAAAGTTTAGCAAATGACACTACTTTACAACTATCTGAGCGTCAAAAATATCAGGAATTCAACAACTATACTCAATTAAATCCAGCATCGAACCCTGGTAATGTTTCTTTTACTTTACCTGGTTACGATGAGAAAGATATTGCAAAAGACAAAACATTTAGTGCTAAAGTTTACACATCATTAACTTATAAAATAACCAATAACATTAATCTTACCTATGCTTACAAATTCAATATGGCAACTGGTATTTATCAAGGAAACAACAGAGCTTATTTGGAAAATTTTCGATTCAACCAACATAAACTGGAATTAAAAGGTAAAAACTTTTTTGTAAAAACATATCTTACACATGAAGATGCAGGAGATTGTTATGACCTAGTATTAACAGGTATAAATATGGGTATTTCAGGCATACCAGAAGTCTCCAAATCATATTTAAATGCTTATTTGGATTCTGTAAAGATACTTTCAAACAACTACAACAACGCCCTCACAGCTTCTCAGATTACAAGCTTAAAAAGTTCATCACTGACTACGGCACAAAATGGCTGGTTAGTTCCCGGTACAGATGCATTTCAAAATACTTTCGATAAAATTACAACGGGAACGAACAGACCAATAGGTTCAAAATATGTTACAAAGTCATTATTATATCATATAGAAGGACAATATGACTATAAATACAAATTTTTAGAATTAAATGTTGGTGCATCCTACAGAAGATACATGCCTAAAACACAAGGGTTGTTATTTAGCGACACTTTATTAGCAAATGGCAAATATGCAAAAATTGCGTACAATGAGTTCGGTGGATTTTTTCAATTAACAACAAGGTTTTTTAATGATAAATTAAAACTTTACGGATCTCTGAGAATGGATAAAAGCCAAAACTACAAAATACAATTTTCACCAAGGGTTGGATTCGTTTATCGTGAGAAAAATCACATATTACGTGCTTCTTTCCAGTCAGCATTCAGAAGCCCGACACTCAATGATCAATATTTCCTTCTAAATGTTGGTTCGTTTATTTTAAAAGGAAATTTAGATGGATTTAATAATGCCTTTACTGCAGCGTCAGTTACAAATTATGGAGCATCACCTACAAAAGATAGTACTTTATTACTAACATATGTAACAGATAAAATAAAACCAGAGCAATTAAAATCACTTGAAGTAGGTTACAGAATGAATAATCTAAAAGGGTTTAGTCTGGATTTTTCAATGTTTTACAACCGATATAAAAATTTTATTGGCAGTGCTAATATAGTAGTTCCAAAGTCCGGAATTGCCGGAGAATTAAGCGGACTCGCGGACATTAAAACCAGAAATTATAATACCTACAGAATCTCTGTAAATTCTGATAATTTTGTTAATACTTTAGGTCTGGGTATTAATTTT
>CALLKF010000044.1 GCA_938008535.1 uncultured Saprospirales bacterium | reverse complement strand
TATTGCGACCAACTCCTGTTGAGTTGCAGATTTTCCGTTGTTAGTAGTTGATTATAATTTCCACTCAGGAAATCAATGAAGTTTCGATAAATGAAACTTTTAATTCTATTATTTATTCAACTATTAAATTCTTTAAAATGAAAACAATATCAAAGATGTTATTTGCTGTTATACTATTAATAGCAAGTACAATTACAATAAATGCTCAAACAGCTATTAAATCAGATTTAGTGCTAAAAGCACAGTTAATGAGAATGGACGGAAAGTTCTACCTGTTTATTACAGATGAAAAAAACTCACCATATTCTAATAAGGATGTGACAGCATCAGCTAAAATAAAAGAGACAGATGGAAATAAACAAGAAGTGTTATTGAAGACATTTGGTGAATCTGCTTTTGTAATTAATAATGAGATTTCAGACTTCAAGCAAATTGTTGCCACTTTACGTTTTAAAAACGGTACAAATTTGTTGTTAATTACCGCAACATTTAAAAATATTGGCAGTTCTGAAAATAAGTATGAATGCGCTATGCATCCATCTGAGTTAGAAAAAGATGCAGGAAAATGCACAAAGTGCGGTATGGCACTTTCCGCTAAAAAAGTTACAACATACCAACCTTCAAAGATTATCCGTAAAGGGTCACTTTAATCATATTGTAAATTAAAAATTTCTAAAATGAATACAATAAAATTAATATTATTAACGATAAGCATTGCGCTGTTTAATGTAAGCAGTTATGCAAAAATCAAAAACCCAAAAACAGAATCATATAAAGTGTATGGCAATTGCAGTATGTGTAAAAAAACAATTGAGACTACCGTTAAGCAAAACAAAGATGCATTAGGTATTTGGAATAGCAAAACGCAAATGCTTATCCTTACTTACGATTCCACAAAAACAAATTCCGATGAAATTCTTAAACGAATAGCTAATGTTGGTTACGATAATGATAAATACCTTGCCGCTGATGAAGTTTACAACAACTTACACACTTGTTGTCAATACAATAGAAAGTTCGTTAGTAAAAATTCCGATATAGTGCCTAATGTACAAACAACAGCACAGGAAAAAATGGATGATATGCCTGTGACAGTTGATACAAAAGATACTGTACAAGCTGTTACGAAACCTGAAATGCCTGCTCCAGCTAAAACGGAATCAGTGAATGATAAAACAGATTTTACTTCATTACTTACACAATATTTTGCACTAAAAAATGCGCTTATTGCAGATAATGCAGCATCAGCCAGCAAGAGTGCCGCAGCACTTTTAACAGAAATAAATGCAGTAAAAATGGAAGCTATGTCAGCAGCAGAACACACCGTATGGATGAAATATTTCGACAAATTAAAAACAGACGCAGCACAAATAAGCACCGCTAAAAACTTAGCAAAACAACGTACTGCTTTTTCTTCATTATCTTCTAATTTATGGTTAACTGTAAAAGGATTAAAAATTAAAGATGATGGCACTATCTATGTTGATTATTGTCCGATGTATAATAAAGGTGCGTATTGGTTAAGCAAGGAATCAGCTATAAAAAATCCATATTATGGTAAGTCAATGTTGACTTGTGGAAGTATTAAAGAAACCATTAAATAATCTAAAATCAAAAAAAATGAAAACAACAACAATCTTTATTATGCTTGCAATTGTTATTGCATTTACAGCTTGTAACACTAAGCAAACATCAGAAACGGAAACAACATCAACAGAACAATCAGACCAATTGTATGCATGTTCTATGCATCCTGATATTACAGGAAAAAAAGGTGATAAATGCTCTGAATGTGGCATGGAATTAACAGAACCTGTAAAAAGTGAAACGGTACAAGCAACTACTGTACAAGCAACTACAGAAGCTACTGCAACGGTTTCTATAAAAGAAATTGTAAGCAACTATTTGCAATTAAAAAATGCTCTTACTAAAGACAATACGAATGATGCAGCAACAGCTGGCAAAGCATTAGAAACAGCTTTAAAAAATTTCGATAAGTCGGCATTAACAGCAGAACAAAAGACAACCTTTGAAGATATTCAAACCGATGCAATAGAACATGCCGAACATATCGGAACAAATGCAGGAAAAATTGAACATCAAAGAGAACACTTTGATTTATTGAGCAAAGATATGTATGATTTAGTAAAAGCATTTGGTGCAGGTCAAACCTTATATAAAGATTTTTGTCCAATGTATAATGACAATAAAGGTGCAATATGGTTAAGCGAAGCGAAGGAAATAAAAAATCCATATTATGGCAAATCAATGTCATCTTGTGGTTCGATGAAAGAGGAATTAAAATAACTTTCATGCGTATCATAAAAATGATATTGTTAGTATTGCTAATTGTATTTATTGGCATTCAATTTATCAGACCTGTTCGCAACGAAAGCGGACAGGTATTATCAACAGATATAATAAAGACGTTAAATGTACCAGACAGCGTTTTAAATGCATTAAAAATGTCTTGTTATGATTGTCATAGCAATAACACTAACTATCCTTTTTACGTCAATATAGA
>CALLKF010000043.1 GCA_938008535.1 uncultured Saprospirales bacterium | reverse complement strand
GTTTAGCACAACAAAAAGATTTTAATTTTTGCGGTAGCACTAAAAAAAGTATTGCGTTATTCTTTGAAGCATTTGGAGCATCAAAAATTGATATTCCAATATGGCAAAAATCTATGATTTAAATACTTTGTATTGCTTGTTTAATTTCAGATAATTTAGCTGTTTTAAACTGCAAATTTACGTTGAGATTTTTATCGGAATTTATAGTTTGTTTGGCAATCTGTGGATTTAAGTTTTCATCCAAACCAATAGCAATTACTACTATTTCTTTGTATTTAGGTAAATTAATTCTGTGCATATTATTTTCTGCCAACGGAATCGAAATTTGGCTATTGATATCTTTCACAATAGCAAAAATATTCTGGTCTTTCAATTTGTAGTTTGGAACTTGTAAGGTGAAAATTTCATCTTCTTTATACTTCATAAAACGATCGCAATTAATCCAATCTAATGATGATAACGATGCCTGATAATATGTTCTAAAATTTGCAGGATTGAACAAACCTAAACGAACTTCTTCTTCTTGTAATTTTGTTTCAGCTTGAACAACTGCTTTAAGTATTATAGAATCTTGTTTTAAAATTTTTCCAAAAACAGTATTAAATAAATATGGAAGCACCATCACATCTTCACATCTGGAAGCTCTGAAATAAGAAAAGTTTGTGCTGCGATATGTAAATTCTGGCTTACTGACAGCATCAACACTTTTATAAAAAACGCTATAAAATTTTAAAAATGATGTGTTTGAATTTCCTTTATAAAATTGCTTATTGCATTCCAATAAAACATAATTATAAAAATCGTGTGTAGTAATCGATTTATTTTTTAATTGCTTTACAAGTTTTGGTTGAACGACTTTAAAACTATGTAAAAATTCTTCTTCATAAACAGCAAGCCGATATTGCTCAAACTTATCTACTATAGTTTTGATAGAATCTTTAAACAATTGATTTGTTGTAATGTAATTTTCCATTCGTTGTTCATACGTTGCAGAATCGGATAAAAATTTTGACAGTTTGGTATTATATTTTCCCATTTGTTTTTGATACACCAACATATCCATATCATAATATTTATTCACCTGATTTTTCTTTTCGACTTTTGATAAAAACAACTTCTTTAACCATGACACTTTATATCTTTTTGCGGTAATGACAGGTTTATATGGCAAGTACGGTCGCTTGGAAACAGTAGGTTTTATTGGCTTCACAGGCAATTTAAAGTCAATATTTTTTATTTCCATGTTTGATTGTGCAGTCAATTTCCAATTCTTTATCAAATTGGTATCTAACTCCAAAACAGGACGAACACCTTTAAACGATGAAGTTTTCTCAAACGCAACTGATGAATTTTCCCAACGCACCAAACCATCTTGTTGTTGTGTGTTTGGTGCAAAAACGGTCATGTCATTTTGCAAGTTTTGATTATTTATCTGAACAATATAATTCATGTCTTTTTTCATTTTTAATGGCACATTCTCTAAGTATGCATTTACTTTAAACATACCACCACTTTGCAAAAGTTTATTGTTACTTTCAGCCAATACATTGCTAAAAAAACCTTGTATTGGATTCGTTACTTCTGTTAAAACAATTTTTATATTTTTAAAATCAGCTTTTTTATTGCTTTTTATATCAAAACAAAAAGGTGGAAAAATAAATTTAATTCCATTGTTTCCTTCTATGGAATTTTCTTTTGTATTATCTAAAATAAAAACCTGTTCTGGATTTCCATTAATTTCTTTTACAATATCTGCAGCTTTTTGAATATCAAACATTCGCATGGTTATTTCAACTCTACGATTTTTACTTTTATTTATTTCAGTATTATTTTTTGCAACAGGATTTTCTTCACCTTTAAAATTTTTATCAAGTAGATTAAAAGGTAATCCGTTTTTTATCAATAGGTTTGAAACAAAATCTGCACGTCTTTTTGATAAATCTATGTTGTATTGATTAGTGCCATCAGCATCTGTGAAACCAACAATATAAACTTCTTTATACTGTTTGGTTGCTGTTGTTTTATCAATAAAACTGAGTAGTTCAAGATATTGCAGTTGATTCAATGTATCAATATCAGAATCAAAATAAAAAGTGGAATTCACTTCATTGAAGGCAAATAATTGCCAATGTGTTAATAGTAACACAATAGAAATCAGATGTTTCATTTGCTAGTTTTTTATAGTTTAAAATAATTTAAATTGCTTTTACGGCTAAAAACCAAAAATATAATTTAAAGCTATAACGAAACAATTTCAATTTTATTGTATTAGCTTTTTATTTTCTTTAATCTTTTTTATAGATTTTGGTATGGTATTTGATAAAATTAGTTATTTTTAAAATTTTAAATTTGATTCTATCCATACATTGAAATAGACTTTTATTATTCTACTTTTCTTGTTATCGAAAGCTATTGTATTCGCTCAAAGTAATTATGCAACGTGTAAGAAAGCATCTATCTTATTAAAAGAAATGGAAAAATTCCATTACAAACCAATTAAGTTAGACGAAGTGACATCATCAGAAATATTTTTTGATGTATTAAAAAGTTTAGATCCAAAAGGATTATATTTCCCCAAAACAGAATTATCTGTTTTAGAAAAACACAAGACAAAAATTTTTACCCAAATCAATAATGGAAATTGTGATTTCTTAAATGATCTATTAAAGCTGTATAAATTAAAATTAACTTATG
>CALLKF010000042.1 GCA_938008535.1 uncultured Saprospirales bacterium | reverse complement strand
GCCAAGTCAAAAGTTTTTATTCTGGTTAGGAAAAGATGCACCTATCAGTACTTCGTATGCAACACCAATGTTGCATAATATGGCAGATCAAAACATTGCAAATCCAACGCAATTATTAACCAATTTATTTGGTTTACCTGCTAATCTTGCAGGTACATTAGCAGCAGTCATTAAAAACCAATTACCAGATTTATATGCACCATTTTATACTAGATATGCAAATGCAGCAAGAGCTTCATTTATAGAAACTATGTTTCACGAATTATCGCATGCAAGTCATTACGCAAAAGTAGGTCCAGCATTTTGGTTGCCTTACGTAGAATATATTTATGCACATGGTGGTTATGGCGAAGCAGCATTTCCTAACTCTGGAATCATTGGGATGTCTGAAGCTTGGGCCGAAGATTTATCAAACTTTGGTTTATTTTATACTTATGGTAAACAAAAATATTTAGATTATAACGAAACACCAGCAGCTGATTTTATACCTTATGGTGTGTATCATGATTTGCAAGATGATGGCACCAATGAAACATTCGATAATGTATCAAACATGACGTTTCCGCAATTGTATAATGTATTCAGTTCAGATTTAAGAAGTGTTGCTGAATATAAAGCAAAATTAAAAGCAGCATTTCCAGCACAACAAGCTGCAATAGATGTCTTGTACGCACATTATGGTTATTAAAAACAAAAATTAACCAAATCGGTATAAATTTTGTATTATTTTTGATAAGCAATGAATAAACTGTTTTTTTCAATATTACTCTTTTTTACGCTTTATGGGAAAGCGTCATTTATTTTAATTCCAATGGATGATGCACAAACAAACCATTTAAAAGCATATGGAATTGCGTATTGGATTTTAGCAAAAAATTCTCCAGTAGATTGGTTACTCAATTATCGTGGTGGAAGTTTTGCTTTTCCATACGATGCCAATTTTGAAAAAGAATGTTTAATTAGAAATGTGAAATACGAAACCGTTGCAGATGCTGCGATGAGTAAAATATTAGCAGACATTGCAAATCCAGAAGTAAATATGGATGTGGTGCGTTTGGAAAAACCACCGAAAGTTGCAGTTTATTCACCAAAAACAAATCAACCTTGGGACGATGCCGTAACGTTGGTTTTAACCTATGCGGAAATTCCTTACAAAGTAATTTATGATGAAGAAATTTTAGGCGATGAATTGCATTTATATGATTGGCTTCATTTGCATCACGAAGATTTTACTGGACAATACGGTAAATTTTGGGCAATGTATCAGAATGCTGTATGGTATCAAAATCAAGTTTCTGATTATGAGAAACGTGCCAAACTATTAGGTTTTACTAAGGTTTCACAAGAAAAGTTAGCAGTTGCAAAAAAAATAAAAGACTTTGTAATTGGTGGTGGTTATATGTTTGCCATGTGCTCTGCAACTGACTCGTATGACATTGCGTTGGCTGCTGAAGGTGTTGATATTTGTGCTACTCAATTCGATCATGATGCAATGAATCCTAATTCGCAAAGCAAATTAAATTTTGATAATAGTTTTGCGTTTCAAAATTATCAAATAAGCGCTAATCCTTATGAATACGAATTCTCAACGATTGATGTTTCACAAATGCGACCAGTAAAACAGGAAATGGATTATTTTTCGTTGTTTGATTTTTCAGCAAAATGGGATCAAATTCCTTCTATGTTGACACAAGATCATGAGAAAATGATTAAAGGTTTTATGGGTCAAACGACTGCTTATAAAAAACAATATATCAAATCTGATGTATTGATTTTAGGTGAAACGAAAAGTTTAAACGAAGCCAAGTATATACATGGTGTTTTAGGAAAAGGCACTTGGACATTTTTTGGCGGCCACGATCCGGAAGATTATCAGCATCGTGTTGGTGATCCGGTTACTGATTTAAATTTGCATCCAAAGTCAGCTGGTTATCGATTAATTCTGAATAATATTTTATTTCCTGCTGCAAAAAAGAAACCACAAAAAACGTAAAATCTAAAACCAATCTTTTGGTTGAAAAAATTGTAATGCGTTTTCTTCTTCACTATCAATTTCTGGATGAAAATTATATTTCCATTCTGCGTGTGGTGGCAAACTCATTAAAATAGACTCAATTCGACCATTTGTTTTTAAGCCAAAGTGTGTGCCTCTATCATACACCAAATTAAATTCAGCATATCTACCACGACGAATAAATTGCCATTCTTTATTTTTATCGGTAAAAGATCTGTCTTTATTATTTTCAACTATGGTTTTATAAATTGGAATAAAACTATTTCCAATCGCTTGTAAAAAAGAAAATAAATGTTGATTTTCATCATCATTTTTGGGCCGCAAATGATCGAAGAAAATTCCACCAACACCACGCATTTCATTTCTATGTTTTATCGTAAAATAGTCATCGCACCAGGTTTTAAATGTTGGATAAAATGAAGTATCAAATTTATCGCAAGCATTTTTCAACGTTTGATGTAAATGCAACGTATCAGTTTCATTTGGATATGCTGGTGATACGTCAATGCCACCACCAAACCATTCGTCAATAATTTCAGAATTTTCATTTTCCATCATACAAAAATAACGCACATTCATGTGAATGATTGGCACAAATGGATTTTGTGTATGTATAACAATGGATACACCTGTTGCATGAAAATAATTTGCATTTCGTGATTCTGATTTCAAAACATCAGGCAACACACCAAATACATGTGAAAAATTGACACCACCTTTTTCAAAAACAATACCATTTTCAATAACACGCGAATCGCCACCACCACCTTCTATTCTGGTCCAAACATCAGATTTAAAAGTAGCTTTTCCATCTAATTTTTCTAACTCATCACAGATAGATTGTTGTAGTTCTAATAAATATTTTTTGATGGATTGTAATGATGTATTCATTAAAATAAATTTCTGTAAAATAAAAAATCAAAAAAAAATTAATGTACTCTGTCACCACGCAATTCTAATTCACTCAATACTTTTGTTTCATGATCTAACCATTCATTCCAACGGTTTTTCACTTTCTCTTTATCAAAATATTGCTCTGCAATATCAATAAATAAACGGTAATGCGTGGCTTCTGATATCATTAGTTTATGATAAAAATGTTTCAAATTGTCATCGCTTATATCTAATGATAATAACCTGAATCGCTCACAACTTCTTGCCTCAATTAAAGCAGCTAATAATAATCTATCTAAGAATCTGTCATCTGGACTTCCACCTTTTTTAAAAAAAATATTGAGTGCAACTACATATTTATCCTGACGCTGTGCACCGAGCTTTAAATTCCTCTTTTTTAGTTCATCAACCACCATTTTAAAGTGCGACCATTCTTCATTTACTATCGGTATTAATTTATCTACTAAATACTGTTTTTCAGGATATAACTGTATCAGACTGATACAGTTAGTTGTTGCCTTTTGTTCACAAAATGCGTGGTCTGTAAGAATATCTTCAATCGATATAGAAGCTAAATTTACCCAACGCGGATCAGTTGCTAATTTTAAACCTAACATGTTGTAAAAATATAGTTTTTAATGCTGTTTATACATTTTATTTTAATTATATGTTTTTTTAGTGTTGACAATTAGAAAAATACGTGCTAAGTTTGCAATACCCTATTCGAAACATAAAAACACAACATGAAACCCTATTTGTTAATTTTAGCAATATTTTATTGCTATTGGTGCGATGCTTCGTGCCTGCTGTCCAAAGTATCTTTGGATAACAGAACATCCAAATCAGAAATTATTATTGAAGGTAAAGTTGTTAAACAACAATCATTTTGGAATTTAGATAAAACATCTATTTTCACAGTTAATACTATAGAAGTTTCTAATCAATTAAAAAATAATGCACCTTCAAAAATTGATGTAGTTACACCTGGTGGCGAAATTGATGGAAAATTATTAATAGTTGAACCAAATGCTGAATTAATAATAGGTTCAGAAGGTATATTCTTTTTAAATAAAAATACTGCTTCTTTAAAAAATTACGTTTCTAAAAATAAACAATTCGAAATTTATGCTGCTGCTCAAGGTTTTATTCAACGCGATGCAGTTAGCGGAAAATATGCTGATCCTTTTGACACTTACCAAAACATCTCTGTAGTAACTAATTTAATACAAAAAAATACAAGTTCTTTATCGCGTGAGGTTGAAAGCACTGAAACATACGACTTAGATGGTGAAGCTTCTATCTCTTATTTTTCTCCAGTTTCAATCACTGCCGGCACACAAAGTATTTTAACTATTACTGGATTTGGATTTAAAGAAAAAACTGCAACATCTTCAGTACAGTTCAGAAATGCAAACAGTACGTCGTCAACTGCATTTTTCTCTGTTGATAGTTCCTATATTATTTCTTGGTCAAACACTGAAATTAAAGTAATAGTTCCTGGTTCATCTATCTTTGGAAATGGTGGTGCTGGAAATGGAATTGTAAGAGTGATAGATAAAGATGGCGCAGTTATTGAGTCACCTGGCACACTTGAAGTAACATATAATCAGTTTGAATATAAAAAAAACCAGTTGGTATTAATTGATAAAAATGGAACAGGTGGTTATACATTTAGCATGAACACAAATTTTAATGCAAACGCTGATGCAAAAGCAACTTTCAACAGAGCATTAAATCAATGGGTTTGTAAAACAGGTGTAAATGCATCCGTAAGTGGCACAACTGTTTCTAATTCATGTGCAGATCAAACAGACAATGTGAATCTAATAAGTTTTGCTGCTTCAAATTGTCCATTACCAGCTGGTGCATTAGGTGTAACATATAGTACATATTCAATATGTAGCAATACAACACCTATATTTCCAGAATCAATTGATATGATTTTTAGTCCAGATGCAGCATTTAATTTAGGTGCAGCGTTACCAAGCTCAGGTCAATTTGATTTTGAAAGCGTTGTATTACATGAATTAGGGCACGCATTTGGTCAAGGACATGTTGGCAATCAAGCAGAATTGATGTATCCGACTATGGTAAATGGTGGTTCTAAAAGAGTTTTAAACGCTGCAACAGATGTCAATAGCGTTAGTAATATTGTAAATAGAAGTATTATAACAGCAACATGTGCTTATCCAAAACATAAAAAAAGCACTTCATCATGTATAGTTCAAACAGAAACACCAATTACTGCTCAATTTAACACTGATAAAATAAAAGGTTGTGCACCATTAACTGTTACATTTACAGATTTATCGATTGGTAATCCAACAGGTTGGAAATGGGATATTTCAAACGACGGAACAGTAGATTACACTGCTCAAAATATTAGTCATACATTTACTTCAAGTGGTAACTATACAATAAAATTCGTTGCTTATAATGCAACTTCTAAAGATTCTATAGTTAGAACTGCATTTATTACAGTAGCACCAGCAATAAATATGACTATTGATGTAGTGCAAAATGTAACTTGCAATGGTGGAACAAATGGTTCTTTGCGTGTAAATCCAAATGGTGGAAATGGTAGTTATGCTATGCGTTGGAATAACAACCAAACTGGTACTGTTGTTACTGGCTTGTCAGCAGGTACTTATACAGTTACTTTAACCGATGGCTTCAATTGTTCTGCAACTGGTGTAAAAACAATTACACAACCTCAACCAATTTCAGTATCTATAAATACACAATTAGTTAGCGTAAATAATTATTCAGCTACATTAAATGTATCTGGTGGTACTGTTCCATATACATACACAGTAAACAATGCAACTATACCGAGTTCAACATTAAGCAACTTAGCTAGTGGTAATTATGCTGTAGTTATAAAAGATAATAACAATTGTCTTAAAAATACATCCTTTTCAATTGCAGCACCAACTGATGTAAATGAAATTGAATCTCAATTTGAAAACTTGAATGTATACCCTAATCCGACAAAATCAAACATTAACATAAACATTTCTCTAAAAGAACCCAAAACGATGAACGTTGAATTATTTGACCTTTCGGGACAAATAGTTTTTCAGGATGTATACGAAAACATCCGTGACAAGCAGACAAACATTGACTTATCGACATTGGCAAATGGAACTTACTTACTGAAATTCGGGCTTCCCGAAGGCAACACATTTAGAAAAATTATTGTTACGAAATAAATCGTTTTTTGGGTTATTATTGAATGTTATGTTTGGACCTGCGATGAGAATCGCAGGTTTTTTTATTATTTAAATAACATCTATTTGGAATGCTTTTGGTTAATTTTACAAAGTGAAAAAACGTGTAATAGTTGGACTTTCTGGTGGTGTAGACTCAAGCGTTGCTGCTTATTTATTATTGCAGCAAGGTTACGACGTTATTGGTTTATTTATGAAAAACTGGCATGATGGAAGCGTTACCATTGAAGGCGAATGTCCTTGGATAGATGACAGCAATGATGCATTATTAGTAGCACAAAAATTAGGCATTCCTTTTCAAACATTAGATTTAAGCGATGAATATAAAACGCGTATCGTTGATTATATGTTTGCTGAATACGAAAAAGGTAGAACACCAAATCCAGACGTTTTATGCAACAGAGAAATTAAATTCGATATATTTTTAAAACATGCACTAAAATTAGGAGCTGATTTTGTGGCAACTGGTCATTATTGTAGAAAAAGTACAAGTGATTTAGAAAGTGAAGTAGTGACGCATCGCATGAGTCAACCAAATAAAATTTATCATTTATTAGCTGGAAAAGATAATAACAAAGATCAAAGCTATTTTTTATGTCAGTTAAATCAAGAACAATTAGCAAAAGCATTGTTTCCAATTGGTGACTTACAAAAATCTGAAGTACGAAAGATTGCAAAAGAGCAAGATTTAATTACAGCAGAAAAAAAAGATTCTCAAGGTTTATGTTTTATTGGAAAAGTAAAATTACCTGATTTTCTACAACAACAATTAAAACCTAAAAAAGGAAATGTAATTTTGATTCCAAATCAAGCAATTTCTTACCAATATATTTTTGATAATTGTGAAGATGACTCTTTGGTTGAATTATCGAAACCAAATCAATTTTCAATTAATGATGGAAAAATAATTGGAGAACACAATGGTGCGCATTTTTATACTATTGGACAGCGCAAAGGTATTAGGATTGGTGGTTTTAAAGAAGCATTGTTAGTGATACAAACAGATACAACTGAGAACGCTATTTTTGTTGGTGAAGGCGAACAACATTTTGCCTTAAACAAACCTTCATTATTTATTAAAAATGATGAAGTACACTGGATTAGACCCGACTTAGAATTAAAAAATGGTGAACAAAAAAATTACAAAGTACGAATTCGTTATCGACAACCATTAGAAGATTGTTGTTTGTATAAACGAGAAAATGGATTGTATATAGTGTTTAAAAATCTGCAACGTGGTATTGCACCTGGACAATTTGCTGCTTGGTATTATAATGATGAATTAATTGGTTCTGGTGTGATTTCTTAGATTTCGCTTCATACATAAGCTATTCAAACAAAAATCCTCGAAATACTTCGAGGACAAAAACTTATAACCATGAAAACAAAACAATCATCTTAATGATGATCGTTATTTAAAACTTTATCTTTTGCCAATATTACACCAAATGCAAAAATAATGAACGAAAACATAGCATAATAAAATACACCAGCTTGCGACATTGTTTGTAATTTTCCTGTATTGTAATCTAAATGTGCAGAACTATTTAAGTATAAAAAAGCTGAAACAGTTACATATATAAAACCTAAAACACATAAAATTGCTCCGAATACTTTGGTCATTTTTGGCATAAAACGATAATTTTATACAAATTTAAACAAACTCTTGTAAATCTGCATCAATTTTATCAACATAAAAATTTAGTAATATTTGACAGTCAAACTATCGTCCACTTGCCTATCCAACTTTTATGTTGTAAACTATTTTCTAGTCTATTTATAAAATCTTTTCGGTCGATATCTTTTGCACCTAAAGTTGACACATGTTCGGTAAAAACCTGTGCATCTAAAAAATGAAATTGCTTTGATTTCAAAATTTCAACTAATTTAATAAATGCAAATTTCGAAGCATTTGATTCAGTATGAAACATAGATTCACCAAAAAAAGATTTACCTAAACTAACACCATAAATTCCACCAACAATTGCATTGTTTTTCCAAACTTCTATTGAATGTGCGAAACCTAAATCATGCAGTTTACAATATGCTTCAATCATATCATTGGTAATCCAAGTGCCATCTTGTTCGCTGCGTTTTGCGGTGGCACACGCATGAATGACAAATCTAAAATCGGTATCTAGCGTAAATGAAAATTCATTTTTATTGATGACACGTTTCATTCGTTTTGAAATATGTAAATCATCTAACAACAACACGAATCTAGGATTAGGTGAGTGCCAAATAATCGGTTCACCTTCATTGTACCATGGGAAAATTCCATTTTGATATGCTAATAAAATTCGTTCTGAAGACAAATCGCCACCAACTGCAACAATACCATCTTCTGCACCTTCAACAGATGGAAATTGCAATTTTTCGTTCAATAAATAAATAGGCAAAATAATTAATTACAAGATTCGATAACAGCAGAAATTCCTCTGTCGTGTAAAGCATCTTTCATAGGAATGAGTTCTATTTCTGTGCCATGTTTAACAGCATATTTTCCTTTAAAATGGATAAACATCGAACACTGTGTAGCTTGTTCGTGTGTATGATTACAAATTACCATTAATGATTCAATGACCCAATCAAATGTATTTACATCATCATTGTAAACTACCAATTGATGACTAAATTCTACCTCATTTTCAATTTCTTCCAAAACATCAACATCTTCATTGAATTTAGTATCAGTATTAAAAGCACGAATATTCATTTATAAAAAACTTTATAGTACAAGATTACAAAAAAAAGAGATTTAAAGAAAATATAGTTACAAATTAATTTAAAAATTGTACATTTGCACCTCGAAATTACGATTTCATGGCGAGGTAGCTCAGATGGTTAGAGCGCAGGATTCATAACCCTGAGGTCAGGAGTTCAATTCTCCTTCTCGCTACTTTAAGAAACCCTCTGATTATCAGAGGGTTTTTCTTTTTAGTGTTTTTTTTGCACGAAATGCTAATTTTTAGAGTGAGGATGCGGAGTGAGGTTTATCTAAATCATCTTTACCAAAAATTCTAACATTATGTGTTGCTTTATCAATCGCAGATGCAATTTGAGAATCTATATAATGATTTTTTAATACATCTTCGGTAGTGTGTGAAGTTAACAAGCCAGTTTCTACGCCGACAGCTTCATTTAACCAACTTATGAATGTTTTTCGTAGTGTACTCAAACTAATATCTCTTTTAATACCTGCTGCAATTCTATAATGTGTAAATGCTTTTGACAAGGCATCCATTATAGTTTGCGCCGATTCCACTCTTTCAGGATGTAGAATATATCCGTTGCGATTGATTTTATCAGGATAACCTAATTCATACAATAGATTGGCAAAATCAGGATATATTGGAAAGTATTTCTTAGCATCATCGTTATTATTCCTTCTATTGACTTTTAGATTATGGACTTCAAACGATAGGTTTCCGCTTATTGTCATTACCATATCATTCCATTTCAAGTTGACGACTTCTTCTCGTCTGCCACCAGTATATAGACACAGCCAAAATCCAATCTTTAGATAGTCTTTATACATGTTTTTAACCTCACCCTTGCCACCTAATTGTTGATACGGACTTGCTGTATCAACAGCATTAATGATACTTAAAAATTCTTCTTTTGAGATGGAGATAATATTCTTCTTAGCAACAGATTTAGATTCATATTCTGCAAACGGGTTTTTCATATCAATCTCTTCTACATCTATTAGGTATTTAAAAAACCTTTTCAATGCTGCCAAACACTTATTGAATGTTTTCCCTTCATACTTCTTTTTCTTTAATGCCTTATAAAAATCAGATACATCATATTTATCTATATCCATCACTCTTATATTGTGTATGTTTATTCTTTCACTAATTACTCCAGCAAAAAACTTACAGAATCTTAGAGATTCATTTATATGACCTTTAGAGACCGACTTCTTATTTTGCTCTAATTCATGGTTGCCTTCAAGGTAATTTTTATACTTTAATAGCGCACCAGCTAATGAATAATCATTGCCGTCCGTTGTGACCTTTATGCGAGTATAATTCGTGGCATTAAGTTGTTTTTTAAATTCAATTGCTTGTACGACGGCATCATTGTAATCGTCAGTATCAAAGATTTTTACTTTAACTCTATTCTTTGTATTAGGGACGTGAATTCTGATTCTATAATTCTGTTCGTCATAATGTGAACAACCTGCGTTATCTTTCTTGCAGATATTGCAATATACTTTCATGCCAGTATAAGGCTTCTTTGGTAATTTTAGTTTTTTCATCTTGTTATACTTTTTAAAAATGTTTTATCATTGTTATTTATCGGTTTAACCACCGTTGTTGGCAAGCATGCTTTTTCAGAAGCCAATTCATGTATTACCATACCTGATATGATTTCATTTTTTTCAATCATTCGGTATTTATCTGACCATGTATTCGGATAGGTTTTTCTTAATTCTTTAGCATAGATTTTACCTAATAGAATTAACCAATCAATCTTATAAACATGGCTGCTTTTACCGAACTTGTGAATTGAAACTTTATGTTCTGTTAGCCATTTGATAGCTGCATCATTTTTCTTCTTTAAGATTGCAGCAATTTCACTAATACTAATTAGTGGAGATTCAGCACCGATTGACATTTGGTGAATGAATTTGATTCGTTGTTATTTTACACATAAGAGCATTTAACCTTCTTAACATGTATTAAAGATACAAAGTGTTAAGAACCAGGACAATAGGTTTGGGTTTAATTCCTGGAGTTTCTTTATTTATCCAAAACTACTCCATTGTATTCAATGTATCAAGTCTAATTTCGGCACACAATATTAATAAATTGTAAACCACCGTTAACACATATTAGAATTGACTTTACTTATTTTTGTCTATATTTGGCTCAATGAAATTTTTCACAATCATATTTAGCATATACATTTTGGTGCTTTCACTTGCGCCGTGTAGCGATAGTGTTGAATGTGATGAGGGAAATAAATCTGAACAATCTCATAACAGCCACAAGCACGAAAACGAAAATTGTACGCCGTTTTGTATTTGTGCTTGTTGCGGTCAGCCTGTTACAAGTAAAATTAATTATCCAGTAGCACAAACTATTTTAAAGCCTGAAATCTTTAATAAAAGTATAGCAATATACAATCAAACATTTAGCTCTCAATTTAGTGCCAGTATTTGGCAGCCACCTAAAATTTCTTAATCGTTTATTCTGTTGCATTACGCTGTAATGCTTTTTATGCTTATTGATTCATTCGATACGGCATTATTCACGATTATTAAATTTTAACTATGTTAGACAAAATCATTCATTTTAGTATAAAAAATAAATTCATTATTGGCTTAATGACTTTATTACTTATTATTTGGGGTTTGTGGAGTGCCACAAAATTACCTATTGATGCCGTACCTGATATAACTAATAATCAGGTACAAATAATTACTATTTGTCCTACTTTGGCAGGTCAGGAAGTAGAACAATTAGTTACGTTTCCTATTGAACAAAGTATTGTAAACCTACCTGATATTGAAGAAACAAGAAGTATATCAAGGTTTGGTTTGTCTGTTATAACAGTTGTCTTTGATGAGAAAGTAGATATATACTTTGCTCGGCAACTCATTAATGAGAAACTAAAAGAAGCAGAAGAAGATATACCAAAAGGCGTTGGCATTCCTGAATTAGCACCAGTTAGTACAGGACTTGGCGAAGTATATCAATATGTATTACATCCCAAAAAAGGTAGTGAAAATAACTATACTGCAATGGATTTGCGCACCATGCAAGATTGGATTGTAGCACGTCAATTAAATGGTACAAAAGGAGTAGCAGAAGTCAATAGTTTTGGTGGCAAACTAAAGCAATATGAAGTTGCCATCAATCCTAATCGACTAAAAGCAATGGGTATAACTATACCTGATATTTTTAATGCCTTAGAAAAAAACAATCAAAATACTGGCGGTGCATACATCGACAAAAAACCTAATGCATATTTTATTCGTGGTGTTGGTTTGGTTACTTCATTAGAAGACGTAAAAAATATTGTTGTTAAAAGTAATGCCAATAGCGTACCAATTTTTATTAAAGATGTAGCAGAAGTAAAATTTGGCAATGCTGTTCGGTACGGTGCTATGACATATAACGGTGAAGTAGATGCAGTTGGTGGTGTGGTAATGATGCTAAAAGGCGAAAACAGCAATGAGGTTGTAAAACGCATCAAGGAGAAAATGATAACCATACAAAAATCATTACCTGATGACATAATAATTGAAGCGTATTTAGATAGAACAGATTTAGTAAAACGTGCTATATCAACAGTAGAGAAAAATCTTATTGAAGGTGCTTTAATAGTCATATTTGTTTTAGTGTTGTTTCTCGGAAATCTAAGAGCAGGTTTAATTGTTGCCTCTGCTATTCCATTATCAATGTTATTTGCATTAGCATTAATGAATGTGTTCGGTGTTAGTGCCAACTTAATGAGTTTAGGTGCTATTGATTTTGGTTTAATTGTAGATGGAGCTGTAATTATTGTAGAAGCCACCTTACACCATTTAGGGTTAAGGCAATCCGTACAGA
>CALLKF010000041.1 GCA_938008535.1 uncultured Saprospirales bacterium | reverse complement strand
GCTCTTCCGATCTACAAAATTTAAATCAACGACTTTCTGATAATTCTGCTACTAATTTCATATATCCTTTGCATTCAATTCTACAAAATGGTAATTGGTATAAATTTGGTGTTTCCAACGCAGGAATTTATAAGTTGGATTATACATTTTTAAAAAACTTAGGTTTTAATGTAGATAATATAAGTCCTTCAAATTTTAGAATATTTGGACATCGTTCAGGCATGTTACCTGAACTTGCAGGTGCTGCTCGTGAAGATGATGCATTGGAATTCCCTTTGAAAGTAGTGACAGCAAATGCCAATCAATTCAAAAATGGTGATTATATTTTAGTATATTTAACTGGACCAGAAAAATGGACTTATAACACTACTAAACAAATTTTTGTTGCACAAAAACACCTATACAGTGATACTAAGAATTTCTTCATTACAGCAGACCTTGGTGCAGGTGCTCGAGTATCGTCAATTAATTCTTCACCTTTATCTGAAACAAAAACTATTACAACCTATAATGACTACCAAATTTTTGAAGAAGATAAAGTAAACATTTCAGAATCTGGCAGACAGTTTTTAGGTGATGAGTTTGGTGCTGTTACCGACAAATCATATGCATTTTCATTTCAAAATAAAGTAGCTAGTGAACCGATTAAATTAAACGCTTCTTTTGCTGCACATTCTGAAACAAGTGGTTCTTATTTTACTACTGATATCAGTGGATCTAACACATATTCTTTGTTTACGGGTAATGTTCCTTGTCCTTCTGGAATTTGTTATTCTGCACTTTTGCAAAATCCTTTATATACCTTTACAAATATTCCTTCTTCTTTTAATATCAATTTAAATTTTAATAGAAATGGCGACTTCAATACGAAAGGTTGGTTGGATTTTTTACAACTGAATACAATTTCAAATTTAACTTATTTGGGTTCGCCTTTGCTTTTCAGAAATCAAAGTTCAGTTGGTGTTGGTGAAATTTCTAAATTTATTATTCAAAATGTAAATACAAATGTTGAAATATGGGACGTTACTAATCCGTTTGATGTTCAGAAAATAAACTACAATCTATCAGGAAATACTGCTAGTTTCAATATAGCAACTGATTCTTTAAAAGAGTTTGTCGCTTTTGAAAACACGACACTTGTTCCATCTGGTTTAGGAAAAATAAGCAATTCAGATTATCATAATTTACCTCAGCAAGATTATTTAATTATCACGAGAAATATTTATTTACAACAAGCAGAAGCATTAGCACAATTTCATCGAAATAAAAACGGATTACGTGTTGCAGTAGTTGATTACGATAAAGTATGTAACGAATTTTCTTCAGGTACAAATGATATTACTGCAATGCGTAATTTTGTAAAAATGTTTTATGATAGAGCTGCAGGAAACATTGCAGAAATGCCTAAATATTTATTGCTATTTGGCGATGGAACGTTTGAAAATAAAAATATTTTTACCAACCTTTTGCCAACCTATCAAAGCATTGAAACATTTAATTTAATTGATACTTATGTTGCAGACGATTATTTTGGTTTATTAGATGATAATGAAGGTGCCAACGTTACAAATACAACTTCAGAAAAAGTAGATATAGGTATTGGAAGAATTCCTTGTGTAGATGCACAACAAGCACAAATTGCAGTTGACAAAATAAAGTTGTATGCATCAAAAGAAGCGTTTGGAGATTGGCGCGACCAAGCAACCTATATTGCAGATGACGAAGATTATAACACTCATTTATATCAAGCAGAAACATTAGCTACAACACTTGAAAATACCTTGAAAAAAGTAAATATTGATAAAATATATTTAGATGCTTACACACAAGTTTCAGGAACAAGTGGTTCAAGATATCCTTCAGTAAATGAAGCAATAAATAATAAAATTCAAAAAGGAACTTTGTTTATAAATTATGCTGGTCATGGTGGTCCATTTGGTTTGGCAGAAGAAGCAGTTGTAACTTTAAATGATATTAGTAGTTGGAATAATTCAACAAAACTACCTTTATTTATTACTGCAACTTGTGATTTTACACCTTATGATCAATTTAGTAAATACTCAGCTGGTGAACGAATTTTATTCAAAGAAAATGGTGGTGGAATTGGATTGGTAACCACTACGCGTTTAGTTTATTCAAATGAAAATGAAAAAATTAACTTTGCTTTTCTTCAATCTGTTTTTGATGCAAATAATGATATCACTAAAACGCTAGGTGATATGGTTCGTGAAACTAAAAACTTGAATTTTGATTCGTATGAAAATAATAGAAAATTTACCTTAATTGGCGATCCTGCTTTGCGTTTGGCATTTCCAAAAAATAATGTAATCATTACTATGATTGATAGTGTTCCAATTTTTCAACCACACGATACTATAAAAGCACTTTCTAAAATTAGAATTAATGGTGAAATTCAGGATAGAAATAATGTATTTATGCCAACGTTTAATGGTGTTGTTACCATCAATGTTTTTGATAAACCCAAAACAATCACTACCTTAAAAAATGACGATAATAGTTTTCCGCAAGATTTTTCATTACAAAAAAATGTAATTTTTAAAGGAAAATCTAAAGTTATTAATGGAAAGTTTGAAATACTATTTTTAGTTCCAAAAGATATTAATTACACTTATGGAAACGGTAAAATAAGTGCCTACGCAAATTCTGATGAATCTGACGCTGATGGTTACACCACAGATATTATAATTGGTGGCGCAAGTGATACATTTCCGAGTGATAACAAAGGCCCAATTGTGGATGTTTTTATGAATGATGATAAATTTGCACTTGGTGGAATCACTGACGAAAATCCAAAATTATTTTCAAAAATATTCGATGAAAATGGTATCAATACTTCTGGAAATGGTGTTGGACACGACATCACAGCAATTATTGACAATAACACCAAGAATATCTATACTTTGAATGATTTTTATGAAGTAAATGTTGACAATAACAACAAAGGAACAGTTACTTATCCTTTTTCTAAATTGTCAAAAGGAAGGCATACACTTACTGTAAAAGCTTGGGACGTTTTAAATAATTCTGGTGAAGGTTACACTGAATTTGTTGTAGAAGAAAAAGCAAATTTAGCACTTACACATGTTTTAAATTATCCAAATCCTTTTACAACCAATACAAGGTTTATGTTTGAACACAATAAACCTGGAATTCCATTAGATTTGAAAATCGAGATTTTCACCGTTTCTGGAAAAGTTATTAAAACAATTACAAAAAATATTAACACTATTGGCTACAGAGTTGATGATATTTCATGGGACGGAAAAGACGATTTTGGAGACAATATTGGACGTGGTGTCTATATTTATAAGGTTTCTTTAAGAGATGATACAGGAAAAAAAGTGTCACAATACCAAAAATTAGTTATACTAAATTAGTTTTTTTCAAATAAATTTACCAAATTAACGTTCTAAATTAAAAATAGAAATTATTGAATTGACTTTTACACTATTATTTTATGCTATATTTACTCATAATTTTGATGCATAGCATACATTAAAAAAGATAAAACAAATAATATTATTAGATGAACTGTAATTCTAAATTAGCTGCTTTTTTTACTGCTTTATTTTTAACTGGTGTAACTTCAGTTTCTTTTGCTCAGGCAAATTTCCAAAAAGGTGGAATCAATACTGTGAATAGTGCAGTTCCTTTTTTACGCATTATTCCAGATGCACGCGGTGGTGGCATGGGTGACGTTGGTATTGCTACTTCTGTTGACCCAAATACAACTTTCTACAATGCATCAAAATTAGCATTTGCAAAACGTAAATTAGGCTTATCGCTTTCATATGCACCATGGTTGCGTGCTTTAGGCATTACGGATATTTATATGGCGCATTTTACAGCATTTTATAAATTTTCAAAAAATGATGTAGTGCATACTTCACTAAAATTTTTTAGTTTAGGCGACATTGATTTCACAGATCAAGTTGGAAATCCAATCGGTAGTGGTCGACCTCGTGAATTAAGTTTTGACGTTGGATATTCACGCAAATTATCAAAAGAATTTTCTCTTGGCGTTGCATTCCGATATATTTATTCAAATTTAGCTTCTGGACAAAGTATCGGTAGCGAGCCAATACGCGCTGGACAAGCAGGTGCAGCAGATTTAACAGCAACTTATTCGCACGATTTTAAAGTACAAAAGAAAATGAAATCAAATATTATGGCTGGAATAGCTATAACAAATATGGGTTCTAAAATTTCTTATGTTAAAGGTGCTAAAGAAAAAGATTTTATTCCTACCAACTTCGGTTTAGGTATAGGTTGGAGACTACAACCAAATAAATATCATGAAATTGGTATTTATGCTGATTTCAATAAATTATTAGTCCCTACTCCTAAAATTGACGATAAAGACAGTAACAAAATTCCGGATTTTAAAGAACAATCTTCTTTTAAAGGTATTTTTACTTCAATTGGTGATGCACCAGGTGGATTTAAAGAAGAAATGCGTGAATGGACAATGGGTATTGGTGCTGAATATTGGTATGATCATATCTTTGCAGTACGAGCTGGTTATTTCTTGGAAGCAAAAGATAAAGGAAACCGACGCTTTGTTTCTATGGGTGTTGGTGTAAAATACAGCGTATTTGGCTTGGATTTTTCTTACTTAATACCAACTGGTGGCGCAGCTCGAAATCCATTGGATAATACATTTAGATTTAGTTTGAAATTTGATTTTGCTAAAGTTGGTGGTAATAAAGTAGATTATGAAGGTGATGATATCAATGACAAAACAGATAAAGTTGATAAAGCAACTCGCAAACGTTTGAAAAAAAGTAAATCAAGCGGAACTGCACAATAAAGAAAAAAATAAAAGTTTTTTAAAATGTTACTCTTAAAATAAGTAACATTTTTTTTTATCTTTTATTCATATTAAAATGCAATTAAATAAGCAAAAATCTTAATTTCAAATCGTACTTTTGAACAACCAAAAAATAACACATTAGTGTGTTCTTATGAGTGACCAAATTAAACACGAATGCGGTATTGCTTTAATCAGATTGCTTAAACCGCTTTCTTATTATAAAGAAAAATATGGCGACATTCATTACGGATTGAGCAAAATGTATCTGCTGATGCAGAAACAACACAACCGCGGACAAGATGGTGCTGGTTTAGCAACCATCAAACTCGATACTTCACCAGGACAATCTTATTTTGATAGAGAAAGAAGCGTGGAGAAGCAAGCTATTCAAGCCATTTTTGATAAAATTTTCCACCAATTTTCTGATTTATCAGATAAAGAAAAAACTCGGATTCAAGATTTGGATTACGTGAAGAATAATTACGAATTTATGGGTGAATTGTTGCTTGGTCACTTGCGTTATGGTACTCATGGTGGAAACGATAAAAGTAATTGCCATCCACGAATTCGTGCGAATAATTGGAAAACAAGAACTTTGATTGTTGCTGGAAATTTTAACATGACAAACGTTGATGAATTGTTTGATAAATTAGTGAGTTTAGGTCAGTTTCCGCGCGAGATGTCTGATACTATGACAGTTTTAGAAAAAATCGGTCATTTTTTAGATGTAGAAAATCAAAAATTATTTAAACGATACAAACCACAGATTACCAATAATTACGAAATCACACCATTAATTGAACACAATATCAATGTTGCTGAAATTCTTAAAAATGCAGTAGAAGATTTTGATGGTGGTTACGCAATGGCTGGTTTAATTGGTCATGGCGACGCATTTGTTATTAGAGACCCAAATGGAATTCGTCCTGCATATTATTACAAAGATGATGAAGTAGTGGTGATAGCTTCAGAGCGACCAGCAATTCAAACATCGTTTAATGTGCATCGCAGTAAAGTCCAGGAAATAAAACCTGGACATGCATTAATTATTAAAAAAGATGGAAGCGTAGGCGAAGTAGAATGTATTCGACCAAAAGAAAGAAAAGCATGTAGTTTTGAACGTATTTATTTTTCTCGTGGTAGTGATTTTGAAATTTATCAGGAACGAAAATTATTAGGAAAATTATTGGTTCCTACAATTCTAGAAAATATTAATTATGATATTGAAAACACTGTTTTTTCATACATACCAAATACCGCAGAAGTAGCATTTTTAGGCATGGTTGAAGAAGTGCAAAAACAACACGTTCAAAAAAACATAAAAGATTTTAATTCAGGAAAAATTACTTCACAAGAAATATTTCAGCAACAATTATCCATCATGCCACGCATTGAAAAAATTGCTGTAAAAGATGTCAAATTACGTACGTTTATAACAGATGATACTTCACGCAATGATTTGGTACATCATGTATATGATGTAACGTATGGTATTGTAAATAATGATGTTGATACTTTAGTTGTTTTAGATGATTCTATTGTGCGCGGAACCACATTGAAAGAAAGTATTTTGACGATGTTAGACCGACTACAACCAAAAAAAATCATTGTAGTTTCATCAGCACCGCAAATTCGATATCCAGATTGTTATGGTATAGATATGAGTAAAATGGGTAGTTTTGTTGCTTTTCAAGCTGCCATTGCATTATGGAAAAACAGTGATAAATATCACGTTTTACAAGATTTATATAAACGCTGTAAAGAAGAAGTACAGAAGCCAATTGTAGAAATGCAGAATTTGGTGAAAGAAGTATATGCGCCATTTACTGCTGAAGAAATCTCAGCGAAAATTTCTGATATTGTAAAACCACAACATATTTTTGCGCAAGTAGATGTCATCTATCAAACTATTGACGATTTACATAAAGCTTGTCCTAATAACACTGGCGACTGGTATTTTACCGGTGATTATCCAACACCAGGTGGTAATAAAGTCTCGTTAAATGCATTTATTAACTACATGGAAGGCAAAAATATTAGAGCATATTAAAGCTGTCTATTTTTCAACAATTGATTGAATATTTGCAATTTCTTTTTCAGCATCTTTCCACCAATTGTATGACCAAAGATGATAAGTTTTAATACCATATTCTGAAATTATTTTTTCTTGATGAATTTTGATTCTGTAAGAAATTTCAGGATGATAGTTTTGCGTATTTTCAAAATCAATATGTAAAATAGCAAGATTATCTTTTACAAAAACAATATCTAAATTAAAACCACCAAGTGTGAAGTTTTGCTGCACTTGCGCACCAAATTTTTTATGTAAAAGATTAAAAACTGTTTGTTTAAAAATTGAATTTGAAATAATAGAAATTGATTTATTTATTGGCGGATTGTTTTTTTGTAAACTATTTTTTACAAATTGGATTTGAGTTTTATTATTTTCTGAACATGCTTTTACATAAGACAAATACGCATAAAAAATACTTTTTCCGATGTTTCCTTTTTGTACTAATTCCTCTTCAAATTGCATAAAAAATGATTCTGGAATTGAAGTAAAAAGATGTAATGAATGTTTAGCTCTGGTAATGATTACGTTTAATAATTGATATCCTTTTTCTTGTGAAATGGGTCCGAAAAGTTGTTTGAATTTTCCTTCTTCATTTTCGCCAAACGTAGTTGATAAAATCATCACATCACGTTCATCACCTTGAATGTTTTCAAGATTTTTCACGAACAAACCTTTTGTTAATAAAGTTTGTAAGTGCTCATTTTTATTGGTGTCTGCGTATGCATGTTCATATAATAAATCGAAAATAAGATCGCGTTGAAAAATATTAAAAGTAGCAATTCCAATGCTTGGATATTGGTCATCTGTTTTTTCAATATTGAAAATAAAATCAACAATTGCATTGGCTTCTTTTTGATTAATTCCATTCGAATAAATGCCTTCAATTTGATTGTAAAATAAAGAAGGATATGCTTTCTTTTCTGGTAAAGGAATTAAACGAGTTTGATAGAATGCATAATTTGAAAACTGAATTAAATTTGGATGTAACGAACGGTAATGAAAATCTAAATACGAATTTTTGTAGTTAGCGTCATCAGCAAATTCTAACAATGATTTACTTTCTGCTAAATAATTTTCTACTTCGTTATCATCGTCTTCATTCCAAAAAATAGTTTCGTTTCCAAAATAATTACTTGGTGGCATTTGGTGTTTGTCGCCAGAAATAATTTTTATTTTTCCGCGATATAATGATGTAAAAGTATCTTCAATTCTTAACTGACTTGCTTCATCTAGTATTACCACATCAAACAATTCTTTTTGTAGCGGTAGGATAGAAGTTGCAACAGTTGGATTCACCATTATTACAGGAAATAAATCGGTAAAGAATGCAACATCGTGATGAATGATTTTTCGTAACGAATTTTTGGTGGAAAATTGTTTATTCTTTCTTTGGTTGTATAAATATTTTAATTCACTGATATCTTTTGATTTAATAGCGTTATATGCAATTTCACTCCAAGTGAAATTTATTTTTTCAGCTATTTTTTGTTTGAAGTTTTGGTCTGTTTCTTTTAAATCATCAAATAGTTTTTGTGCATCATTATTGATGCTGTTTTCTATGGAAGTTTTTAAAATGGTTTGATTGTAATAATAAGTTGTAAAAATTGGTTGCCAATCTGAATTGCCAGTATTTGCTAGTGCTTTGATGATGTTTTGTGTTTTTGCATCTTGTTGTAAGATGTATTTTTTGTAATTAAAATAATCTTCAAAATATACGGTTGAAGCACTAATGCGTTGCCTTAAATTTTCTAATTCATTCAATAATGGAAATAATTCATCCAGTTTATTTATTGTAGATATTTCAGGAAATTCAGATTCGTCAAAATAATTTTGATGTACAAAAGATGATTTTATATTTTGATAATCAAAGACTGTTTCATCTTTAACTTTTTTTATTTTTCTATGTTTTGGCAAAAAAACTGATAAGAAAATTACAATCGAGTGTTTCCATCCATTTAAAGAATTATAGTAATTATTAAACGCAATAATATTTTCATTGATTTTGTTTTTTAATGAAAACACTTGCTGATGTTGCATGGTTAAATCAGAAATTATGCTGTGGTGGTCGTCACTTTCAAGCATTTTTTCTGTTCTAATTTCTTTAAAAATGAATGAATTAATATTTAGTTTTAAAAATAATCCTTGTGCAATTTTTATTTTTTCTAAAAGTAAATTGTACTCATAAAAATTAAAATTATAATCGTTATTTAGAATATGTTTGTTTAAAGAATTTGCTTTTTCTAAAACAGATGAGTCATTATTTAATTCAATGCTTTTTGTCAAAATTTCCAACCAGTTATCATCGCCAAAAATTTCTGTTTTTGTAAAATTAATTCTATGATTTATTTCTTCCTGAAGCGTTAAAAATTTTGTTCTTAATAACTCGTATTCATTATTTCTAAACCGCAATGTTGTTTGTTCATTTGATTCAATAAGTTGCCGAACATTCTCAATAATTTTTTTTCTGTCTGTATATACATCTTCAATTAATGCACAAAAATGATGAAGGTTTTGTTGTTTCAAATTATTAAACAATACTTCCATAGCAGTTCGTTTTTCACAAACCACTAGGATTTTCTGTCTATTCAATAATGCTTGCGTAATTAAGGCAGTTAAGGTTTGGCTTTTGCCTGTTCCTGGTGGACCTTGAATAATGAGTTTATGGTGTGTTTTTAGTTGTTGTAGCACATTTTCCTGACTTGGATCTAATTCAATAGGAGATAACACTTCTCCGTCAAAATACGTGCTTGTATTTATATCTTCACTTTTATTTTCACTTTCACTATGTATTAAATTTTCTACATCTTTTATAATGCTTTGTTTTTGCATTTTATATAAACCAAACACGCCACTCCAGCGAATCCAAGCAGTATCTTTAGTAATGATTTCAATCGTTTCTTTGTTTGTGCAAGGTAAAATAGTTGCAATGTTTTCTGCTGCTTGAAAAGGAATATTTAGTTTTGATAATAACTGTTCGCAAAAATGAATGAGTTGTTTTTCACTTAAAAAAATTTCTTCAATTAATAACTCTAACTCATCTGTTTTAATTTTTTCATTATTTTCAAAATGAGATTTCAATAATTCATTAAAAATCAAAGGTTGATCTTCATTTCTACTTATAGTCCAGGAATTATTTTTATGCGTATCTTTTTCAATATTTAAATACCAAATCAATAAAGGTGCTTTTAAAATTTTATCTCTATTATTAGGATCTCGTTTTATCAATAAAGGATAACCAAAACCAAACGAAGTGAAACCATGTTCAGCAAATTCTTCTTTTTCCTGATAATCTAAATGATTGAGTCGTTTTATAATTTTTTGAATGATTTTTTTTTGTTCATTTTCTAACTTGCTAAAATCACTTGGATTTATTGTTATTGAAAATTCAAAGGTTTCTTTCGTTAATAACAGTTCTAAAAATTGTAAATGTAAACTGGGTGCTATATTTATTAAATCGTAAATATCTAAACGTGCAAAGTTGGCAGGTAATGCATTTAAATGAATACTTCTCGCATCGCCACTTTTTAAACGTAATAATATTTTATGTAAAAAAGATGTTGTCATATTTTATTATACGTACAATTTACGAAGTACATTTTATTTTGAATACTTTAATAATAAAAAAACCTTCGATTTCTCGAAGGTTTGTAACTGTTATGATGTATTAGATTAGTATCTTTTTTTGTAACCACCATCACCGCCGCTTCCGCCGCCGTAACCGCCACCACCACTTTTGTAGCCGCCGCCACCGCCGCCGCCTTTGTAGCCGCCACCACCGCCGCCGCCTTTGTAGCCACCGCCACCGCCACCGCCGTAACCGCCGCCGCCAGATTTTTTATATTCTGTTTTTGGACGAGCTTCATTTACGGTAAGGTTTCTGCCTTTGATTTCATGGTCATTTAATCCTTCAATTGCTTTTTGTGCTTCATCATCATTAGGCATTTCAACAAATGCATAGCCTTTGCTTACGCCAGTGTCTCTGTCTTTGATGATTTTTAATGAAGAGATTTCTCCGAATTCTTGGAAAAGTTCTTGTAAGTCAGCATCTGTTACTGCTCTTTCAATGTTTGCTACGAAAATGTTCATTTAATAAAATAATTTAAAAATTAAAAAAAAACTACCAACTTTTAATAATCAACTACAATGAACATTTTATAAAAAAAACATTGAAAAGAAGAATTAAAAAGAACAATAGATATACAAATATAATGATAAAAATTGATTTGTGGTGATTAAATTGGTAATTTATTACACCAATTTAGCATGTTTTCTAAAACTGTTGTTTTTTCTGGTTCATTATGGCATTCGTGATATAAATCGTCATAGCTAATAAACGTTACGTTTTTACCAGCATTTGCAACAAATCTTTTTGTTGCATCATAAGACGTTAATTTATCAGCAGTACCATGGAAAATTAAAGTTGGCAATGTCAACTTAGCAGCATTTTCTACTGCTTCAGCACCAAACTCAATTAATTCAATTCCCATTTTAGATGAAATACTGTCAAAAACCAATGGGTCATTTGAGTATTTTTTTACTTCTTCTTTATCGCGTGAAATATCATTTACATCTAAACCGGATGGCAATGAAAATGTTGGAATTAAATTACGCATTATTTTTCCTGCAAATAATTTTATGGCTGGTGGAGCAAAACCTGGTTGAAAAAATGGAGAAGATAAAATAACACCGGCAACTGATGGATTTCTTTTAATGCAGAAATTTGCTACAACTTGCGCACCCATACTGTGTCCGTAAATTATTATTGGTAAGGTCGGAAAATTAGATGCTGCTTGTTTTAATAAATTGGCTACATCATTTAGAAATTCATCATAGCTTGAAAAATGACCTCTTTTTCCTTCTGAACGACCGTGACCGCGTGCATCATAGGTAATAACTGCGTATTGGTTATCTGTAAAATATTTTGCTATATGTTCGTAACGTGAACTATGTTCGCCAAAACCATGAACTAAGCAAATAATTGCTTTTGGTGCAATGTTTTCATTTTCCCATTTTTGACCAAAAATTTCTAGTCCGTCATTAGATTTCCAATTTAGTATAGTGTTTTTCATCCTTGATTTTTTGTGGTTTCATTCGTAAAGCTAAAGTTAATAAAATAATTTTTATCATACCATTTTATAAAAAAATAATACAAAAATTGACTTCTTTTAAGTAAGGAAATGTTAAAAAACACATTTATTTTAAAAAAAATGCGTTTTGCTATTGCGCTTTTCATTTATTTGATTTAATATTGAATACCCAAACATAAACCCAATTTAATAAAACCCTTAAAAACCCTTTTTATGAAAAAGAACATCTTTACCTTTTTGGTATTTTCCACCTATCTTATTTCTTTTGGTACAGTCAACATAATTTCGTTTGGCTCTGAATGGAAGTATTTAGCAAATGGAACAAATCAAAGAGTTGCATGGCGCTCAGGCGCTTTCAATGATGCTGCTTGGTTAAGTGGCAGCGGACAATTTGGTTATGGTGATGGTGATGAAACAACAGTTGTTGAAGCTGGTTGCTCACCATTAGCATCTTGTGGATTTAAACACATTACAACTTATTTTAGAAAAAAAATTACGATTGGAAACACTTCAACGTATTCCAATTATTCAATGAGAATTAAAAGAGATGACGGTATTGTAGTGTATATTGACGGAAAAGAAGTTTTTCGTAACAATATGCCTACTGATGTTATTACTTACAGTACACTAGCATCATCAGATATAACTGATGATGGCAATACGTTATTAAATAAAGTTTTACCATTATCAAAATTAAAAACTGGTACACATGTAATTGCTGTAGAAATACATCAGTTTTCAACAGCAAGTGACGATATTTCATTTGATTTAAAATTAACTGCAAATGAAATTTCATTACCACCACCACCACCACCAGGATCAGCTACACTTTTGCGCGGACCATATTTAAACGCTGCAGGACAAACATCAATTCATGTTCGTTGGAGAACAGATTTGCCAACAAATTCTGTAGTTAATTTTGGTTTATTTGATGGTAGTTTAACATCTAACGTTACGGATACAAATTTAGTAACTGAACATGATGTAACAATTACTGGTTTAGATGCAAATACTAAGTATTTTTATTCAATAGGAAATACAGATCCAATTGCACAAACTTACAAATCTGGTAGTAATATTTATTTTAATACAACACCACCAAAAACAGAAGATAAAGTTTCTCGTTTTGTTGTATTTGGAGATTGTGGAAATAATTCAACTAACCAAACAAATGTTAGAAATAGTGTAATGCAGTTTTTAGGTTCAGATCATGCAGACGGTATGTTGCTTTTAGGTAATAATGCTTTAACTACTGGTTCTGATGCAGAATATCAAACTAATTTCTTTAATCAATACCAAGATACTTTGCTTAATAATGTTACACTTTGGGCAGCACCTGGTGATGCTGATTATGCTAACAGTCCTGCACGTCAAAATGACCATGCAATACCATATTATGATATCTTTACGAATCCAACAGTTGGTGAATCAGGTGGTGTTCCTTCTGGTACTGAATCGTACTACTCGTATGATTATGGTAATGTTCATTTCCTTTCTCTAGATTCTTATGGAAAAGATGCAAGTACTTACAGATTATTTGATACTACGGGTCCACAAGTAGATTGGATCAAAGCTGATTTAACTGCTAATAAATTGAGATGGACTGTTGTTTACTTTAATCAACCAGCATATACAATGGGTTCAGATAATTCTGATACTGATCCAGACTTGATTGCATTGCGTCAAAATTTGATTCAAATCTTAGAAAGATACGGTGTTGATTTAATTCTAAATGCACACAGCACAGTTTACGAACGTTCTTATTTGTTGAATGGTCACTATGGCAACGAAGCATCTTTTAATTTAGGTACTCATGCTTTAAGTGCATCATCTGCAAAATATGATGGCTCTGGAAATTCTTGTCCTTACATCAAAAATAATGGACAAAAAGCAGGAACTGTTTATGCAGTTGTTGGTTCATCTGGACAATTAGGTGGCGCACAACCAAGCTGGACGCACGAAGCAATGTCATACTCAAACAACTCAAATGGTGGTGCAATGGTGATTAAAGTGGATGGTAACCGTTTAGATGCTGACTGGGTTTGTGATGATGGTGTTGTTCGTGATAGATTTACAATTATGAAAGACGTTAATAAAAATGAACCACATAGCATTTACTTAGGTGATTTGTTGACACTAACCTCTTCATGGAAAGGTTCATACAACTGGTACGATGGTTCAAGTACTAATTCTGTTGATGTTTCGCCGCCAAACTCTGAAGTAATCGATACGCTTTTTGTTACGGATAGCTATGGCTGTTTAACAGATTCATTTACAATCGTGAAATTATTACCTTTCAAAGATCCAAATACAACTTCAACGGATAGAAAAGCTACAACTGTAGTAAAACCTACTGTTGGTGTAACTACTACAGCAATTAAAGTATATCCAAATCCATCTACAACAGGTATTTTTACAGTTGATTATACTTCTGATAAAAATATCAATAGCAATATTGTTGTGTATGATATTACTGGAAATATTGTTTTACAAGATGAATTTGTTTTACAAGAAGGAACTACAAATCATACTTTAAATATTTCAAACTTGGCAAGTGGAAGTTACTTGTTAAAAGTAGAAGATAAAGTTGTACGAATTCAAAAATAATTTTTGTTAGTTAAATAATGAAATGTCCGCAGAAATGCGGACATTTTTTTTGATATGATAAAACATTCAAAATTATTACTAACTAAATTTTGTATTTTTATGATATAATTGTTTTATTTTAAATAATCAGAAATGAAAAAAACGATGATTTTAGTAATAAAAATTATTCTTGGTGCAGGAATTTTATTTGGCTTGTATATAGTTGGTGCCATATTATATGCACAAGTAACAGACTATAAACCAAAATCTGAAGAACAAGCTGAAGTATTGATTCCTAAAGAGAAACTGCCGGAAATAAATAAAGATACATTGGTATTTTATGATTGGAATATTGGCTATTGCGGACTTGGTAAAGAATCTGATTTTTTTTATGATAACGGAAAAATGGTGCGTCCTACAAAAGATTTATCCGAAAAGAATTTTAATGGTTTTATTAAAACAATTTCTGCATGGAAAGCTGATGCTGATTTTATAAATATCCAGGAAATTGACAAAAGTTCAAAACGCAGTTATAAGATAGACCAATTTCAAAAAGCGTTTGAAACATTAGGCAATTTTAAAGCAGTATTTGGTAAAAATTATGATGTAAAATATGTGCCAATTCCATTCCTAGAACCAATGGGAAAAGTGCTTGGTGGAATCGGTACGTTTTATAAATACCAAGATACTGAAACACCAATAAAATATGCGTTTCCAAGCAATTTTTCTTTTCCAAAAGGATTATTTTTTTTAGACAGATGTTTTGTAAAACATCGTTTTAATTTAAAAAATGGGAAACAATTAATTTTCATCAATACACATAATTCAGCATACGATGGTGGAAAATTAAAAAAGCAAGAAATGGCTTATTTTAAAAACTATATTGTGGATGAGTTTGCAAAAGGAAATTATGTGGTTGTTGGAGGCGACTGGAACCAAATTCCGCCAGGTTATAAACCTTTAAAAGAAAATAGTGATTACGAAGAAATGCCGATTCCTGCTGATTTTGTGGACTCAAACTGGACGTTTGCTTTTGACAGAAACACACCAACCAACCGCAAAGTAGATTTTCCATATGAACCGGGAAAAACATACACTACAGTAATCGATTTCTTTTTATTGTCGCCAAACATTGAATTGATTGAAGTTAAAGGACAACCGAATGGCTTCGAATTTTCTGATCATCAGCCGGTGCGCATGGTGTGTAAACTTAAATAATGGATTAAATAACAGCTCATACATCTACTTTTTCTTTTCAATTTTCTTTTTTGTATTTTTGCAAAATGGTTATTAAAACTCTAATTACTAATAACCAATCACTAATCACTAATTTATGACGATCAATTCAGAAATACAAACACTTAAAAAAGTTATTATACACGAGCCTGATTTAGGCATCGAACATATTTCACCCGAAATTGCAGAGCAATTATTGTACGATGATATTGTTTTTTTACCAAGAATGATTGAAGAGCATTTTGCTTTTACCGAAACATTACGACAATTATTAGGAAAAGAAAATGTGTATGAGTTGGATGATTTGTTGCGTGAGATTTTAGACAAAGAAGAAGTACGTGATGAAATAATTGAATTTTTATTTGAGAAAGAAGATCTTGGTCTTGGCCAATATGAAAAGTTGAAACAAATTGAGCCAAAAAAATTAGCATCTACTTTGATTTCAGGCTTACATCCAGAAACACAGGAAATGATCATTGCGCCGTTGCCAAATCTTGTTTTTACGCGTGATATCGGTTGTGTAATCAATAATCATATTTTGATTTGCAAAGCCAATAAAACGGCACGTATTCGCGAAAATTTCCTGACGAAATTCATTATTCATCATCATCCTTTATTTGCTTCTTTTAAAGATAAGATCATTGATTTTGTTACCGATGAAAATTTAGAAAAAGACGCAGGCATTTCAATTGAAGGTGGTGATGTGATGCTGATTCATCCAAGACATTTATTAATTGGCGAAAGCGAACGCACCACGTTAGACGCGATATTTGAATTAAAACAGATTTTATTTGATAAAGATATTGTTGATTTTGTAACGGTTGTTGAAATTCCGAATGAACGCTATTGCATGCATTTAGATACTATTTTCACATTGTTAGATGAAAATACATGCGTTGGTTTTGCGCCATTAATGTTTGAAAAAAACGACAAGGTTGATATCATCACCTACTCAAAAGATAACAAACGAGCTACTTTATATCCAACGTTAAAAGAGTTGATAAAAGAAATTTATCCAAACATGAATTTTGTTTCTTGTGGCAATGGAATTTCACCATTTGCACAACGCGAACAATGGACAGATGGGTGCAATTTTGTTACAGTAAAACCTGGCGTAGCATATACGTACGAACGAAATATTTATACCTTAAAAGCATTGCTAGAAAATGGTTTTTCTATCATAACTGCGAGTCAATTATTAGAAGCAAATACTTCATTAAATGACTTAGAAAAAACAATCATTACGTTGTCCTCAGCTGAATTATCAAGAGCTCGTGGTGGTCCACATTGCATGACTTTCCCAATTAGTAGAGTTTAATTTAGTTTTTGAATCATTTTTGGCCATTTTAACTTGATTGAAATCAAATAAAATCACTAAATCTATTTAATTGATTTTCATCAATCTGTATGTGGTAACATAATCTTAACTTTAAATACCCTTTAAATTTAGAAACATAAAAAACTAAAAAAAGACCAAACATTTGTTTGGTCTTTTATATTTTTTATTGGTGTTTATTTTCTAAAATAATCCAAATAATTCAGCGTCTATTTTTTCTACTACTTTACTAAAATCTTCTGGTTTATCAGCATAATTTAAGTCATCAACATTGATTACTAAAAGTGGACCTTCTTTGTAATTATCAATCCAATTGTCGTAATATTGATTGAGTTGTTTTAAATAATCTAAGCGAATATTATCTTCATAAGCGCGACCACGACGTTCAATTTGTCCAACCAAAGTACCAAGCGATGCTTTCAAATAAATCAACAAATCTGGTGAGTTTACTTTTTTACTAATGGTTCTGAAAAAACTGATATAATTTTCAAAATCACGCGTACTCATCAAACCCATTTCGTGCAAATTTGGCGCAAAAATGTGTGCATCTTCATAAATCGTTCTGTCTTGAATCACTATATCGCTGCCTTCTTGTATTTCGACAAGTTGCTGCAATCGACTATTTAAAAAATAAATCTGTAAATTAAATGACCATCGAGGCATATCCTGATAAAAATCATTCAAATATGGATTGTTTTCAACATCTTCAAATCGAGCTTCCCAATTGTAATGTTTTGCCAATTTTTCTGTCAACGTAGTTTTGCCAGAACCAATATTTCCAGCCACTGCGATGTGTTTCAATTGTTTTTTTTGCTTTGCCAAAATAGTTTATTTTTTAATAGTTTTATTTAGGACAACTAAACTATACATTTTTTTTCATTGAAAATGATAGCAGTCATAATTTTTTTAAAAAAGTGGATAAGTTTTAGATTTGAAAATTTTTAGTCACAACTTAATACTTACAACTCACGACTATCACAACCAAATTGATTTCAAACCCATTAATTCTTGCACACCATCTAAGGTTGCTCGTGCGCTGATGCGTGCTTTTTCAGCACCATTTTTTGCTATTTTATTGATGTATGTTGGATTGTTTTCGAGTTCAATGATTTTTTCTTTAATCGGTTTGGTAAATGCAATAATATCTTCTGCTAATTTCATTTTTAAGAATCCATATTGAATAGAACAATTATTGTATTTTTCTTCAAATTCATCAATTGTTTCTTGAGAGGAAACTAAGCTCATTAATGTAAATAAATTTTGTATAGGCACACTCTTTTCTTGATTTGGAATAGTTGGTGTATCGCCAGAAACTGCTTTTTTTAATTTATTCGTAATTGTTTTTTCATCATCACGTAAATAAATAGCATTTCCTTCACCTTCACTTTTTCCCATTTTTCCAGTTCCATCTAAGCCAGGCACTTTAATTAATTTTCCACTCATATCATACGCTTGCGGTTCTGGGAAAAAATCTGAATTGTACTTATGATTAAAACGTATTGCAAAATTACGTGTCATTTCTAAATGCTGTTCTTGGTCTTTTCCAACTGGAACAAAATGCGCTCTGTGAATCAAAATATCTGCAGCCATCAAGACAGGATAGGTGAGCAGACCTGCATTAATATTTTCATGGTGTTTTTTTATTTTTTCTTTAAAAGAAACACATTTTTCCAATTCACCTTTGTAAGCATGCATGTTCAACAAAGTATATAATTCAGATATTTCAGGAATATCACTTTGTACGTATAGTGTGCATTTTTCTGGATCCAAACCACAGGCAACATATTCTACAAGAGTAGCTCTAACTGACTTTTTTAATAACTCTGGATCTGGATGTGTGGTTAATGCATGTAAATTAGCGATAAAGAAATAGCTATCGTAATTTTCCTGCATTTCAATAAAATTGCGAATGGCACCAAAATAGTTGCCTAAATGTAAATTTCCTGTACTGCGTACGCCACTTAAAACCCGTTTTTTCATAGTGCAAAAGTAATATTTTTCCTCATTTTCTTTTGATGTCACAAATGTTTATTTCTTTCATCTAATTATTTTGTTAAAAAAAAAAAAAAGATAGTTTTATTGTCGATATTTGTAATACACATCTAGTTTGATTTAAATCAACATATTATGAAAAAATATCTACAAACTATTTTTTTACTGTTTATTATTTCTTTTTCTGCAATTGCTTATGCTCAAACAGAAAGACTAAAAACTGCTCAAAAACAAGCTATTCCTGTAAATTCAACTAATACAAAAAGTGTAGTTGAAAATAATAAACAATCAATACCTACCAAAGAAAAACCAAAAGTTGCTAAACCAGTTACAACATCAACCAAAACAGATGCAAATAAAACGGTTATACAAATTCCTCAAAAACAATCTAAAGATTTAAGAAAACCTAAAGTAATAACAGAAGTTGTTGAACCAACTGATAACGATCAAAAACAAACGGTTGATGTTGTTAATCCAGATGTAAATGTAACTTATACCAAAGAAGTTGAACCAACACAAACTGCTTCAAATGCTATATCTGAACGCAAACCAACTACCATGCAAAAATCTGTAAACTATCAACCAAAAGTAGTTAAAGAAGATATTCATCCAATTATTGATTATTCCAATACAAGCACACCACCAAATAAAAAGATTTATTTACAGCAAGAAGCTGATGATTTACAAGCAGAAATCGATCAAAATAGAAATAATCCTTCATACGATTTGATAGCAAAACAAAAACAATTAGACGACATTAAAAAACTGATACAACAATAAAATTTGTTTATGAAGAAACATTTACAATTAATAATTTTTTCGTTTTTATTGTTTTTTGCAACTTTTTCATTTGCTCAATTAAATAACAATTGTGCAAATGCAGTGAACGTCTGCAATAATCAATTAGCCGAACAATTAGATGATGGTCCAGGCACGCAAGAATGTCCAACTGGTGGTTGTGGTTGTATGTTGGCTGGCGAAAAAAACACACGTTGGTTTAGAATTACCGTTGCAGTTGGTGGTACTTTAGAATTTACTATTCGACCATACGCTGGAACTGCAGATTATGATTTCTCAGTTTGGAATCAAGGTGTTGGTGGAAGTTGTCCAAGTGGTCCACGTTTAAATGCACCAGACAGATGTAACTTTGCATCGCCTAAATCACCGACAGGAATTAGAGGCACTGGCGGAAATAACTCAGAACCAGCTTCTGGAAATTTATTTTCAAACAACTTGACAGTGACTGCTGGTCAGGTTATTTATATTTTAGTTGATAATTACGATGGCACACAAGAAGGTTTTTATTTAGATTTCTTTGGTGGCGCAGTTGGTTCCGGAACTGGTACAACCGCTACATTTAATTGTTCTTCTGTAAATCAATGTACTACTTGTAATGATGCTGATTGCAAATCCTATTATTTTGCAAGTCCTGATGATTATTCATATGATGAAACTGCAGCAGCAGGTGCGTGCCATTCAAATTTTGGATATGCAACAGTTAAAACAGCAACAGTTTGTGGCAATTTTACGGTACCAGCACCTTTTACAACGGTACAATTTCCAACCAATCGTGGTTACGAAATTATAACAACAAATGGTGCCAATACAACAACATGTTTAAATTCGGCTGTAATAACTTATCAAGTTTGGGACAATTGTGCAGCTGCACCACTTACACCAACTTCACCTGGAATTTATGCTGGTTTAAATAACGTAATATCTTATAAGGTATGTAAAACAATAACAGTTTCAGGTGCAGATTGCTGGTTAAATAGAATATGCTTACCTTATTGGACAATCGTTCAGAATGATGTTCAATGTAGTGCAACACCAATAACAGTAAATGCGGCTCCAATTGCAGGTACAAATGCAGGTGCATCTTCGGATTTTGATGCTGGTTGCACTGGTTACCAAGATGTATATTATAGTTTTGTCGCACCAGCTTCTGGCCGAGTTCAGATAAACGTGGTTCCCAATGGTACTTCTGATGTGAAAGTAAGTTTGATAGGAGCGCAGGCAGGAATGGATGGCGGTGTTAATGATTGCGGACAATCTTGCTCTGTAATGGATAACGTGGCTGGTGGTTGTAATGATGATGCTGGAACTGGCGGAACAGAACGACTATTTGCTTTCGTTGTTCCTGGACAAACTTATTATGTTTGGGTAAGCGGTACTCTTTTCAGACCAACTGCAACATTTACCGTTCAGGTAACTGAAACAATAACCAATACTGCAAATCCTACACCTGGTCCAGATATTGTTGGTGCACCTGATGCTATTCCTTCAAATGATGCTTGTGCAAACGCAATTAATTTAAATCCATGTGTACCTTCTGCAGGTACTAATATTGGTGCCACAGCTGAATGTACAGATCCGGATCCAATAAATGTAGATGCATTAACTTTAGAAAATGATGTCTGGTATAAATGGACTGCGCCTGCAAATAATGGAAATAGCGAGGTCACTTTGACTGTAACAGGTGTTTCTTGTACTGGTGGTGAAGACGGAAGCACCGGAATTCAATTTGGAATTTTCAGAGGCACTTGTGCATCATTAACACCAATTAGTCATGGTACTACATCGTTAACATTTACACCAATTCCTGGACAAACATATTACTTTGTTATAGATGGAAATGCAGGTGCTCAATGCAATTTTAATATACAAGTGAAAAGACCAATTGTTAGTAGCCAAACATGTAATACAGCTGCTGCTTGTGCCGGAAGTTCATTGAATGCAACAATGGGAATTACTTATTATGGTTCTAATCCAGGAACTCGATGGGCATATTGTAAATCAAGCATCTATGGTACTGGTTGTACAATTGATTTAGATAACCCAGCAACTTATTTTGTATACAATCCAGCACAAGGGTTGCCAAGTCCTGGTTGCACACCAGCAACTTATACTTTTGTTGGTTATATCTTAGCAGATAATGGTGCTACAACCATCGCACCAGGTTATCCAACACCACAACCCTTAACAACAAATTGTCAAAGACAAACAAATGCTTGTACGTTTAATATTTATCCAGATATAAAAAATACAGTTACAGTTACTAAAACAAATTGTTCTCAGGTTGTTACATTAAATGGAAGTTGTTCACCTGCTGCGCCGGTTGTTTTAACAGGAAATACGAATCAAACTATTGCATCGCCACCAGGTGGAAGCGGCACATTTACACCAGTAACCGTAACATGGAATTCAACCTATTCATCAGGTGCACCAGCACAATGCAGCACTTACACGATTCAAAATACCTATAATTGCCTTGGACCATCTGGCGCAAATACTTGTCCTGGACCTGTTTTAACAGTCGGAACACCTGGAACTACTATTACATCCAATAATAATGTAGCATTAGATGCTAATGATGATTTTGATCCATTTTTTGATTGGGTTTGTACTGATAATTATGGATATGGAGTTTGGTTTAATTTCGTGGCACCTACTTCAGGGAACGTCAATATCCAATTAACAAATGTAGGTACAGGCGATGATTTTTATGCAACTGCATTTTTGTTTAATAGCCGTTTAGCAAGTGATAATGATTTTGATTGTGATAATTACTTATCTACAGATATTTTTGGTGATCCAAGTGAAACAGATCCTTTTGAATCTGATATTTGTGCTTCGTGTACTGATTTGGCTAACTTATGTCAAAAAGCAGATCAGTTAATTGGTTGTGGCAAGGCGAGTGCTGCAAATACCAATTTAACATTACAGCCAAGAAATTTAAATCCTGGTGAAACTTATTATATCATGGTAGATGGCTATGAATCTGCAACTACCAATCAATTAAAAGGTAATTTCACTATTCAAGTAAATGATGCTGGTGGTGGACCAATCAGACCATCAAACGATGCTTGTGCTAATTCAATAGATATATCTAACACTGGTTGCAATCCATTTCCATCCAATAATATTGGTGCTACATCACCTTGTAGTTCAGACTTGTTATTAACTGGCGCATCAACAGAAAATTCAGTTTGGTACACTTACACACCAACTGTAACTGGTCTTCATACTATAAAATATCAATATGCAACAGGTTATCATTGTTATATTGGAAATGATCCTGGAATTCAATTTGGTATTTACACAAGCAGCAATAATTCATGCAATGGAACATTTACACCTTTACCAGGTGGCGAAGTTTCTACAGGAACAACAACTGGTTCGGTTACGTTGACTTTAACTGCCGGACAAAAATATTATATTTTCATAGATGGATTTGCAGGTAATGAATGTAAATTCGAATTTCAAATTTATAATGGGAATACTTGCTGTACTGCAGATTTAGGAGTAACAGAAGGTGGTCCAAACCTTACATTATGTTATGGAGATGAATCCACTATTGGCGTAACAGCTAATCCTATCGATTTTGGAACAAATGCAGGTGCAAATCCTGTTATTGGCTGGCAATATTCGGCAACTAATCCTACAATTATCAATCCGTTCAATCCGGCAAATACTGGTTTATATTATGTTGGACAAATAGATACAACTACTGCAGGTTCTGTCACTAAATACTACAAAGACTGGCAAGGGTATTATCCATCAACTTATCCAGATTATGATGGTTCACAAGGACAAATTCCTTTAACAGTTGGTGGTTTTCCTGCTGGTTCAACCTTTAATACTGCAACAGATACCATAACTGTTTGTGTTTATGCAGCTGCAGATTATTTTGCCGATTTGGATTTAGATTTAATCGCACCAGATGGTTCTGTTTATAGATTAGTTAGAGATCAATGTGGTTCTAACTATGGTTTGTTTAATGTATGTTTCTCGAACGTAGGAACTGCAACCAATGTTACAGCAGCTACTTGCCCTGGTGCTGGTGGCGAATTAGCAGGAAACTATTTACCATTAGATGCTTGGGCCGGATTAAATGGCGAAGGTATCAACGGTGCATGGAAACTAAGAGTAGAAGATGATGCCTTTGGATTTGACTATGTTACATTATTTGGATGGAATATAGAAATCAGAAAAGCACAGACAGTTAAAGCATCACCAATTCCGGGTGTTCGTCATGGCGATCTAACGATTATAAACAACGATCCATTTAAATACGGAAGCCAAGTATTTTGGTTAACACCAGTTACTTTTGTAAATTATAATGGCACTACTTTAACACCGGATTCTTGCTACAGCTACGGTACACCTGTTAAAGTTACTTTACTGGAAAAAGTGACAACACCTTTAATTACACCAACTTGTGCAGCACCTGGTGATGGCACAAACGGTATCACTTTAACAGTAACATCACCAACAGGTGGTATGCCTGGTTTGCCTGCACCAACCGCAGCTGATACATTTACAATTGTCGGTAGTGGTGCAGCAAGTGGTATTAAATTTCCAACACGACCTGTTGGCGAAAGCGAAGTATCAAGCACGTTTACTGTTGCTGATGGACAAGCATGGAATGTTCGTTTTACAGACAATAATGGTTGCAATACCAGCATTGGCGGCACTTACAATCAGCCAAATTTAGGAAGCGTAGTGTTAGATACCAATGTTTGCGATGGCGCAACGGTTGCGTTTGCTACTTCTAATCCTATTCCTTTATTTTCGCAATATCGCGTTATACTAGATTTTGATTCATATCCACAAGATATATCATGGTTTATTTACAATGGAAGCAACCAAGTAGTAGCTTCTGGTGGTGGATATGGCACTACAGTTGGTGCTAATACAACAACAACTGCAGCTACCATCAATCCAAATGATGGACCATTCAGATTTGTATTATATGATGGATTTGATGATGGTTTAGGTTCTGGTGGAGGCACCACCAATAATGGTGGTTCATCTATTTTAAATTTTATTAGAATAATAGAAATGCATGCTGACGGTACTGTTGATACATTATTCAGTCAAAATTATGCATTCTGTTCACCAGTTTATTGTGTTGGACCTGCTGCATCTGTATTCGGACAATTAGATGTGAATTTAGGTACGCCAAACGGAACCTTCTCAACTGGTGTTTCGGTAACGCTTGAAAATAACAGAACTTGTACAGGCACAACGGTTGCCGGTGCAATTACTACCAATCCAGATGGAACAGGAACCATTAACACCAACGCAGCCGGCGTAAATGGCGGCTCATCTTATTCTTTACAATATACTTATACCGATCAATATGGCTGTGTGAAAACAATTTGCGGCCCATTAGATGTATTTCCAAATATCACCATTGCACCAACCATCAATTGTAGCGTAAATCCACCGGTTGTTACTGTTAATGCTACTTGCGCAGCATGTATTTCACCATATATTGCTGAATATTCTTACAATGGCGGAACAACCTGGACAACGGCAACAAGTGCTAATTTTCAAGATATATTTACATTTGCGCACGTTAAAAATACGTCTACTGGCGTTGTTGGTTGTGAAGTAAGCAGTGCTAAATTGTTTGATTGTCCAACAGTATTACCTATTGAATTAATTTACATCAAAGCAACACCAATTGATAATCAATATATTCAGGTAACTTGGGCAACTGCTGTAGAATTGAATACCAAAACGTTTGAAGTTTTACGAAGTATTGATGGAATTAATTTTGTGAAAATAGGTGAGTTGCCTGCTGCAGGAAATTCTAATTCACAAAGAAATTACACTTTTGACGATCATAATGCAGTTGCAGGAATTTTATACTATTATCAAGTTCGTGAAATTGATTTATTGAACCATACTAATTTAACTAATATGGTGAATGCGAAATTGGAAAAAGACAAGTTTGAATTAGTAAGCATTTATCCAAATCCAACGGTTGATAATACGGTGATTACTATTTACACAAAAGATGTGATTGACGTGAAATTAAAAGTGTTTAACGATATCGGTCAAATAATAAATGATTCTCAAATTACATTAAAATCCGGTATCAATAATTGGAATATTGATACTAAAACCTGGGCAAAAGGTGTTTACTATTTCATCATCAATAACAATGATAAACCAATTACACGACAAGTAATAAAACTTCAATAAGTACATTTCATTCAATAACCTGAGCATGCAATATTTTTATTGCATGCTTTTTTTATGGATTTTATGTAGATAATGCTTGTCACATATTCGTTGACGATTGTAACTAAGTCGCTGACGATTGTAACCGAGTCGCTGACGATTGTAACCGAGTCGCTGACGATTGTAACCGAGTCGCTGATGATTGTAACCGAGTCGCTGACGATTGTAACCACTACGCTGACGATTGTAACTGAGTTGCTGACGATTGTAACCGCTTCTCTGAGACTTGTTATCGTTCAACTAATGCTTGTAATCAATTACAATCATCTTAGGGACAGTTACAATCGTCTTAGGGACGATTACAATCGTCTTAGAGACTGTTACAATCGTCTTAGGAAAAGTTACAATCATCTTGGGGACGGTTACAATTGTCTTATGGACAGTTACAAGAGTCAAAGGAACGGTGACAAGCATCAGCGACTCGGTGACAAACGTCTTAGGAACGGTTACAAGCACCTTAGGGACGGTTACAATTGTCTTAGAGTTAAAGGTGAGGTAATAAGTGTCAAAACGTTGGAAATCAGTACAATAGTCGATTAACTATATGTAGTTTTTTATAAACTCAGTCATTTTCTCAAACCATTCTTTGGGCTTTTCCAACATTGGATAATGACCACAGTTGTCAATTTTTGTATAAATGGAATTTGGAATTTCTTTGTGTAATTGTTCAGCGATAGCTTTTACAGCAATTGGATCTTCTTGTGCCCAAAGTATATGCGTAGGAATATCTAATTGTGTGAGTGCAGGAATCCAGCGATGCCAATATTTTACACGTTCATTATTGTACTGCGATATTTTATGCAACACTTCATTGTTAGAATTTAATTGCAACAAATCATACAATACATTCATTTCCTGTACATCACACAAATTTTTATCAAACCAAATATCTTGCATAGTTTTTATGAATGTTTTTTTATTCATCAATGCAACAATATATTTTCCAAACGTTGGATGCTTGAGTAATTTTTGCACCAATTTTAATTTGGCTAACTCGATATGCATGCTTCCATTACAAAATGTAATTGTCTTTATTTTTACTGGTTCAAAACCCTGTAATTTCCGTACAATAATTTCATTGGCAATTGAAGTTCCGTAATCATGTGATACTAAATGAATTTCTTTTATACCCAATTTCTTCCAAAGTTCGATGGCTATTTCGGCTTGTTCTATCAATGAATACGAATAGTTTGAAGGTTTAGCAGATAGTCCAAAACCAATTTGGTCATGGATAATGTAAGAGAAACAATTTTCTAAATTTGGTAATACGTTATAATAATCAAAAGATGCAGATGGATAGCCATGCAAAAATGCAATGGTTGGTTTTTCAGTTTTATGATGAATATGAAAAACAGATTTTCCATAAATATCTATGTAATTACCTTTTTGTTTCCATTGTTCGATATTCATAGCATACATTTAAATAAAAAAAACTACAACTCAAATTCATCACCTAATTCTGGAATAATGATTTTTTTAAAATTATTACTTTGCAACGCTGTTTTAAATGCTTCTTGTCGTTTTAATTCACCATGTACTAAAAAAATACTTTTCAGTTTTTCTTTATCTTGATTGCTTACAAATTGCAATAATTCTGGTTCATCAGCGTGCGCACTCATACTACTCATTACTTCAACTTGTGCTGCAACTTTCTTTTCTATTCCAAATATTTTAATGGTTTCTGGTTTTTGAATTAAGCGTTGTCCGATTGTTCCATCAGCACAATATCCAACAATCAAAATGGTGTTTTTAGCTTGGTCTACTTGATGAAAAATATGATGTTTTACGCGACCTGCATTTGCCATACCAGAACCAGCAATTATCATACAAGGTTCATGAGATTCATTTAATGCTTTGGATGCTTCAACCGTTTTTACATACTTCATGTTTTTCCATCCAAACGGATTATCGTCTGTCATTAAAAACTGATGCATTTCTTCATCAAAACATTCAGGATGCATGATAAAAACATCTGTTGCATTTATGGCAAGTGGTGAATCAACAAATACTTTGATGTTCTCGAGTCTTCCTTCAGTATATAACTTGTCTAATCGATATAATATTTCTTGTGTTCTACCAATGCTAAAAGCTGGAATAATTAATTTTCCTTTTTTTGTAAGAATGGTGTCTTTAATTATTTGAAGAAATTTTTCATCACTTTCTGGTGTTTCTTCGTGTTTTTTTCCACCATACGTAGATTCGCAAATTAAATAATCTAAAGCAGGCATTTGAACAGGATCTTTTAATACAGGTCGATTGTATCTTCCAACATCACCTGAAAAACCAAAGATAGTTTCTTTATTATTTTCAAGAATTTTTAAGGTAACGGTAGCACTTCCTAAAATATGACCTGCATCTAAAAATTGAACTTGTACAAACTCATTAATTGGATGCCAGATATTATATTCAATTGTTGTAAAATAGCGCAAACAAATTTTCGCATCTTTTTCTGTGTATAATGGATTAATGTTTTTGTGCTGTCTTTTACTATTATGTTTTGCATCGCTTTCTTGTATGTGAGCACTATCTAACAACATAATACTCGATAAGTCTCTGGTTGCTGATGTGCAAATAATTTGTCCACGAAAACCATCTTTTACTAGTTTCGGAATTCGACCGCAATGATCTATATGTGCATGAGATAAAACCAATACATCTATGTCTGAAGGTTTAAATAACCATCTTGAATTAAAATCTTCTAATTCATCTTCATGACCTTGGTAAAGACCACAGTCTAGTAAAATTTTATAACCATTATCGAGTGTAATAAAATGACAGCTACCTGTTACTGTTTGTGCTGCGCCGCAAATTTGTAATTTCATGTGTGTTAGTTGTGATTCGTGAGTGGTAAGTCGTTAGAAATAATTTATATCGAAAGTTACTATTTATTTCACTTATTTAAAAAAATAAGCACAGAACTTATTATCAATAAGCTATAACTTTACTATATTTGGTTAATAAAACACAAAATTATGTTACAAGATATTTTTAACGATGTCCAACAAAAAATCCAAAACCAGATTCAGGAAAAATTTGGATTGAGTGCCGACCAAACAACACAAAGCACGAATGTGTTATTAGAAAATTTTAAAAAGTTTTTTTCTGAAGATTTGATGGCTGGTGGAATGAGTGGTATGAAAGATTTGATGAGCAATGGAATCAACGATATTAAAAATAATCCAACGCTGAATAATTTGCGTGATAATGTGTTGAGTGATTTGCAATCTAAAGTTGGTTTAAGCGAAGACACTGCGCAAAAAGTAAGAGATTTTTCGCTAGGTGAGTTGTTTGCATCTTTTAAAGAACAATTTTTTAATGAAGAAGGCAAACCAGACTTTTCAAAAATAATGAGCAAAATAAACATTTCAGATTTTCAAGCACAAGCACAAGAAATGATGGGAAAAATGGGTGTTGATTTGAGCAAATTTTTTGGTAAGTAGTTTTATTTAGTCTGTTAGATAAAATTTCGTAGCTAACTTTTTTACAATACCTTCTGGAAATATTCGCTTATAAACACTTCCAGACATCCATCTTATAAATTTCCATTGTTCGTCTTCATAAATAGCGAGCATTGTGTTTAGTTGCCATATTCTAAATTCATCATTTTCTTTGTCGTATTTTACGTGACTATCACCGTATACACTTTTTAATAACTTTAGCATGATTCTTATTTGCTGTTTCATGTCTTTAGTATGTTCATCATAATCAATAGATTCATTTTTTATAATTTTTGTTAATACATCTTCATGTCTATCAATTTTCATTTCTAGATAATATTTTATTTTTGAAAATGAATAATTGTCAATATTAAAAATTGGTGACATACTGTGAATTGAAAATGTATCAATGTAGTTTGTTATTACATCATCTTTGAAAGAATTTTTCAATTGTTTAGTAATCTCTTTTTTAGGCACCATTTTAAAAATTCCAGAATACAAATAGTTTACGATAGATTTGTAATCGTTATTTTTAGTGGAAGAAATATAATCTTCTAATGCAATTTGTAGAGAATGTTCATTCATTGCTGTAATTTTAAAATATTACAAAACTTGTTCCAACAACTTCTTATAAATTTTCAAACCATCTTCAATTTCTTGCAAGTAAACAAACTCATCAGCTGTGTGAGAACGCTCTGATTTTCCTGGTCCAATTTTTACACTTGGAATTTTTAGCAACGCCTGGTCAGACAATGTAGAAGAACCAAATAATTCAATGCCTATTTTTTCAGCAGCACGCACAATCGCATGTTCTTTATCAATAGCAGATGGCATCAAACGTGTTGAACGTGGTTTTATTTCTGCTTTCACATTATCGCGAATGATTTCCAGCAATTGATCCGTTGAATATTCAGGAATCGTGCGCACATCAACTGTATATTTACAACTGTCTGGTATAATATTATGTTGCGTACCAGCTTGTATTAAGCTTACCGTTAATTTCACTGGACCCAACACTGGATTTATTTTTTTGAACTGATAATTCTGAAACCATTGCACGTCAACCATTGCTAAATAAATGGCATTGACACCTTCATTGCGCGCCGAATGTCCAGCTTTTCCTTTCACTTCACCATCTAACACCATTAAACCTTTTTCTGCAATCGCCATTTTCATTTCAGTTGGTTCGCCAACAATCGCAAATTCGCAAGCCGTGGTAAGTTCAGTTAATTGATCGATTCCATTTTTACCTGAAATTTCTTCTTCAGCAGATGCCACAAAAATAAGATTGTATTTCAAATCATCTCTTTCATAAAAATGTAAAAAAGTTCCCAATAAAGAAACCAACGCAGCACCAGCATCGTTGCTGCCTAAACCAATAATTTTATCATCTTCGATGGTTGCGCCAAATGGATTTTTTATCCAACCATCAACTGGTTTTACGGTATCAATATGTGAATTTAAAAGTATGCTTGGTTTTAAAAAATTGAAGTGTTTATTTTTTATCCAAGTATTATTTAGTTTGGTTTCAAACGGAATTTTTTTCCCTTTTAAAAATTTACGAATCAATTCAGCTGCTTTTTCTTCTTCTTTACTAAACGAAGAAATCGCAATTAATTTTTGTAACAATTCAATGTATGTTGCGCTTATGTTTTCGTTGGTTGCCATTCTAAATCGTAAAGGTTGTTCCAAAAATACTATTTCCATTCAGAATTGAAAGCACATCTTGCACATTACATAAAATAACTTTTTCCACACCGTTTTTTAATGCATGAATAATGTTGTCTATTTTCGGCAACATACCATGTGTAATGATTTGTTTTTGTTTGAGTTGCTCAATTTCTGAAGTTTTAATATGCTGAATAACGCTTTCATTATTGTTAATATCTAACAATAAACCTTTTTTATCAAAACAATAAACAAAGGTGACTTTATACATTTTTGAAAATGCAATTGCCATTTCCGAAGCAATAGTATCTGCGTTGGTGTTTAATAAAATTCCGTTTTTGTCGTGTGTAATTGGTGCAAAAACTGGTGTGATATTTTTATCTAAAATTGATTGAAGAAACTCAACATTGATTGCATCAATATCACCAACAAAACCATAATCAATTTCTTGGTTGATACGTTTGTGTGCAAGAATTGAATTCGCATCAGCACCAGTTAAACCAAGTGCATTGCAATTATTTTTTTGTAATTGCGCAACAATTTTTTTATTAATTAAACCAGCATACACCATCGTTACTACACCCAAAGTTGCTTCGTCAGTAATGCGTCTTCCATCAATTTGTTTAGTTTCGATGTTAAGTTTTTGTGCTAACTCAGTCGCCATTTTTCCACCACCATGAATTAAAATTTTTGATAAAGTTATGTTAGAAAAATCTTCTAAAAAGTTAGATAATGCATGTACATCATCAATACTATTTCCACCAATTTTTATAATAATTATTTCTTGCAATTTTTGTATATTAGCTTAAACGAAAATAAACAAATGTTGTCTAAAATTCTTGTTTGCATTATTATTCTTACTTCAATTTTTTCTTGTAAAAAAGAAACTATCAATGGTAGATATAAAACTGTTTCGCAAATTATAGTTGGTTCTGGACCAGAAGATATTTTATTTGACAAAAATAATAATCGCATATTGGTTTCATGCAATGAACGAAGAGACGGCAAGCCAGAACTCGGTGAAATCATGCAGATTAATATTGCAACTGATGAAAGTACTGTTTTGTCTAGAATTAATTTTCCTGCAATTCCATTCAATCCACATGGTTTTGATTTGCAAACTATAAACGGAATTCCATATTTATTTGTAATCAATCATTATCGCGATGCTGCTAGCACCAATTCTGTAATTCAGTTTAAAATAAATTCGTCAAATTTAGAATTTATTAAAGAGTATAAAAATGAGTTGTTGATTTCACCAAATGATTTAACCGTGTTGCCAAATGGAAGTTTTTATTTTTCAAACGATAAAAATTCATCCAATATTTTAGAATTATTAACCAATCCAAATGCTGGTTCTGTAGGTTTTTGTGATGGTCATTCTACATGGAAAAAAGTGGATAGTTTAATTGGTTTTCCGAATGGTTTATACAATGAAAATAACAAATTGTATTTGGCTACATCGCGTAATCATGCATTGTATGCATACGAAATAAATGCTGATAGAACTTTGCAAAACAAATCAACGTTGTCTACTATAAATGGAATGGATAACTTAACAAACTTTGGTGATGAACTATTAGTTTCAGTGCATCCAGATGAAGTTAGGTTTGCAATGTTGTCTTATATTCCAACGATTGCCTCGCCATCAAAAACGTATGCTGTCAATAAACAAACAGGAAAAGAACGATTGATTTTTCAGGATGATGGAAAACAAATTTCTGGTTCGTCAACTGCTTTGGTAATTGGTGAAAATCTATATTTGGCGCAAGTTTTTGGCAATTATGTATTGAAAGTTCACGATTATTAAATACGTAATTTATGGTATTTGCAAATCAAAAAATAAAACAAAAATTTGATACAATAAATACAAACTTATTTCGTTACCATTAAAACAAATTTTATGAAAAACTTTTTTTTTGTCACGATTTTTATTTTATTAAATAAAGTAATTTTTGCTATTACAGGTATTTCTGAAACACCTTTTACTGATTACAAATTTGATGCGAAAGAGTGCAAAGTAATTACGCATCATAAATCACGCATATTAATTCCATCTTATACTTTTTATTTAGACGGGAAATTGTATGAAGGTGAAGTGAATTTAAAATACAGAGAATTCACGGATCAATTGGATATTGTACTAAATAATATTCCAATGAATTATGCAGCCAATGATAAAACGCATGTGTTAGAAAGTGGTGGTATGTTTGAGTTGTATGCGTATGGTAATGGTAAATTATTATCGTTTGCAAATGATAAAAAAGTGAGTGTGCAATTGGCAACGAAGTTTGATATTGCTGGTGGCGAAACATTTAAACTAAATCCAACTACAAAAAACTGGGAAAAGAAAACGCTATTTGCAAATGTTGCAGATGCGAATGTGCAATTGCCAATTGATAAAAAAGATATGTGGAACGATAATTTATGGCAAGATGAAGTTGGACAAAGTGATGAAGTATATATGGATACGTCAAAAGATTTAAGTGGAAAAATGGCAGTTGTAAGACTTTACAGTTCAACTTCAAATAATGCTGAAGAAATGCGTGAACAAGCGTTTAAGACAATGAACATTGATGAAATGGGAATTTATAATTGCGATAAAATTTTAGATGATAAAACGATTTCATTGGCTGTAGAATTTAATTTGAACAATTATAACAAGCAATTAAATTCTATTATTTATGTTGTTTATAAAAATAGAAATGCAGTAATTAGTTATTTCCCAGAACAATTAAAGACTAATTTTAAATTATTAGCAAATGAAGAATTTACTATTTTTTCAGTAGCAAAAGATGGAAAAATTGCAGTAGTTGATAAAACATTTTTAGCTCAATTTGATGTTACAAAATTTAAAAACAAAACAGTGAAGATGCCAATGAAAGTAGTATTAAATACACCAACATCGAAAAAAGAATTAGCAATGTTGACTGGTTTGTAAAAAGTGAAAGTGAAAATGGTCTGAACGCTTCAAAAGTGTCTCAGCATTTTTATATAAAAGTGATTTAGTCTTAAATACATCTAAAACCATAAGTATGATAAAATATTTTAACCTATTTTTTCTTTTCTTTTTTGTGCAAAAAACATTTTCGCAAAATTTACAAGCGGATACATTTTCTTACACTATTAATTTAGATTTATCTCAAAACCTGTATTTAAAAACAGTTCCTGTTGATTTGTTGAAAGGTTATTGTGAAGGAAAATGGAATGCATATTATCCAAAATATGAAATGACGCAATGCATGTTTGGAGATTTTTTACAACGGTTTAATAAATATCAAATTACACAAAAATCACCTAATTTTTGTGCTGATGATTATTGTGCAAGTCCATATTTTATTGATTTTTATAAAGAGTTTGCCCGTAAAATAAAATTTAAAGAAGTGGTTTATTTTGATATGCAACATCAAACTGAAAGAAGAGAGATGGTTTGGATACAAATTTTTTATACACGTTTAGAGAATGAAACTTGGGTTCATTACAGTGGTCCAATTTTTTATTTTAAGGAATTGAATAAAAGTTCAACACCTATACAGGTTTATAATAAAAATATCAGATCAATTTCTTGGAGTTTAGACAAAGAATTCTCTACTAGAGGATTTATAATTAATGAGAATCCGCAAAAAACCAATAAGAAAAAAGTGATTAAAAATAATGATGTTGAAGAAATGTAATTATTAGTTGGTTATTTTTTTTAGTTTTATTATCCAATCTAAATGCATTTCTACGATAATTGGAAATGTGTAATCATTTATGTAGGTGATTGAATATCCATCTTTATCTGTAACTGTTCTGCAATCAAATTCGTTTGAATTGTTGTTCTTGTATTCAAAATTTTGAGTATGATTATAACCATTTCCAAAAAGCGATTTATTGCTTTTCTCTTTGTCTAAATAAATTTCCATGGAACTATTTTCTTGCCAATTTTGAAACATTTTATTACTTATTAAAATGCTGGTTTGGTCTACTAATTCTACTTTTTCTTCTGAGAAAAAATTAAATAATGTGTTAGAATTAAGAGTAGCATTTTTTTGAATAGTAACAGTACCTTTTTTATTCATTGGCTTGCTAGTAATCCAATCAAAACTAAAAGTCTCTTCTAGTTCTTTTATGGTTATTGTTAAAGTATATTGTAAACCATTGTAACTTACATCATAAATTATTTTTGTGCCTTCTTTTATTATGAAATTTGGATTTAAAAACGCAAATGATGAGAAGCGAAACATCATTGCTACTAAAAATAGTGTTTTTGTAAAAATTGATGTCATATAACTAGTTTATCCTCAACGTTGAATATAGTCAATTTTTCTGACTAATACAATAGAATTAGACTATTCATTTGAACTTAGTATGTTTTTAATAACTGCTTGAGCTGCGAATTCTCGATTAGCTGCCTGTTTTATTACCAAAGAATAGTTTGAATCCAACACATCGTCGGCAACTTCCACATTTCTTCGCGTTGGCAAGCAATGCATAAATTTTGCATTGTTGGTGAGTTGCATTTTTTTATCTGTAATTTTCCAATCATTATGTTCGCCAATTATTTGACCATAATCAGCATATGAACTCCAGTTTTTTGCATAAATAAAATCGGCATTTTCAAACGCTTCTTCTTGTTTATAAATAATGCTTGCATTACCAGAAAATTGCTCATTTAATTCGTAACCTTTTGGATGTGTAATCACAAATTCAACATCGCTTTTATTCATCCATTCTGCAAAAGAATTTGCCACACATTGCGGCAACGGTTTGATATGTGGTGCCCAACTCAACACAACTTTTGGATTTTGTTTTGTAGTATGTTCACGAATCGTCATTAAATCTGTCAGCGATTGCAATGGATGAACTGTTGCCGATTCCATATTTACAATTGGCACTTTTACATTATCTAAGAATTTATGCAACACATATTCTGAGTAATCTTTTTCTTTATCAGTTAGAGTAGGAAAGGCGCGAATGCCAATAATATCAGCATATTCGCTGATAACAGCTGCACCTTCTTTTATATGTTCAACAGAAGTGCCATTCATAATTGCACCATCTTCGTATTCCATTTGCCAACTATCTTGGTTTAGGTTTAAGATGATAGTATTCATGCCTAAATTTTGAGCTGCTTTTTGTGTAGAAATTCTGGTGCGTAATGATGAATTTAAGAAAAGCAACATCATCGTTTTATTTTCGCCAAGATGTTTAAATGCAAAACGATTTTGTTTCAAGGCAATTGCTTGTTGAGCTAAAAGTTCTGTATTTACTACATCTCCGACGGATAAAAAGTTTTTCATTTTGTAAGTATTTTTGATATTGCATCCATTAAAATATCAACTTCATTCTTAGAAATTGTTAAGCTTGGTAATAAACGAAGTGTATTTGGTTGGTTAGAATTTCCAACAAAAATATGATGTTCATAAACCAATTTATCACGCAATTCTTTTATTGGAAAATCGAATTCAATTCCAATCATCAAACCTTTGCCACGTAATTCTTTTACGTTTGATAATTTTTTGCATTGTTCGATTAAATAGTTGCCAACTTCAATAGTGTTTTCAATTAAGTTTTCATTTTCTATTATTTCTAAAACAGCTAAACCTGCAGCACAAGCCAATGGTGAGCCACCAAACGTAGTGCCTAACATGCCATATTTTGCTGCTACTTTCGGATGAATCAAAATTCCAGCAATAGGAAAACCATTTCCCATTCCTTTTGCCATAGTGATTACATCTGGTTGTACATTTGCAAATTGATGCGCGAAAAATTTACCGCTTCTACCATAACCACATTGTATTTCATCAGCAATAAAAAGCGTATTGTTTTCATTGCATAATTTTTGTATTAATTGTAAGAATGAAATACTTGGCTCGTAAATTCCATTCACACCTTGTATTGGTTCGATGATAACAGCACAAATTTCATTTTCTAAAAATGTATTTTTTAAACTTTCTTCATCTTTGAAATCTAAGAAAATAATGTGCGAATCGTCATTTATTGGTGGTTTTATTTTTGGATTATCTGTAACAGCTACTGCGCCTGAAGTTCTTCCATGAAATGCACCTTTAAATGCAATTACTTTTTTTCTGTTGTTATGAAATGATGCTACTTTTAATGCATTTTCAACTGCTTCTGCACCACTGTTACACAAGAATAATTGGTAATCATCATAACCAGAAAGTTGGCCTAATTTATTGGCTAATTGTTGTTGAATTTCTATTTGTACAGAATTAGAATAAAATGATAATTGATGAAGTTGTTCTTCCAGTTTTTTTACATAATATGGATGCGCATGACCAATAGATATAACTGCGTGACCACCATAAAAATCAAGGTGTTTGACGTTTTTGTCATCATATACATAACAATCTTTTCCTTTAATAAGATTGATATTAAAAAGTGGATATACATCGAATAGTTTCATATAAAAATCGTGAGTCGTAAGTTGTGAGTAATAAGTTGTTAATATGCACTTGCTTTTAATTTCAATCCTTCAGTTTCTTCATAACCAAATACGAGATTCATGTTTTGAACTGCTTGTCCAGATGCACCTTTAATTAAGTTATCAATCACAGAAATTATCATCAATTTGTTATCGTGTTTTTCTAAATGTAGCAAGCATTTATTGGTATTGATAACTTGCTTTAAATCAATGTTTTTATCAGATATAAAAACAAATTTAGAATCTACATAATAACGGCTAAACATTGCTTTTGCCACTTCCAAACTACTTTCAAATTCTAAATAAATAGTTGCAATAATTCCACGTGTAAAATTCCCACGATAAGGAATGAAATTAATAGAATGATTAAATGAGTTTTGCATTTGCAAAATACTTTCACCAATTTCAGCCAAATGTTGATGTGTGAAAGCTTTATAAACGGATAAATTATTCGTACGCCAAGTAAAATGTGTTGCATCGTTTTGTAAAATTCCAGCACCAGTGGAACCTGTAATTGCTGAAATATGAATATCAGAATGTAATAAGTTTTGTTGTGCCAATGGCAATAATGCTAATTGAATAGCAGTGGCAAAACAACCAGGATTTGCTATGTATTTGGCTTGTTTTATTTTTTCTTTATTCAATTCAGGCAATCCATAAATGAAATCGTTCACATCTTTTTTTAAACGAAAATCATTTGATAAATCTATAATTTTTGTAGTAGGCAAGAAGTTATTGTTTTCTAAAAATTGTTTGGCTTCGCCATGTGGTAAGCATAGAAAAACAACATCAATGTTTGTGTTTATTTTATTGGTGAAAACTAAATCTGTATCGCCAAATAAATCATAATGTACATCGTAAATCTTTTTATTAAATTGACTTCTACTAAAACAATAACTAATTTCTATTTTTGGATGATTTAATAATATACGAATGAGTTCGCCACCAGTATAACCTGCTGCGCCAATAATTGCTGCATTAATTTTTTGATTTGACATTTAAATAAAATAGTAAGTTCTAAATTAATTTAAATAATCAAGGTATTGTTTTATAATAGGTGATGTTTGTGTTAAGGTATGATTTTTTATATCACTATTTTTATTTTAATAAATCTAAAAAATTAATTATTTTGGTTTTAAAACAGTGTTGTTTTAAAGATTTTTTTATACTTTATATGAACTATGACATTGCATTTTCAAAATCAGCAATAATATCTTCGATGTTTTCCAAGCCAACAGAAACGCGAATTAATCCATCGGTGATGCCGTTTTGTAATCGTTGTTCTTTTGGTACATTTACATGGCTGGTAGATGCAGAGTGCGTCACCAAGGTATCAGCAGTGCCGAGTGATGCAGTCAACGTACAGAATTGAATATTGCGTTGAAATTGCATGCCAACTTCCAAACCACCTTTCAATTCAAAACTCAACATACCACCAAAACCGGTCATTTGGTCTTTTGCTAAAATATGATCTGCATGATTTTCTAATCCTAAATAATTTACAAACGAAACTGCTTTATGTTGTTGCAAGAAATGTGCTAGTTGAAGCGCATTATCTTGATGTTGTTCCATTCTCAACGGCAACGTTTTAACACCATTGTTTAATAAAAATGCTTCAAATGGCGAACAAATTCCACCAATCATTTTTTGAATTCCATATAGTTTATGTTGCATAACAGCATCTTTTTTACCAACTACCACACCAGAAGTTCCTGTGCCATGTCCGTTTAAAAATTTGGTAGATGAATGTACGACGAAATCAATACCATATTTCAAAGGTTGCTGAAAATATGGTGTTGCAAATGTATTATCAACAATAGTTTTTATGCCTTGATTTTGTGCAATGGCAGCTAATGCGTCTAAATCATAACATGCTAATGTTGGATTTGCTGGTGTTTCGATGTATAATAGTTTTATTTTTTCATCGTTGATAATGGCATCTTCCACAAAGTTTAAATCTTTTAAATCAGCATAAACTACTTCAACACCAAAATCATTAAAAAATGAAAATAATAATTCGTTAGTGGTTCCATATAAATTTCCTTGTGTAATCACTTTATCACCAGCTTTAACTGTAGTCATTATGGCAGCAGAAATTGCTGCCATTCCTGATCCAAATAACATTCCAAATGCATCATTTTCATTATCACTTTCACTATTTAGTCCAAAAGACTCAAGCATTGCTATTTTTTCTGCTACAAATTGTACCGTTGGATTTCCTAATCGCGAATAGGTAAATACATCTTTATTTTTTCCACCGCTTTTAAAAAAATCAAAAGCAGCATCTAAATTTTCGTAAGAAAAAGTAGAAGTAGCATAAATTGGTGGAACATGCGCCGACAAGCCATCTATAATTGGATCTTTTACACAAATGGAATGAAATCCTTTTTTATTTGTTGAGTTCATAATCACAAAAATAAGAACAATAATCTATTTAAATAACCGTTTACAGAATCAAAATTACCGTTTAATCATTTAAAATGCCGTTTACTCATTAAGTATTCTTATTAAATTAAAAGATTAGACTTTTACATCA
>CALLKF010000040.1 GCA_938008535.1 uncultured Saprospirales bacterium | reverse complement strand
ATCTGTAACTTGGTCGAGTTTTAAAATTGGATATACACCAGAAAATGTAAACATGTTATTCGGTAAAACCTGCGTAAATCCTATTTCATGGAAAATAGACAATGAAAAAGCTACATCTAAAAGTGGCATTTTATTAAATCTAAACCGTAAAAAACTATTCAAATCTGAGGTGCAGATTAAAGAAAATTATTTATGGGTAAAAACCAATATGCTGATTGTCCGAAAAATAAACGTGATGCATTTAGCAGATTATAATTTATATTGGTATGACATTAGAAAAAATGTTGCAGATAGAGTAACTGAATATTGGAAGAAAAAATAATTTTATTAGTGCTACATACATTACACAATATTGACTATTGGGTTTTTAATTTTATAAATCACACCATTAGTAATTCTTTTTTAGATGTCGTATTACCATTTCTGCGTGAAGCACATAATTGGATACCTTTGTATGTTTTTTTAGGAATTTATTTGCTTTATAAATACAAACTCGAAGCGATAAAGTATGCTTTGTATATTGTAATTGCGTTTGCTTTGGCTGATTTTATATCTGCAGGAATCATCAAACCATTTGTTGAAAGATTGCGACCTTGTCATTCATTAACGTTACATGCACGCTTAGTTTTAGGTCATTGCGGTGGCAAATGGAGTTTTCCTTCTACACACGCAACCAACCATATGTCTATTGCGTTAAGTATAGTATTCGCAAATATCTTCACAAAAAATTGGATAAACTATATTTGGATCTTTTGGGCTTTATCTATTGGTTTTGCGCAGATTTATGTTGGCGTACATTATCCAAGTGATGTGCTTGTTGGCTTTTTATTAGGCACTCTCATCGCCTACTTTAATTACAAAGTGGTGCTATCTTTTTTAAGCAAACTCCAAACAAAATTGATCGGTAACAATAATTGAGCAAACGCTATTAATAATATTGACAAGCTCAAGATGTTATTTAAATAATTCCTTACTTCTAATTTATAAAAATCATTGTATGCATAGTAGGTATGATAGTAATTATTGCATGTTTGAAAGAATAATGCTGTTAAAAAAAACAAGGTACTAACTAAGAAAACAGCAAAATGCAATTGATACAATTGCTCCGATTTTATTTTTTTATAATGAAATAAAAGAAGGTAAAGTATTGCATTGATTAAACTAACCAAAGCAAAAATTAAATACATTCGCCAGAAAAAAACTAAGTAATTACTGTCTAAAAAAGTAAATTCAAATTGTTTGTGAGTAAATAAATAATGATGAAGTGGTGCAATTAAAATCAATAAAAATGCAAAGTATGCGAAATAATATTTGGAGTGATTTTTATTCAAAGAGAAGAAAAAATGGGACACGTATGGGGCTCGAACCCATGACCCTCGGTACCACAAACCGATGCTCTAACCAACTGAGCTAACATGTCCATCTAGTAAAAGAACTGAACTGCAAAGATAGATTTTTTTTTGGAAAAGCAAAATTTGCATTCAGTACTTAAAAAATACTTAATGTAAGATATAATTAAGGTGATTCAATTTAAGTATAAATTATCTGTTTTCTAATAACTGCATCACGTAATCTTTCTTTCTATGTGAAATTGGAACAATATGTCCACTCACCAAAATTAGCTTTGCACCATCCGTTTTATTAAATATTTTAATCTTACTTGAATTAACTAAAAATGAATGATGTACGCGAATAAATCCATTATTTTTTAATAAATCATCATAAACACTAAGACTTTTAGAAATAGTAATAACTTCATTGTTAACAAAATAGAATTTTGTGTAGGATCCTTCGGCTTCACAATATAAAATATCCATCACTTTTACAAAGTAACTTGCTGAGGTGTCTTTTAACACAATTTGTGTGTTATTTACATCTTTTGATGTAAGTTGATGCATTAACACAGCAAATTGTTGGGTTAGATTTTTAGTAGAAATATTATCTATTGCTTTTTGTAAACTTATTTCAAGTTCATTAAAATCAATTGGCTTTAATAAATAATCGATAGCACTATATTTGAAAGCTTGTATTGCATATTTATTATGTGCAGTGATAAATATCAATTGAAATGCCGGATTTTGAATTTTACTCATTAAATCAAATCCTGTACCATCATCCATCTCTACATCAAGAAAAACAATATCTGGATTAAATGAATTTATTTTTTGAAGACCTGATGTAACACCATTTGCTTCTTCAATAATATGCGCATCTTTACTTATCGTAACAATCAAACTTTTTAATAATTCGCGTATTTTTATTTCATTATCAATTATTAGTATCTTCATTTGCAAATATTATTGGTAAATTAATTTTTATTACAACTCCATTTCCTGATACATTATTTTCAATACTAAAACTTGCCTTTGATTTTAGTTTTAAATTTAGCAAGTAAATTCTGTCTCTTATTATCTGGCTTGCACGACTAATGTGTTCATTGTTTTTTGCTTCTGACAACAAGAGTCCTTTTCCATTATCTATTATTTCTATTGAAATTTCTTTGTTTTTCAATTTAAAATCAACTGTTATTTCACCAGCATAATTAATACCATTAAACCCATGTTCAATACTATTCTCAATAAATGGCTGAATAATCATAGATGGAATCATGATATCTGCTGGTTCCAATTCGTCATCTACATTTAATGAAAAAGAAAATCTTTCCGGAAACCTCATTTTTTGAATTTCAAGATATTTATTTAAAAAATCTATTTCTTGTTTTATGGATATGTAATCTTTATAAGTGCTTTCTAAAGTTTCTCTCATTATATAAGAAAACTTTGAAAGATTAGATGCAACTGCTTTTCCGTTATCTTCTTTTATTGCTAAATGTTGTAAAGCTGTTAGTGCATTAAAAAAGAAATGAGGATTCATCCTTGCTCTATTTAATCGTTGCTCCGTCTCAAGTATAACATGTTTGTGTTTTAACGATTGTTGTATCAGATAGAAGGCAATTAGACAGGCAGCTAAAAATCCAGATATTGCAAACAAAAGGTAAATAAGCTTTTGTAATTTTAATTCTTTAATTCTTTTTTCATTTTTTTCTTGATTGTATTTCTTTTCAAGTTCATTTACAGCTTTAACTTTATCTAATTTATTTAGACTATCTGTAATATTTTTTTCATGAAGTAATCCCTTGTAAGCAATTTGATAATTTCCGGCACTATCAGCTATTTCTGCAATAAGACTATAGGCATTGGCAATTATTGGCGAAAATTTTGTTTGCAAACAATAATATAAGCTTGAGTCTGCATATTTACCAGCAGTGTTATAATTACCCATCTTTAAATAAATATTTCCTTTGTCACCATAGCTCACACCAAGTTCATTTATATCTTTATCAGGAATAGAGAGATGAATAGCAGAATCAATATATAATAATGCTTGTTTGTAATCATTTTCGCGATAGGATAAAGTATTCATTTTATTATAAGAACTAATTTTTCCTTTTCTGTAGTTTATTCTCTTTGCAATACTTATTGCTTGTTGGTAAAATATTTTCGCTGTGTCAAAATAACTTTTATCCTTATAATCCTGAAAATAAAAATAAAACCGTGCGCCAATTTTATTTAAAATATCTACTTTTTCTGGAGATTCTTTTA
>CALLKF010000039.1 GCA_938008535.1 uncultured Saprospirales bacterium | reverse complement strand
GCTCGCCGAGCGCGATGGCGAACTGCTGGGATGTGCCAATCTCGAGCGCCAGGGCGACGCCGCCTACTTCGGCATGTTTGCCGTCCGGCCCGGGCTGCAGGGAAAGGGCATCGGCGACGCGATCCTGCGCGAATGCGAACGCATCGCGCGCGATTGGCGCCTGGGCAGCGTACGCATGACGGTGATCTGGACGCGCACCGAACTGATCGCCTTCTCGATCTTGTCGGTCGGTCGTCCCTGCGCGAAAGCTTGCTCCTGAAGCTGTGCGAGCGTGGCGTGAATGTTTTTGAACTTGTCTATGCCCTCGGCGACGATGGCGACCTTTTCCTGCGTATCCCGCCCCTGCTGGTGCGCAAGAATCGTCGTGTCAAACACGGAGGCGGCCTGATCGGTCAGTTCCGTGGCTTTGCCATTGATTGGATTCCCAATGCGCGCGCAAAGCCTGCTGACGTCAGACTGCTGATCGGGCGCTGACCAGAGCACATGTTTGAGTACGATGAGATCGTCTTCTTCAATCGCGGCGCGCCCTTCGAGCAATGCGTGCGCGCGCAATACGCCGTGCGTCTTGCCCCAGCGCGCGAACACGAAGACGTGCGTGGCCAGGTGGCCGCCGGTGCAATAAGCCTTCTGCCCGTGCAGCAAGACGTGGTCGCCGTCGGGCGTGGCCGAGGTCACCATGTCGGTCATCGCCGAGCCGGCGCCAGGCTCGCTGATCCCGATGGCGAAGCTGTGCTCGCCGCTGAACCAGACGTGCTCCCCCGGTTGCACGGGCTTCGGTGCCCAGTAATTCTGCGAACGGGAAGCGCCGACGCATCCTGCCCTCCCCCAAAGGCGCACGCCATCGCCGCAGCCGTCTCCACAGCGCACGTCGAGGTCATCGAAGGTGCGGGGCATCTGCTTTGGCTGGAAACAGAACTAAATCTACTCAGATAGCCAGCAATTTACCTTAGACATCTTCTTTTTTGTGTTAGATATACAAAATTATTGCTCTGAAACAGTGTTCGACAATCAAGAAACGAGCAAATTGAATAAAAAAGTGGTTAAAATACACTTCAAAGTGATAAAATTTCATTAGAAAGTAGATAATTGGTATTTGAAAATCAATAAATTTTGAACTTTACTCTTATTCTAATTGGAGTTATTCTCATTCTAATTTAAATTATTCTCATTCTAATTGTAGTTACTCTCATTCTAATTGACTTTATTGTTATTCTAATTTTATTTCTTCTTATTCTAATTAAAGCTGCTCTCATTGTAATAGAAGTTGCTTTCATTCTAATATAAGTTAAGCACGTTCTAATTAGAGTTACTTTCATTCTAATTAACTTTACTCCTATTCTAAAAGAAATATTTTTTTTCTTGGTTTAATTTTTAGGTAAAAAACATAAAACCAAAGCAATCTGAGTGCTTCGGCGTGGTTTAATAGAGATTTTTGGTGAAATTTGTTTTGTAATTCTTGAAGTCTTAGTTCAACTTCTGTCTATTCACTTCATACAACGCCATTGCGGTGGCAACGGATACGTTATAGGATTCAAGCTCGGTGTTCATTGGCAACTTCACCAACTCATCTACCAAACGAATAGTTGGATTGGTGATGCCCTCATCTTCAGAGCCAGCAATAATGGCAAGCGGTCCAGAAAGATTTGCTTCGTGTATAAACTGCGAAGCTGTTCCGTCTAAACCAATCACTTTGATGCCGTTGTTTTTAATATCTTTTATGGTAGCAGCTAAATTTTCGACACGGCAAACCGGAATTTTGAGCAACGCACCTGCCGATATTTTCATGGCAACATCATTAATGGCTGCACTTTCTTTTTTAGGAAAAACAATTGCGTGTACACCTAAACCAAGCGCAGTTCTGGCCAATGCGCCTAAGTTGCGTACATCGGTTACGTTTTCTAAAATGAGCAACAATGGTTCTTCGCCTTTTTCAAACACATAATCTATAATATCTTGAACTTGATAATATTGTATCAACGCAGTGATGGCGACCACACCTTGATGATTGGCGCGTGTAAGTGAATTTATTTTTACTTCTGGAACGTATTGATAATAGATTTCTCTGTTTTTACATAAATCCAAAATTTCTTTAATCACTTCACCAGAAGCCGATTTAGAAATCAGCACTTTTTCTACTTCATTGGCTGATTTTAATAATTCAATGACTGGATTTCTGCCTGCTACTATTTGTTGTTTCATCTGATTTGTTAGAAGTGATAAAGTTATGAAGTTATTTGATTTATTTTCTCATAGATTCTTTAATGGTTGGACGACAACTATAGATTGCACAAATTTCACAGAAGTAGATTTAAAAAAGCCACTTCTTGCGAAGTGGCCTGCTCTAGACTATAAAAGGGTTTTACTATTATTTTTTAAGTAAATCTCTGATTTCAGTTAATAATACTTCTTGTGCTGGTGGTGGTGCAGGTGCTGCTTCTGCTTCTGCTTTTTTAGTTGCATTCATAGCTTTAACTACCATAAACATAATAAATGCTACAATGATAAAATTAATAACAGCTCCTAAAAATGTACCATACATGATTGCAGTTTCTGGCGTAGTAACCACACCAGCGGCATCAGTTACAGCGTTTTTAAGTACAATTTTCATTCCGCTCATGTCACCTACCTGAAAAACTAAGGCAACAATTGGCATAAACATTCCATTTATAAATGAAGTAGATACTGTTGCAAAAGCAGCACCCATTACAAATGCAATGGCTGTATCAATTAGACTGCCTTTCATGGCAAACTCTTTAAATTCTTTTAACATTCCCATTTTTTTTAAAATTTTGTTTCATCAAATATAATTGACAAATGTCAGATTTCCAAAGATTTAGTTTAATATATTTTGAGGTACAGTTACGTTTGGTTGTACATCAGCACTTTGTACAATCGTTGGAAAAGCAGCATTTAATTGCTTCATAAAATCTGCATCTTGATTGGCAGCTGCCACCATTTGCATACGTTTTACTAGTTCTTCTGCTGATTTCTTTTCGTTTGAATACAATGCTGCAAATTCATTATTTGGCAAATTGTAAAAACGCAAACAATCTTTCAAATCTTTGATAAATAACTCAATCACAGGTTTCGCGTTTTCTTTTGCACCAGCTCTGTAATATAAATCAATCCATTGTACACTCAATACATTAAAGAAACGATTATTTGGTGAATAATATGGTGCATTTGCGTAGGTAAATTCTTTTTTCACTTTGTCTAATACTTTTACTGCTTCTGCTTTTCTGTTGTTTCTAATTAAATCATCAGCAATACCAAAATGAACGCTTTTTAAGGTATTCATAATTCTCGCAGAATTTTCATCCATAAACATTTCACGCTCACCCATTCCTCCATATTTGAAATCTTTCATTACTAAATCGAAAGATTTCTGCGTGTTTACGGCAGTGTAACCACGTTGATTTTCTTCAAATCTGCAAGGTACGAATCGTAATATTTCGCCTTCCTGAATTAAGTATTTTCCTAATCCATTGTAATATACATCTTCAACAGTATTAGAGAAACAAATTGGACGACTCCAATCTGCAGCAGCAACCATAGCTAGTACCGCTAAATCGTATTTAATAATTCTATTTTTACCTAAATCCCAAGTAATTTCGTCTACAATTTTATCTTTAAACTGATCTGGAACTACACCATATTTTTCAACTGCAGCTCTATCCACTTTTAATTTTAATTTTGTAGTAGGCAAATAATTCACAGCATCACCTTTGCTCGTTTGAGCTTTATATTTAGCATCGTCGCTCAGTACAAATGCCATAATATTTTGGATATCATAATATTGATTTGGATCGGCAAAACCAGACTGATCATTTAGCTGAATCATATCTCTGTTGTTTCCTCTGTAAGATTTAGAAATAAAATCTTTATAGAATGGTATTGGACCTGATTTATTAGCTGCACGGTGTAAGAAATCTATATACCAATCTACACCTAATAAACTTAAGTTTACGATGCGAACGTCGGTTCTAATGCCTTCTACTTCTTGTGCATACCATAAAGGATAGGTATCGTTATCACCTTGTGTAAATAAAATAGCATTTGGTGGACAGCTTACTAAATAATTTGCAGCAAAATCACGCGCCATGTATCTACCATGGCGATTATGGTCATTCCAACCTTCTTTTGCCATAACAAAAGGAACTAATAAACAAATTATAGTTGTTGCGATGGCAATTGGTAAGCCAGGCAATTTTTTACTTTTTAAGAAATCGTAAATAGCAACAACTGCTAAACCAATCCAAATACAAAAAGCAAAGAATGAACCAACTAAAGCATAGTCACGCTCACGAGGTTCGCGTGGTGGTTGGTTGGTGTAAACAATCAAGGCGATACCAGTAACAATAAATAACAATGCGAAAACCAATGTTTGTTGTTTGCTTTTAGAATACATATACACAATACCAATGATACCTAATAAAAGAGGTAACATATAAAATTTATTGCGCGCTTTTTGATTTAGGATTTGATAAGGCAATCCATCTTGGCTACCAAGGTGCATATTATCAATAAAAGAAATACCAGTCAACCAGTCGCCATTCATTTTCTCGTTACCAGGTGTTCCTTGATAATCATCTTGTCTACCAGCAAAATTCCACATAAAATAGCGTTTGTACATGTACCCTAACTGATAACGGAAAAAATAAGTGAGATTGTCTCCAAATGTAGGTTTTCCTTGAAAGCCAGTCCAATATTGATACAATGCTGCTGCACTTTCGCCATCGTTCGTTGGTCCCATTCTTGGAAAAAGCATTTCATCTGCTGGATCATATTGATAATCAAACTTTTCGCCTTTTACTTCATAGCGTTTAGTTGAATCATCTGGATAGTAATCTTTGCCTTTGTCTGCATAAGCAATAGGTTGTGCATCAAATAAAGGACCTTTTACTAAAGCACGAGAACCATATTGTTCACGATTTAAATATGACAACAAGCTGAAAGCATCTTTTGGTGCGTTCATATTAATTGGTGGATTTGCAGCTGCACGGATTGGAACCATTGCATAAGAAGAAAACCCAATAAATATTACTAAAAATGATGTAGCAAATAATTGCAAATCAGCATGTTTTATTTTATATGCATAATACATTAAGAAAACAAGTGTTCCGAATAGCAATATCCACGCAAATGCAAAACCTACATTAAAAGGTAGATGCAATGAATTAACGGTAAAAAATTCAATTTTACCAGCTAATGAAGTAGCAGTTTGAACGACGCCAATTTGGACAGTACCTAACAAAATAAATCCGACAACAAAAGCTATTATAAAACCAAAGAAAGTTGGTTTGAACTTTTTGAAATAGTAAACTAAAACTGCTACTGGAATTACCAATAATGAAAGCAAATGCACACCTAATGATACACCAATCATGTATGCAGCAAATACTAACCAGCGGTTTCCGTAAGGTTCGTCGGCTGCTTCGTCCCATTTCATAACGGCCCAAAGTACGATGGAAATAAAGAACATGGATGTTGCGTACACCTCACCTTCTACAGCAGAAAACCAAACAGTGTCTGAGAAAGAAGCAGCTAAAGCACCCACAATACCAGCACCCATTATTGCCAATGTTTTATCTAATGTAAATTCTATTTCACCTTCTTTATGCATAAGTTTTTTGGCAACCATTGTAATTGTCCAAAACAAAAACAGTACGCTTAATGCAGTTGAAAGTGCTGAAACGAAATTAATCATTACAACAGGATTTTTTGGATTAAACAAGGAGAAGAATCTTCCAATTAACAAAAACATAGGAGCTCCTGGTGGATGTGCTACCTGTAATTTTAGTGCGCAAGAAACGAACTCGCCGCAATCCCATAAACTACCAGCAGATTCTGATGTTGAAGTAAATTGCCAAAGTGATACTGCAAAAACAATAAATCCAACTATGGAGTTTATTCGTTTGTATTGTTTGTTCATTAAAAATTATTTTCGCCAAAAATAAGAAAAATAACCTGTTTTTGGAAAGAATAGCGTGTGAATTAATGTGAAGTTGGAAATTGATTGGCTAAGAAATAGATTTTGCAAGTTTTTTTTGCATGCGTTCTTGTTTTTTAGCTTTGCGTTCTTCTTTTGGTTTGCGAGCCGTACTCCAAGTACGAGAAATATTAAAACCTATGTGAATATCTCCTTTCCAAAATTTTCCGGTAGTTTCTCGCAAAAAACCACTTTCATACATTGCTTGTGCATTGGTTAATTGCAATTGAAAAACGTGACCACCTGTTACAATATCTAATCCAATTGCAAAAGCGTCTTGATAGCCACCACTGTTGTATTTATCGCCAATACGTGCATAGTATTCTGCCAAAAAAGACAAGCGTTTTGACATATTGATACGAACGCCAGCACCAAGAACAAACAATGTATTTTTATCTTGTTGTGTTTTTACTAAATTCTTGTGCACTACGGTTGGCATCAATTGCATTGAAAAATATTTATTAAATTTTCGAGCAATCATTAATTGAAAAGTATAAGACAGCTTAGAACTAAAGTAGTTTTTTCTATTTTGGTTGATGTATTTTGCCGTGCTTATAGCCATATTGGTATAAAGACACATAGACAATGGCATGCCTTTTTCTTTTTGAGATAAAAATCTGTATTTAACATAACCATCGAATGTTTTGTTATAATTACTTCGACCTAAACCAACAGTTAAATTATCCAAAATGCCGTATTCAAAACCTAAACGAATAGACGCTTGATCGAGTCCGAAAAAATCTCGCCAACCTTGGTTAATTCTTCCAAAGCGGTGCGAAATAATCATTGCCATTGTTTTTTTGTTAATGGTTTCAATGGTTTGTCCATTAATTAAATGCGTTCCGCCAAAAGTGTTGTAAATTTTTATTTTTTTGGGATTTGGTTTTGGTGCTACAGTAATTGTATTTAATTCATCTAACAATGAAGTTGATGCTTCTTCAACAGGTTCTTCTATTTTTGTAGAATCGTTGTGTAATACATAAATAGTATCTACACGAACAACATAGATGGTATCGTATTTTTGTTGTGCATTCGCAACAAAAAAAAGTGAGCATAAAATGGTGTATATAATTTTTTGCATATAGCTTTTTAACGTACGTAAGGTGTCATCACAGCGTCAATTTTTAAATCAACGGTATTGCTAATTTTTTTCAGATAATCATTTGGAACCGTAACTGCATAATCTGAAAGAAGTATGGAAAAGGTTGATTTCGCCATAATTTTTCCATCTTTAACTTCAATTGTTCCTTTTTGTTTAAGTGCTTTTGTAACACCATGAATCGTCAGTTTGCCATCAACAAAAATGTCGTATTTCCCATTTTTTGTATAATCAATTGTATTGGTAATTTTTCCCTCGAAAGTTGCATTTGGAAATTTATCAGATTGCAAATAATCATCATTAAAATGATCAGCCATTGCTTGTTTTTCAAACTCAAAACTTTTTACGACTACTTTAAACGCTAAATCATTCGTTTGTGTATTTAGAATACAATTTACTTGGCTATTTTTGGAACTAATTTTTTCCATTGGAGCAGCAGAAACGAAAGTTATTGTTGCATTACGAGTAAAATATTTATTGTTTTGCGCAAATAATGTGCTTACAAAAAACAATACGATTGAAAGTAATTTTATTTTTTTCATTGAGTTAATTTTAGTTATTTCGAGCACCTTGCTTTACCCAAATTTCAATATCACTAATAGAACATTTCGCTAATTTTGCAGCACCACGAGGCATATTCAATGCTTTGCCATTTTGATTTATAGAATTTTCAAGTGTTTCAGGTTCCAGAAGCATGTAGGTTTTTAAATTTACATATCCTTCTAAAATAAGATTTTCTCCGTAAACAGGTGCATTCACCAAACTATGACAATTATAACAATTAACAGATAAAATTGGCACTACATCACTTGAATAAGAAACAGTTTTAGATGTATCACAAGGTTGTTCAGGATATAAAATATCCTCTTTATCGTAATAACAAGCATTGGTAACTGTTAATGAAACAATTGCAATGACAATGAATAATGATATGGAAATTAATTTCTTCATTTTAATTATTTGGTGCTCCGTCTTCTATCCATTTTCTGATTTGAACAATTTCATTTGGCTGCATGGTTACCACACCAGTTGGCATTTTTGGAAAACCATCAATATTTGCAATTACCTGATATAATTTATTGCTATCTACCACTGCTTTTACTTCACTATATCTTGTCAATAAAACATTGCCTGAGTTATAATTTCCAAAATGACAACCTGTGCAATATTTATTAATTAGTGGTGCAATAGTTGTTCTATATTTAAATTGAGTAGTGTCAACTCTGGTAACACATGGTGCATTGTTTTTAGCACCTTGTTGTACCCATTTTACAAAATTATCTTTGGCCTTATTTGATAATTGATAATTAAAAGGCGGTGCCATTGGCACTAGATCTAGCAAAAATAAAACACGACAGAATTTGCTATTTAGTGGATCTCCAGGTTTTACAATTTTCACACCACGCACTGTTGCGTTCATGATTGCGTCATACGAAGATAAATCAATACCAGCAGCTGGACCTTTATTGTCGTGACAACCTGGTACTACGCAACTAGAGTTGACGTATGGCATTACATCTGTTGTAAATTTTATTACGGTAGAATCACAATCAGGTAGTGGTGCAACTGGTGGAACTGGAATTATTTTCTCAGGTTCGTGCTTACATGCTACGACTAAACATAGAGCTAGAACTGCAAATAATATTCTTAAATTTTTCACTTTAATATAGTGCATTTGTCTATTTTTATTTCAGCTGGTATCATAAACATTTCATCATTCATCACAAAACCATTATAAATTCCTTTTATGGTCAATTTGCTACCTGTTTTGAGAAGTTCAATCTCCTTTTTTTGAACAAACAAACCACCAGCAATCACTATATAATTTCCACCATTATCAAAAATCACGTTACAAACACTGTCTTTAATCTCAGATTTTGTAAATATACCAGTAAGTTCTACAATTTTGTTCTTATAAATTGAGTCTGCATTTGTTGGATTGCTGTTAAAGTCATCAAACAATTGTTTATCGGTAAGTTGTATATCGGTTTGTTGTTTTGCAATATTTTTAACTGGTTTGAAATAGATATAAATAGCATAGGCAATCATTAATAAAATACTCGTAGCTATTAAAGTAGCTATTATTTTAAATTTAGATGACATTTTTTAATAACATTGAACTTAAAAAAAAGTTTAAAAGTGAATCAACAAAATTAAATAAAGTTTTTTTAATGGTGATTTGAGAAAATATTTTCTTTTTTGTAAAAAAAGCTATAAATTTGCACTCCATTTTGACCGATGGTGTAACGGTAGCACAGAAGTTTTTGGTGCTTTTAGTTGAGGTTCGAATCCTTGTCGGTCAACAAAAGAGCAACTTATTTAAGTTGCTCTTTTTGTTTGTTGCTTGCTAATCAATATTTTTTCTCTTTTAAGCGCGACACATAAAACCAATTTATATTAAAATATCTATTTCAGATTCATTTTCATTTTGTAAAAATAAAGACTAAGGTAGTTATTATAAAAAGTGTGAAAGATGCAACTTTTTGCAAGTTTTGTGTAATTAGAATGGATGCAAAATAACGGAACTTTGTACTATTCAAAACAATATAAATTAATTATCATGAAAAAATTATTATTAGGAATCACAGTTGTTATGGCAATAGGTATGACATCTTGTAGAAAAGATTACACATGTAGCTGTAAAGAGAAAAATGGTGGTGCTGAATTTGAAAGCACGTCATATCCAAGCACAAGTTTAGTTGATGCACGTAGCAATTGTAAAGATCGTCAATCATTTTGGCAAAATTCTGGTGCTAAACCAGCTGCTGAATGTACAGTTTTATAGTCGTAAAAAAACTTCAATAAAATGTTTAGGCAACTACTATTTGGGTAGTTGCCTAATTTTTTTTGGAAGGTTTGAAAATAACCTGGCAAAAAATTGTAAAATATTTAAAGAAATTTGTTTTGACTTGTAAATAGAAAAAAAAACATCTATTATAATGGATGCTCTAATTCGTATTTTTTTAGCATATCAACTAGCGATTGATAATATTCATTCAAAACTTTTAAAGTAATTTCTGGGCTGCTTTCAGTTGGAATAGTGATTGGCATTTCATTTAAGTATTTAGATAATTCCGGATGGTTGTTATGTATTTTAGTTGTTACTGCTAAAATTTTTGAGTTTAATTCTATTTCAGTTTCCATTTTTATTTAATTTATTATCAAATTATGTTTTGCAAAATATTCTTTAACGAAAGCATGCTCTTGATTTTCTGTCATTTTATCAGCTTGTTCCACTCTGATTTTTATATTCTCAAAATGATGGTCTGCATTTAAAATATTTAGTAGTTCAACTTTTGCATTGGTTGGACCAAATAAAATTACATCGTCATAATTTTTAATGATATCAGCTAAGTGCTTATAAAATGCACCTTGTTTTTGTTGTTCTTTATTGTGCATCAAATTTTCGCTTTTGCTCAAACTGTGTTCTTTTTCCTGATGCGTAAATTCTGATTCTACTTTTTCAGTTTCAATGGTATCTATTGAAAATTCCATGACATGAGCAGTTGAATGATCCATCCAAATACCTAATTTTTTTTCTATTCTCATTTTTATAAATTTAATTTTGATGTTTAAAAACAAACTCTTAGCTATAAAAATTATCTTGCAGAATCATTAATTTCAGTCCAAATGTCTTCTTCTTTTATATCGGTTGAGTCGTTCTTTAATTCTGCTTCAAATTCATTTTCATCTTTTACATTTCTGTAAATCAAGAATACAATTAATGCAATTGCCATTGCAATGAAAATTATAATTATTGTCCAATTCATATTTAGTATTTAAGTATTGAAATTAGTAAACCATCCTCTGAAAAGTAATAACTAAATCAGGTTACAAATTCAGCAACTTTATACAATAAATCATTACAGAAATATTTAGAATATTTACAACATTCGCTGATGTAATTTTTACTGAATGAGTTTCATGTTTACTGTATTCGATTTAGCACTGTAAGTAAATTTACAATCATTAAAAGACGGTGCTTTTATGGTTGGTTTGTAATTGTTTGAGAATGCATATGGTTCTTTTGGAATACCAATTAAATTTTTAGTAATTTTTCCATCGCCGTCTACATCTTGATAAATTGCCATTCCAAATTCACCATACTTTTGGTTAGTAATTTTTGCAGAAAATTTTCCATTTTTGGGTTTGATTCTATACTCTTGCAACTGATCATTTTCATCTAAAAACTTATTGGATGTTGCGTACAAACCTATAACAATTATTGCTGTCTTAGACTTAAGATTTGTCACATTAATTGTTAGTGGAATTAATTTCATATCATCATTTTTGTTAGCTTTTGACGTGTCAATATTATCTGTATTTTTTTCTATTTCTTCTACATTTTCAACTGTATCTGAGGTAGAAGTTGTATCTACAGTTGTTGTTGTTGAATCTTCATCTTTAGATGTTGCGGTTTTACAAGCTGTAAAAATACTTGCACATACGAATAGTATGCATACTGATTTTATGATGTTGTTTTTCATTTTATTTTTTTATTTAAACTTTAGAAAAGTTTCGTTGCGAAAAAATTCAAACTTTTCTAAAGTTATTGTTTGATTTTTTACATTCTATCCATGTACCAACTCAGTTCTTTTTCCATTTTTTTAATATTTAAAATAGTTGCAATTTTTTTTTGTAGACGAATAAATGCAGTTTCACTTTTCACTACATAATCGGCAGCTTTGTGATGCATACAATTAACAGCAACTTCAATTTTATCTTGCGATGACAACATAATTACCGGAATTTCTAGATTAAATTCTTTTATTTTATCTAATGTATCTATGCCATTCATTGCATTTTTATCAATGCCATCTAAATGATAATCTAAAATAATTATATCTGGTTTATGTGCTAAATTTTCGATACAACGCTCACCAGTTGCGTATGTTTCAACATCAAAATCTGCGAGCTCTAAAAACTCAATCTCTAACGATTTTAAAAGCAACGCATCATCATCTACCAGAAAAATTTTTATTTTATTTTGTGCTTGCATTTGCATGAGTATTTTTAATTTTATTAAATTCTTCCAACAATTCTGCGCATGCTTGGTCGCATACTTTTTCAAGTTTCAAAACCATTTCATGAATAGCATCAGTTTGATGTTGTGTACTTGCGTATTCTTGAATTTTTTTTGCCATGTTTTCAAAATCAGCACTAATACCAACTATTGAAAAAGAAGGAATTATTTTATGTGCCGTTGCATATAGCATATTCCAATCTTTTTTTTCTAAACTCAATTTCATTTCTTTAATTAAAGTTGGTGTTTGTTGTAGATATAGCTCAATCATTTCCATCATTAACGTTGGATTTGATTTAGTATGATGCATTAAATAATCTAAATCAATGCATCTTACATTTTTAGTTTCTTCCACTTTTTTAACTTCAACAATTGGCATTGCTTTCTTTACGACGTTAACAATTTTAGCATACAACAATCGCTCATCAACAGGTTTTGCTATATAATCATTCATGCCAACTGCTTTGCATTTTTCCAAATCAACCGTAGTAACATCAGCCGTTAATGCAATAATTGGAATCTTAGAATTCATGGTGTTACGAATATATTCAGTTGCTTCAAAGCCATTCATTTCAGGCATTTGCAAGTCCATTAAAATAATATCGTACGTATTTTTTTGTAGTTTTTCGATAGCAATTTTTCCATTTGCAGCAATATCTCGTTCAAATCCAAAATCATCTAACAAGGTTTTCATCAACAATTGATTGAGTGCAATATCTTCTACCACTAAAACTTTTATGTTTTTAATTTCAGCATCAACTTCTACCAAATCAATTTCCGATGCTGCTTGTTCTTTTGTTTTGTGAAATGGCAAAATAAAACTAAAAGTAGAACCTTCATCTACTTTACTTTTTACACTAATGGTTCCACCTTGTGGCTCTACTAATTGCTTCACAATAGCAAGACCTAAACCAGTGCCGCCATACAAGCGCGATGTGATGCTGGATGCTTGTTGAAAGTTTTCAAAAATGCTAGATATTTTACTTTCTGCTATACCAATTCCTGTATCTGAAACAGCAAACTCAATGGTTACGATATCATCATCTTCCTTCAATAAACGAACACTAACGGTAATCTTTCCTTTACTAGTAAACTTAACAGCGTTGCTAATTAAATTTAATATAATTTGATGCAAACGTACTGGATCACCTAATAAAACTTGTGGAATTCGGCTATCGTATTCTTTAATTAATTCTAAATTTTTTTCTTGAATTTTTGTTTCAAATAAATGCAACATCGCAGAAATAGATAACGCTAATTTGAAAGGCACATGTTCAAAAGACATCTTGCCAGCATCTACTTTTGCTAAATCTAAAATGTCATTAATTAAGACAATTAACGCGTCACCACTCATTTTTATAGCTTGTAAATATTCTTTTTGTTTTGGTGATAAATCTGTTTTCAAAACTACTTTTGTAAAACCAATAATTGCATTCATTGGTGTGCGAATTTCGTGGCTCATATTCGACAAGAACTGTTGCTTTGCTTTCACAGAATCTTCAGCAATACGAGTTGCGGTTTCAGCTTTATTTTTTGCAAGTTCTGCAATTCCAGTTGCCAATTCAGCAAACACTCTTGCTTCAATTAATTCGGTTGCAATTATTTGTTGTTCTGTAACGTCTCTTGCAACAATAACAACACCTAATACTTTTCCTCTATCATCTTTATAAACTGAACCATTGAATAATACAGCTGTAAGTTTTCCATTTTTGTGACGAAGTGTTAATGGTGAATCTGCAACGGAACCATTAGCAAAAACTTCTTGATATACTTCGCGAGCTTTTTGTGGTTCGGTGAAGTAATCAAAAAAATCAGTTCCAGTTAATTTTTTACGAGTAATGCCAGTAATATTAACAGTTGCCTGATTCATGTCTGTAATTTTTCCTTCTGTACTAATGGTAACCAACGGATCTTGACTTGCTTCAATTAAACTTAATGAATATTTAGAAAGCAATTTTTGAGCAGTAATATCTCTACCAACAAGCATTGCACCAACAACTTTATCATTTTCATCTTTATAAACAGAACCGTTAAATAGTGCATCTGTTAATTCACCATCAATAATTGTTAAAGCAAAATTAGTTACAAATCCTTTTTCGAAAATTTCGTGATAAACTTCTATTGCTTTTTTAGGTTCTGTAAAATAATTTGAAAAATTTGTATTGATTAACTTTAAACGAGAAAGACCTGTAGCATTTATAGTTGCTTGATTAACATCTGTAATTTTCCCATCAACATTAATAATAAACAATGGATCTAATGTTGCTTCAATTAAACTTCTTGCATACTGATAATCTATTTTATTTTTGACTTCCATATAATTGATATTTAATTGCCAATTTCTTCCAATGGTTTTCTACTTCTATCTTTTAAATTTTTAAATTGAGAAGGTGTTAAACCAGTTATTTTTTTAAACTGATTGGATAAATGTGCTACACTACTATAATGTAATTTATACGAAATCTCTGTGAGATTTAATTCGTCATACATCAGCAATTCTTTGATACGTTCAATTTTATGACTGATAATAAAATGTTGAATAGTGATACCTTTCACTTCTGAAAAAATATTAGATAAATACGTGTAATCATATTCTAATTTTTGGCTAATAAAATCTGAATAATTGATGGTTGGAAACTCATCTGAATGGTGAATCATTTCGGTAATTACGTTTTTAATTTTTTCAATTAGAATTGCTTTTTTGTCGTCCATCAATTCTAATCCAGAATCACTCAATTCTAATTTTAACTGTGTTCGTTGATCATCTGAAATTGTTTCCATAATTTCAATTTCACCTAAATCAACTACAATAAAATGCAGACCCATTTTTTTCAACGCGTCTTTTACAGCCATTTTACAGCGTGTGCTAACCATGTATTTTATATAGAGCTTCAAAGAAATAATTTATAGATTATTACTATAACGAAGTTTGAAAAATTAGAATAAAATCTGTTGTATAACAATTTCTAAAAGTTACATAAATCACAGATTTTAAGTGTGAGCATGAAATAAATTCAGATAAGTAGAATAGCAGCAGCGTATCGCCTCAGAAAGCATTCGTTAATTTAAAATAAAAATAACTTTTGCTATTTCTAAAGTTACACTATTCAACCTGTATTTACTAATTAATAAGTATTTAGTATTCAACTTATTTAAAACAAATAAAAAAATAGATGTCAGAAATAATTCCAACATCTACGAAAGCCATAGCTAATTGTTAATCATGTATACTTTTTATTTCAGATAGCGTCTTAAAATCCAGCTAATTGTTTCATGTTGTTGCAGCAAACCTGTAATAAAATCGATAGTTCCTGCATCAATAATTTCTTTTTGTTGTTTATCAATATATTTTCTCAATTGAACAATTACCGTTTCATGGTCTGTTAATAACTCATGTAACATTTCATTTTGTTTTGGATATTTTCCAGCAGATTCTTTAATTGAAGTAAGTGATAAAAACTCTTTCATCGTTCCAATCGTTTGTTCACCGAGTTTGTTGATGCGTTCTGCAACTTCATCTATAATTTCTTCCAACTGTTTATACTGATTTTCAAAAAGTTTATGTAATTCCATAAAACTTTCACCATAAATATTCCAGTGAAATTTTCTTGTTTTGACATACAAGGTCATTTCATCTGCTAGTACTACTGAGAGTATGCTTGCTGTATTTGCTAATTTCTTTTCTGATATTCCAATATGTGGTTTCATACAATTATTTTTTGAATTAATTATTACTGTTGATTTATAGTAGTTCGTTTGTTTTTCAGCTCTTCCAAATTTGCTTTTTTCAAATCTAATTCTGTTTTCTTAGAATCTAATTCATTTTGAATTTGAATTAATTTTGCTTCAGCATCAGCTTTCTTTTTCTCTGTATCTTTTTGATCTTCCAATAATTTTTGATATGCTTTTTCTTGCTTTGCAACATCATCCATTTGCGCACTTAAATCAACATCAACTGAACGATAATTTGCATCATTTACAAATGCAGTTAAAAATGCTTCGATGTTTGCAGTGATTTCTGTGTCTTCAGCACCTGCAAAATTATCATAACCTTTGCTGGCTGCCATGTATACAATGCTACCTGTTCCGTGTTTTACGACTCTTGTGTAAATATCTAATTTACTGATGCTAATTTCAGATAATGTAACACCTTTATATAAAGTACACCTTTGCTCGTTTTACCTTTTAAACCAGAACGTTTGAAACGTTGATCTAAAGCTGTTTGTGTAATTTGTTCTGGTTGATTAATTTCTAATTTCACTGCATTTCTATTGTGTTTTTGTATAACAATAGATTCTACTGATGTTTGTGCGTTTATGTTTGTTGCAATAAATGCGAATGCTGTAATCAGCAAAAATTTTATTATATTTTTCATGTGTTTACTTTTATATTTGATTAAAGTTATTTTTAATTACTTAATTTATTCTTCTGTATTTTGCAGAGCAAGTTGTTGGTTGTGAATTCTAATTTTCATTATAAATTGCAAAAAAACAATTGCTATTTTTTTGATAAATGCTGGATTTCGTATAATTAAACCATACACAAATACTTGCACGAAATTTCCTACTGCTAAACGAATAGGATTGTCTGAAATGCCAATGATTATGCGTTTTACGATGTAGCCAACTGCTAGTGCAATTGAAGTTTTTATCAAATCATTTTTAAATTCAGGCGATTGTTCCATAGAAGCAATCGAGTTTTTAATGATATTGATTGGATTTAATTGTTCATAGGTTTCATTGAAATGTTTTTTCAAATCTGCTTCTTCTAAATTCTTTTTTTCTTCCAAAAAACGAATTGCTTCTACCAATTTTTCTTTTGATGTAATTATTGTTTCCATATCATTTATTGAAGTGCTTTTGAAACGATTAAATTGCTAAACGGTTTGTCTATCCATTTTTGCAAGAAAAAGTAAAATAACAAACCGACTAAAAAATAAAAACCACCGACAATAAAAAATCCATAGTACAGTACGCCAAGCAACTCACCAATCCAAAACGCTATACCGATACTAATAATTACAAAAAATAACATTGCTATCATTAACACAATTATTTGCGCTAATATTTCAGTAACTACGTTTGTTGTTGCGTTCAATCCTTTTAGTTTTGATAACTCAATTGATGTTTTAGCATACGATTGTGTTTTATCTAAAAAAGATTCAAGTGAACTGATTGCAGTTAGTGATTCCATACTATGAACTTTTATTGTCAGTAATTAAAATTGTTTTTAAGAAGTAAAATCTTTTTTAATTTCTTGTGCTTTAGCTTTAGTGTTGTCAGATAATTGATTTACTTCATCTTTTAACATGTTAAACTCTTGACCGATTGAACTTGCCATTTTATTAAATTGACCTGATAATCCGTCAACATAATCTTGTCCTTTTCTTGAGATTTTTTTTCTTGTGTTGCATCCAGAATCTGGTGCGAATAAAATGCCTAAACCTGCGCCAATGGCAGTTCCTGCCAAAATTCCTAATACTGCTTTTCCTGTTGTCATGATGTTTGATTTTAATTATTATAAAAAATTGTTATTAATTTTAAACGATTGATTTTCCTTGAATGATTCTTAAAATCACTGCTATTACTGCTATTACTAAAAGGATATGAATGATGCCACCTGCATGATAACCTAAAAAACCAATTGCCCAAGCAATTACTAAAATTACTGCTACTGCATAAAGTATATTTCCCATGATTTTTAATTTTTTATTGTTGTTATTTAATAATTTATTGTCTGTATAATGACGCCTTATTTTGATATTGTATGC
>CALLKF010000038.1 GCA_938008535.1 uncultured Saprospirales bacterium | reverse complement strand
CCCACTGCTGCCTCCCGTAGGAGTCTGGACCGTGTCTCAGTTCCAGTGTGGCTGGTCGCGCTCTCACGCCAGCTATTGATCGTCGCCTTGGTAGGCCGTTACCCTACCAACTAGCTAATCAAACGCACACCAATCATATACCGCCGAAACTTTAATTGCAATCAGATGCCCTCTCGCAATGTTATGGGGGATTACCTTCAGTTTCCCAAAGCTATACCCCAGTATATGGTATGTTGTGTACGCGTTACTCACCCGTGCGCCGGTTGTATTGCTACCCCCTTGACTTGCATGTATTAAGCCTGCCGCTAGCGTTCATCCTGAGCCAGGATCAAACTCTCCGTTGTAATGTACTTTTAGTACGAGTTTGTTTTAAATTAATTTTTGAATGTGTTTATTCGTTTTAATGAACCTATAATGGCTCCCCAATAAATCAAAGAACTAAATTGTTTTCTTATTTTGTTGCCCCGTTAAGGGAGCGCAAAGATAAGGAATTCTTTTTCATATTTGCAAACATTTGTGGAAATATCTTTTTATTTATTTTCGCACATTTACAGATGTTAAAAAGAACTTGTTTTGAGGTGAAGCTGAACAGCTGTTTTTCAAACGGGATGCAAAGGTATGCATTCTTTTTAAATTTGCAAACATTTTTTAAAAAAAATCTTCATAAATATTTTGCTTAGTAGAAGAAAGAACTTGTTTTGAAGTGAAGCTGTATAGCTGTTTTTCAAAGCGGATGCAAAGGTAGCAAACCGAATTTAATTGTCAAGCATTTTTTTTATTTTTTTTATTTTTTTATACTTATTCACTCGAAACACTTGTATTTACTGATACTTTGACGAGTTTAAATAATTGTTGATTTGAAATGAAGCATTATTAACATAGGAAATTTGCTTTCATAGTTTATTTGACAGTAAATGCGGAAACTGCTTTAATAGATTGTATTTCAATAAATTACAAGTAAACATTGTTTTACAAAACAGAGAGTTAGTTGTTGTAGCAACTAATTATATTTATACCTGATTTTTTGCTGTTTACACTACACTAAAATTGAAATACCTTTGAAAAATAGCAGTTAATTGGTGAATATCTACCGAACATTTATCCTAAACTATCTTACTTAAATAAAAATAATCCAATGAAAGACATTTTTTATTGCTTTTTATTATACTAAAAAAGGAAAAATCGCCGAAAATACTTGAAGTTTGGAACCATAATCGCCTGAGAAATCATAAAAAAACAGAGAGAAAAAGTGATTTGAAGAACGAGAAATGGCAAGAAATGTGCAACTTTCTTCATTAAATCAAGAATCAGCATTTAAATCCGCGCGATTGTGGCAACAAAAACATGCGTTTATACCTATTCTTTCTACCAAAAAAAATTAAGAAACGTCTTTTGTCATCTCTTTTAAGCGTTTTATTACCAGATCCGGCACATAAATAAAATTGGTTTCCGGTAATTTCTGTCTTTTAATGGCATCCAGCACTCCTTTACTTAGTACCACAGGAAAATAATTCTGCAACGCGGTGTGATACGATTCGCGTTGTATCTGCTCTTCCAGTAAATCATAACCAACAGTTACATTGGCTGCAACGTCTGGTTTTTCTATATATCCGGCATCTTCCATGCGTGTATAAAACCTGTGTTTATACGTTTCGCTGCCATGCAGTGACGAACGGAATAAAAACTGTTGTTCCGGAAATTTCTTTATTAATTCAGCGCACGTCAGATCGGTAGGATCTATAATAAATACATGAGTAAACTTTTGCTGAATAGACTGCAGCGAAACCGTTTCCAATGTATCATTCAGCACGGCTTCTTTTGTTTCGGTTTGCAGCACATTTTTTTGCTGCTTATCGCCTACTAAAATTACTTTGCTTTCTTTCCAGTTATTGATGCGCTCTATGTCGCGGATAGCCGTAATGATTACTTCTAAGCGATCAGCCGAAATATCATAATCAGTTTCGCCAGGCAAAAACAAATGCTGATCGGTTACCGGAAAGAACACGATTTCGCCGCAATTGCCTGCATTGGCTAATTCTAAAATTTCTTTGAACGCTGTAAACGGCGAACCAATTTCATATTTAATCCAAACATTAGTATATATAGGTTTAGATGCAGCAATCGTTATGGTTTCGTCGTTGCTCGTCACTGAATCGTAGTGATGCGCCACAAAATCGCCGTTGCCGACAAATAAAATACTGTGTCCTTGTTTCAGTTCATATTTTTGGGTACCAGCCTCCACATTTAACAGCACTGTTTTCTTCGCATCTAATACCTTATCGAGCCACGATTTGCTTCTTATATAGTCAGTCAGTTTTTTTACGCCTAAAATTCCAAACGAATGCAAAACGATATTAGGAATATGATAAATGAAATTGACCTTATTTACTTTATACGCCAAAATATTCCATAGATAATCGACGCCTAATAATTGGTTATCAGAAAGATTTGTCCACGATGGAAAATTACTTACCAGTTTTGCAAAAAAATCAGGATAAGCGGCCATGCTATAGCCTAGTAAAAGCGCAAGCGGCAACGCAATAGTAGAAAGTATTTTAAAAGCAGAATGTTCTTTGTCATTCAATTCAAAAGAAAGTATAGTTTCGACATCGGTTGGCGTGAGCGGATGATGGTTGCGCACTTTTTCGGCAATAGCGGACAGATTGTTACGTTCTTGTCGGGTGATATTTGACATTATTTTATGGTTTTACTGAAACTAAGTTAAGGATTTATCCGAAAAAATCATGAAAATGAATAATGAGGTTGTTTGCATTTATTGCTTTAAACGTTCCGCGTTTCCTACAATGATTTCCGCATTTCCTGTGATGCTTTCCATGTTTCCTACGGTGCTTTCCGCGTTTCCTATGATGCTTTCCACGTTTCCTACGATGGTTTCCGCATTTCCTGTGATGCTTTCCGCGTTTTCTAAGGTGCTTTCCACGTTTCCTGCGGTGTTTTCCACGTTTCCTGTGATGCTTTCCATGTTTCCTGCGGTGCTTTCCACATTGCCTATGGTGCTTTCCACCTGTTAGCTGATACGTTTCACTAGTGGAAAAAAGTAACTAAACAGTGGAAGCCAGTAAAGGAAATGTGGAAACGAGTAAAGAAGAACCGGAAATAAGTAAAGAGAAAGCAGAAATGAGTAAAAGAAACGCAGAAACGAGTAAAGGAATAGCGGAAATAAATAAAAAGGATGCGGAAATTAATAAATAGAAGGCGGAAGTTGGTAAAGTTGTAATGCAAAGTATTACAGGAATAATGGAAAACGGCAAAAGAAACGTGGAAGCCAGTAAAGGAAACGTGGAAAGCGGTAAAAATGCTGCGACTAACTCTGTCAGGGTTTAAAACCCTGACAGAGTTTTGGCGGACAGCAGTAAATAGCAGGTTTTTGATTTATTGGTGGGTTTGGTTATATTTGATGGTATGAATGATACAATGAAACTATATTGGAAATTGTACTATGAAAAGTATCCAACTAAAGAAATCATATCCAGATTTGAAAATTAACTAACTCATTATTTATCATGCAAAACAGGCAAAGTAATAGATATTGGTTGTGGTCAAAGTAATTATATTCTTGATATGCTAAATTCAAAATTTGAACTATATGCAATTGACGAAGAAGAATTCCAAATAGAATATTTAAAGAAGAGAGTAAATGATATGGAATTTAATATAGAGAGAGTAAATTATTCTACAGAAAAATTTCCCTCTAACTCTTTTAATAATCATACGTTTGCAGGAATAATACTTTCAAATATTTTACATTTTTTAGATTTTAACCAAATTAAAGAATTTATAAATAATCTAAAGAGTTACATAACTAATGATACTGTCATTGTTATAGTTGTTCATTCTTGGAAACACTATACGAACAAAAAGAACACATCAAGTTTTAAGCATTATTTTAAAAAGAATGACTTTTATAAGTTGTTTGCAAAATCAGAATATGAGTATTTATATTTTTCAGAAACAGAAGCCGTTGATAATGATGATAGTAATAATTTCGTTAAAGAATGGGTAAAACAAGTGAAAATTCAAGAAGGTATTACAAATCCAAAGCAAATTGAAATTGCCCAACGTTCTTATCTTAACAATAAAAGGCACAATTCAATGACACTTGTAATTAAAAGGAAATAGCAATTACAATTTTGCATCACACGTTATGATTTCATAATTTATGAATTTGTGATTTAGTCGTATTTTTAGGGCAACAGTTAAGCAATAAAAATACACAGATGAAAAAACACAATTTCGGAGCAGGTCCATCTATATTACCACAGGAAGTTTTTGAGCAAAGCGCACAGGCGTGCCTTGAAATAGATAACAGCGGCTTGTCTATCCTTGAAATTTCGCACAGAAGCAAAACATTTGATGCTATTTTGGAAGAAACGTTTTCTTTAATAAAAGAATTGCTGCAAATTCCGGAAGATTATTCGGTACTGCTGCTGCAAGGTGGCGCCAATATGCAGTTCAACATGATTCCGTATAATATACTGAACGATAACGAAACCGCTGATTTTGTGGAAACCGATATCTGGTCGATACGCGCGGAAGAAGAAACTCGGCTCTACGGCAAAACCCATATCATCGCTTCATCAAAAGACGCTAATTTTACTTTTATTCCAAAAGATTTTACGGTAGATAAAGATGCTGCATATCTGCATCTTACTTCTAACAATACCATATATGGTACGGAGTTTTTAGAAGACAAGCAATATGAAGTTCCCGTGGTGTGCGATATGAGTTCTGATATTTTTTCGCGACCGGTTGATGTTTCCAAGTATCATCTTATATATGCAGGCGCTCAGAAAAATTTAGGTTGTGCAGGCATCACGTTGGTTATCATTAAAAATGAATGGTTAGGAAGAGCGACTCGACCGAAATCAAAAATGTGGGATTATTCAGTATATGCAAAAAACAACTCTTTATATAATACACCACCTGTTTTTACGATTTATACTTGCCTGCTTACATTGCGCTGGCTGAAAAAGTTAGGTGGTTTACCTGAAATGGAAAAACGCAATGCTGCAAAAGCTGCTTTATTATATAATGAGATCGACCGGAATCCATTGTTTACAGGTCATGCCGTTACAGAAGACAGAAGTCGAATGAATATTGTATTCACAGCTAAAGATGAACAAACAACTGCGGATTTTTTAGAATTTGTGAAACCATATAATATAGATGGTATTAAAGGTTACCGAACGGTTGGCGGTTTCCGTGCATCGTGCTATAATGCGTTGCCGATAGAAAGTGTGCAAGTGCTGGTAGATGCTATGCAGGCATTTGAGAGGAGATAGAGTCAGGATTTTTAGAATCAAGAGCCAAGACTATTTTATAGAGTTAAGACTTAAAGAACAATTTCATCCAATTTTAGTTATATTAGTATAAAATAATTTTTATGCTAAATAGATTTACACTTTTGTACATTTTCTTATTTCTTAGTTTATTCGCAAATGCACAGCCGAAAATAAAACTGGATACCTTTTCACGCACATTTACTTCTCCAATAGATATTGCTAATGATGGTTTATCGAGGAAGTTATATATAGTTCAACAAAACGGAATTATCTGGACATTGGATTCTGCCGGAAATAAACTTGATACTTTTATTGATCTTAGAACTAAAGTGCAATTAAGCAGCGAACAGGGTTTGCTAGGCATGGCGTTTCATCCGGATTATGTACACAATGCATATGTTTATGTGTATTACACCAAAAAGAATTCAAACGACAATAATGTTGTACGCTACAGAGTGGGCGACAATCCAAACAGAGCTGTCATCGATTCAGAAAGAGTGGTGATTACACTTCCACATCCAACATTTACCAATCATAATGGCGGCTGTATCAAATTTGGAAATGATGGCTTTTTATATGTTGCTGTTGGCGACGGCGGCAGCGGCGGTGATCCGAACGGCAACGCTCAAAATAAAAATACCTTTTTAGGAAAATTACTTCGCATTGATGTAAATAATTTTGCAGGAACGTATAGTGTTCCGGCAAGTAATCCTTTTGTTGGACAAAGTAATGTGAAACAGGAAATCTGGGCTTACGGTTTGCGAAATCCTTGGCGTTTTAGTTTTGACCGGCTGACACATGATATGTGGATGGGTGATGTTGGCCAAAGCGCCAGAGAAGAAATAAATTTCCAGGCAAGCACGAGTACCGGTGGCGAAAATTACGGCTGGCGATGCTATGAAGGTAATAACACATTTAATACTTCTGGCTGTGCAGGTGCAGCCAATTATAAATTTCCGGTTTATGACTATGATAGAAGCGCAAGCGGCGGCATTGCTGTTACCGGTGGTTTTGTGTACAGAGGTTCAAAATATCCTGATTTTTATGGCTATTATATTTGTGCTGATTATGGCACCGCAAATTTCTGGCTGATTAAAAAAAATAATGCTACTTTCCAGACTACTGCTATAGGTAAACCATTGACTGGTGTCAATATTTCTGCTTTTGGCGAAGATATTGACGGCGAATTGTATGCTTCCAATGTTAGCAATGGTGTGATTTATAAAATAAGAGAGTTATGTTCACCTTTCCGAATTGGCGCAATCAGAAAATTAAATCCATCTTGTTACAATACGACAGATGGTTTAATAGAACTTTTTAGTATTAACAGCAATGGTGCAGTTAATTATGTTTGGAATAATGGAAGTGCTGGAAATCAGATCAGCAATTTAGATGAAGGAACTTATTACGTAACAGCTACTAATGGTATTGGCTGTGTACGCAAAGACAGTTTTGATTTAAGACGTCCAGATACGTTAAAAAATAATGTGGTGCGATTGGTTAATCCAAGTTGTCCGAATGTGACAAACGGTTTAATAGAATTACATGCTACAGGTGGTTTTAGTCCTTATATATATAACTGGAACAACGGAAATACTACTGAACTGAACAATAACTTAGCATCTGGAAAATATGTGGTGACTTTGAAAGACAGCAATAATTGTGTGGTTAAAGACAGTTTTAACTTGGTAAATGCAGATACACTTGATAAGCCAATTATTACAGTTAATAGCGGTCAATATTTACAAACGCAAACCGGTTTTACTTATAAATGGTATCAAAACGGAATTTTACTGGCTGGCTCTACAGAAGATACTATTCATCCAAATCTTGCATTAACTGCCTTTTACCAGGTTGAAATTACAGACGTTAATGGCTGCAAAGCGCTCTCTGACACGTTTCAGCATATTGTATTAGGTACAAAAAACAACAATTCTAACATTGATAAATTCTCATTGTTTCCAAATCCGGCAAACGATCTGCTGAATATAAATATCGATTTTAAAGCAAAGCAAATCGCAACTTTGAAAATTATTAATACTGTAGGTCAGATTTTATTCAGTGAGAAAATTGAAACGAATAAAATTTCCAAAGCAATTTCGCTGCAAACCTTACCAAAAGGCATGTATCAGCTGGCAATTTTTATGGAAGACGGAAAAGTGGTGAGCCGAACGTTTGTGAAAGAATAGAATTTGTAGGATTAAAGGATTTTAGGATTTGAAAATCATTTTAATCAAGTAAATCAGATAAATCTGCGGTCAAGACAAACAAAAAACGTCCTAAACATTGAGGACGTTTTTTGTATGTGAAATAGAAAGATTACAGTGTTAACGCTGCTTCATACATTCTGTTTACTTCTGTCCAATTAATTACATTGTAAAACGCAGCAATATAGTCTGGTCTGCGGTTTTGGTAATTTAAATAGTATGCGTGTTCCCAAACATCCAAGCCCAAAAGCGGTGTGCCTTTTACGTCAGCCACATCCATTAACGGATTGTCCTGGTTTGGTGTGGAACTGATTACTAATTTTCCATCAGCAACAGACAGCCAAGCCCAGCCAGAACCGAAGCGCGTTGTTGCGGCTTTGGTAAATTCTTCTTTGAAAGTAGCGTAAGATCCGAATGTTGCAGTGATTGCTTCGCCAATTTTTCCAGTTGGCTCGCCACCACCAGTTGGCGACATTATTTGCCAGAACAAAGAGTGATTGAAATGTCCACCACCATTGTTGCGCACTGCAGGTGAAAGTGTAGAGATAGTAGCTAATAATTCTATCAGCGATTTTCCTTCATTTTCAGTGCCAGCCAAAGCTGCATTTAAGTTGGTTACATACGCGTTGTGGTGTTTGCCGTGATGTATTTCCATTGTTTTCGCATCTATGTGCGGTTCTAATGCATCGTATGCGTACGGTAATTGTGGTAATTCGAAAGCCATTTTTATAAATATTTAGAATTAGTGAATGAATAAATTATAGATTACAAAGATAATAAAGAAATGTACTCAAAAGTTTTAAATATTGTTACATAAATCACATAAGTCGATAAGAAAAATTGATGAGTAAGAGTTTTGCAATGTATAGTTAAGTATATTTATATCATTAAATTTAAAAAATAAATTGTTATTTTGATGTATGTTTGACAATTAATCAATGATAAAATCAACCTTTATATTTGTTTTGTTTTGCGCATGTTTCTTTAATGCTAAATCACAACCAATAAACAGCAGAATCGAAATTAATCTTTTAAATAAAATAGATTTTGCTGGTCTTTACATTTTAGACAGAAATAATCTAATTTATGAAGATTCAATTGGTATGCCTTCAGATTCAATGTGTTTTTATGTTGCAGAACCTAGAATGGTAATTTTATTGTACAATAATGATATTCAACACTATATTCCATTTTATTTGCATGAAGGAAATTTTTCAATAAATATTGATCTAAAATCTAAAAATGCAAGTTTTAAAAATTCTAAATTAAATGATGAATTTCAACTGTTAAATAATATAAATGATAGCATATCAAAGTCTTATAATTTACCAAGAATTGTGGATTTAAGAAAAATGGTTCTGTCTGACAGTTTAAAAAAGTATAATGTAATTCGAGATAGCGTTGTTGATGAACTTATTTATAATTATCATCTAACTCACAAACCAACTTATTTGACATTATCATTTATCCAATCATATTTATATTGCAATACTTTTGACAAAAGTAAGTTACAAATTTTGTTCGATAAATTAGATGGTAGTTTCTATAATTATAGATTATACAAAGAATCTAAAGAACTTTTAAATATTGACCCAAATTATTTTCCAAAGCCACTTTGGAATGAAAAATAACTACGCCACTTTCAACTTCGCCATTTTAGATTTGTTCAATTTTTCTTGCGCATATTCTAAAGTAAGATAGAATTTATCAATATCTGTTGATGGTAATTCGAACATAGCATCGTTTACAATGGCTTCAAAAATGGAACGCAAACCACGTGCTCCTAATTTATATTCCATGGCTTTTTCTACCATAAAATCTAAGGTTTCATCATCAATCGTTAATTCAATATTTTCTATAGAAAATAATTTTTTGTATTGCTTCACCAACGAATTTTTTGGTTCTACTAAAATTGCTTTCAACGTAGCAGCATCTAATGGTTCTAAATAAGTTAGCACTGGCAAACGACCAACCAATTCAGGAATTAAGCCAAAACTTTTGGTGTCTTGTTGTGTAATATATTGCAATAAATTTTCTCTGTCAATTTCATCATTTTCTTTATTTTTTTTGAAACCAACAGTAGATGTTTTTAAACGCTTTGCAATTACTTTATCAATTCCATCAAACGAACCACCACAAATAAATAGAATATTTTTTGTGTCAACTTTTAGTAATTTTTGTTCAGGATGCTTGCGTCCGCCATTTGGTGGCACCAACACTTCGGTTCCTTCAATTAATTTTAATAAAGATTGTTGTGTGCCTTCTTTTATATCGCGTGTGAGTGATGGATTGTCGCCTTTGCGCGAAATTTTATCAATTTCATCAATAAACACAATTCCTTTTTCTGCTGCAGAAATATCATAATCGCAAACTTGCAACAAGCGCGAAATAATGCTTTCCACATCTTCGCCAACGTAACCAGCTTCAGTGAAAATAGTTGCGTCGACAATAGTAAATGGCACATTCAATAATTTAGCAATTGTTTTTGCCAATAAAGTTTTGCCAGTTCCAGTTTCACCAACCATCAGAATATTAGATTTTTCAATTTCTACTTCGTCCTTTGTTTCTGGTTGATTTAATCTTTTGTAGTGATTATACACGGCAACAGCCATCACTTTTTTGGCTTCATCTTGTCCAATTACATACTGATCTAAATATTCTTTGATTGATTTTGGTTTTTGAATTTTTAGCTGAGAAGATTTATTCGTCAATTTTTTAGAAAAGAATTCTTCATCTAAAATCGTTTTTGCCTGCGTTACGCAATTTTCACAAATGTGACCATCTAAACCAGCAATTAGAATTTTTACTTCTTCTTTTGGTTTGCCACAAAAGCTACATTTATTTTGATTTTTTTTAGACATTGACAAGCGTTAATAAGTTATAAGGAAAAAGTTATAAGTATTTTAAAATTCAAAATTACGAAAAATAGATGTGTTTTAATAAAAATGCCATCACTTTTGCGATGGCATTTTTTCGTTTTCAACTTTTCTAAAGGTTATAACTTTAGAAAAGTTAGGTGTTATTTTCTGCTTAATACTTCGTCAATCATACCATATTCTTTAGCTTCTGTAGAAGTCATCCAGTAATCGCGATCACTGTCTTTTTCTACTTTTTCGTATGGTTGTCCGCTATGATCCGCAATAATTTCATACAATTCTTTTTTCAATTTAGTAATTTCTTTGTAGGTAATTTCTATTTCAGAAACTTGTCCTTGCGCACCACCCATTGGCTGGTGTATCATCACACGCGAGTGTGTTAAAGCACTGCGTTTATTTTTTTCGCCAGCACATAATAATACAGCAGCCATTGAAGCAGCAATACCAACGCAGCAAGTTGCCACATTTGGTTTGATGTATTGCATCGTATCATAAATACCAAGGCCTGCATAAACGCTGCCACCTGGAGAGTTTACATAAATCATAACATCGCGTGTTGCATCAGCTGATTCTAAAAACAGCAATTGCGCCATGATGATATTAGCTACATAATCATCGATACCAGTTCCCATGAAAATGATTCTATCCATCATTAAACGAGAAAACACATCTAATGCAGCTACATTCATTGGTCTCTCTTCTATGATGTTTGGTGTAAGGTTGGTGATGCTTTTTTGTAAATAATCATCTACATAAATAGATGACAATCCGTGATGCTTGGTAGCATATTTTCTAAATTCTTTTCCGTAGTCCATTTTGTTTATAGTGTTAGATTGTTAGAAATTAGATGCGAAAAAAATACAAGAAAGAGCATCAAATCTCTAATCTCATATCTATTACTCTACTTTTTATCAAAAAAATCAGCAAATGCAACAGGTTTTTCGTCTATCGTAATTTGACTTTCGATAAATGTAAACAATTTTTGTTCCAATGCACCATCGTATGACTTTTTGACATGTTCATCTTTTGACATCATACTATTATTTAGCATCTCTACAGTTTCATCAGGCAAACCACCTTGTCCGGTTGGATTGTACATCATTAATTGTTGACGCAAGGCATTTTTAGAAAATTCTTTAACGTCAGCCATTTCAATTTTGATATCATTATCTTTCGCGATTTTTCCGCTAATTAAATTCCATTTTAAACCACTTACAAATGCTGGATATTCTATTTCAATTTGTTCGTCAGAAATTGGTTTTTCGTTAGATGATTTGATGAATTTTTTCAAAAAAACATCTGGTAACTCAATTTTTGTGTTTTCCATCAACGTATTATAGATGTTTTCTTTGAACTGATTGTTAGTGCTGCTAACTGAAAAACCTTCCAATTCAGTTCGCACTTTTTCTCTAAATTCTTCTACAGAATTTACAACACCAGGACCATAAATTTGGTCAAACAATTCTTGGTTTAAAGTTGCTTTTTCTGTGATGGGTTCTTTACCTTCTTTTACTTCTTCTTCATTGGTAACTTTACCATATCGTACGCAAACTTTTTCCAATTCTTCATCTAATGTTTTATCATCAATAGCAATTATGTTCTTAGTAACTTTAGTTGATTTATTGATAGCAACCTCAACATTTGGTGCTAAACCTATTTCATATTGAAACGTGTAATCTGTTGGATTATTAATATCTAGTTGAATATTTTCATTTGGCAAAGGCAAGGGACGACCTAATAAATCAATTTTATTTTCTTCGATATGTTTACTCAATGCTTCCGAAACTTTTTTATTCAATTCATCTAGTAAAATAGAATTGCCGTACATTTTTTTAACGACACCCATTGGCACAAATCCTTTTCTGAACCCTTTGATAATAGCATTATTTTTTGCCGTAGACAATGCTTTTTCAACTGCTGGTAAATAATCTTCTTTTGAAATTTCAATGCTGATAATTGCATTCAAGGCGTCTGTGTTTGTTTGTGTGGAATTCACTTTGTATAATTTTTAGTTATAGATAGTTGTTAAAAGTTAAATGTTGAATAATAAACAATGCCGTTGTGTTTTAACGATATCATTTACTATTCAACATTTTCGTGCGGGTGGAGGGACTCGAACCCCCATGGTTGCCCGCTAGATCCTAAGTCTAGTGCGTCTACCAATTTCGCCACACCCGCAAGTTTGTTCCTATTATTCGGACTGCAAAGTTACAATTTAATTTTAAATATAAAAACCTACCGTTAGCTTATTCATATTTTAATTTTAGAGAACCTACTTAGGTGTTGTTAAAAATATTTATCTTTATAGTACAATAACTAAGAAGATGCCAATCATTGATCCAAAATTGAAAGAAAAAATACCAGCACCGCTGCGCAATAAGTTTATCTTGCTTTTTTTAGGATATTTTATTTATGTTTTATTTTTCAGTGAAAACACACTGATTTCTCAAGCGAAATTGGCTTTGCAAGTGCACGAATTGACTAAACAGGAGAATTATTACGCTGCAGAAATTACGAAAGTAAAGCAAGAAGATAAAGAAACATTTTCTAGTATAGATAATATGGAAAAATATGCGCGCGAAAACTACTGGATGAAAAAAGACAGCGAAGACTTGTATATTTTTGTGGAAGCGGACAAGTAATTTGAGAATTTGATTGGAAAACACTCTTATCAAACTAATTAAAAAAACTTCTTACTAATGCTCAATCTTATTACACTTTCCATACCAGCTTTTTTTATTCTTATTGCAGCAGAACTACTAATTGACAGAATGAAAAAATCAAATCTGTATCGCTTAAACGATACGGTTTCTAATTTGAGTTCTGGTATTATTTCGCAAGTGGTTGGTGTGTTTACAAAAATTGTAACCATTGGCGTCTATATTTGGATCTACAATAATTTTCGTATTTTAAAAAATATTCCGAATGAATGGTACACTTGGATTTTGTTATTTATTGGCGTCGATTTTTTTTATTATTGGTTTCATCGTTTATCGCACGAAGTAAGCGTACTTTGGGGTACGCACGTTGTTCATCATCAAAGTGAAGAATATAATTTATCGGTTGCTTTGCGCCAATCAGCCACACAAACATTTGGCTCATTTTGGTTTTATTTACCATTAGCATTTATTGGCTTTAGTCCAACTTTATTTGCGACTATTGCAGCTATTCAAACCTTGTATCAGTTTTGGATTCATACTAGATTAATTGACAAAATGCCAATTTGGTTTGAGTATGTTTTAAACACACCATCACACCATCGAGTACATCATGGTGTAAATCCAAAGTACATTGATAAAAATCATGGTGGCACGTTGATTATTTTCGATAGAATCTTTGGTACATTTCAACAGGAAGAAGAAGAAGTGCATTATGGTATTACTTCACAATTAAAAAGTTGGAATATTGCAGTTGCCAACTTTGATTATTATGGCTGGATTATTCAACAACTTTCTAAAGTAAAAAATGCAAAAGATTTTTTCTTGGTTTTAATTAGAAAACCTGGTTGGCGACCTGCATATTTAGGTGGCGCAATTGTTCCAAAAGAAATAGACACTCAACGACAATTGTATGATGCGCAAAGTAATCGAAATGTTCATATTTATATAGTGTTTCAATTTGCGTTGTTGCTTGCATTTGCTTCATTTTTCTTGTTTGGAGTTGGTGATGCTGAACATCCAAAATTTAATACTTTACAAAAATATATTTCTACTTTTTTTATCATTTTTTCAGTGATAAATATTGGTGGTTTATTTGAAAATAAAAACTGGTCGAAACCTGCTGAAGTTATACGTTTGATTTGTATTCCAATCGTTTTATATATCTTACTGCATTAGTTTTTGTTAAGAATTTGCTATAAAACTCTGCAAAATCTTCTAATTATCAATTATTATTATCTTTGGGTTCCGAAATTCCGATTAATCGGAGCGGAATCGATTTTTATGAAGAAAGCCGTTCGACATTTTTTGTGTTTATTTATTTTATGTCTGTTTATTTTTTCTTGTTCAAATCAACAAAAAAAAGTAGATAGCCATTCGTCTATTGATTCATTAAAAATTGATTCAACTAAATTGCAAAAACCTTGTGTTGATTCTGTATCTACTACATTTTTAGATATTGAAATCGATAGTTTATATGTGCGCGAAAAAGAATTCGGCAGACGCGATAATATGCAAAAATTATTTGCTTCTTTAAAATTAGATAAAAATCAGTACAGCCAATTTATCAATGAAACCAAAGATGCTTTTGATTTTAAAACGGCAACTAAAAAACAAAAATATTTTATTTTAACCAAAGAAACAGATTCTACTTCGCAACTGCAATATTTGGTCTTTAAAACATCAAACTACGAATATATTATAGCCAATTGTACCGATACCAGTTTTGTTCCTGTTGAGCAAGCCGAAGAAATTGTTTCAAAAAAATCGAAGAAAAAGAAAAAAAAGAAAAAGCCAATTTTATATCATCCGTTACAAATTTCTTTTTTTGAAAAAAACATTGATACTACAGAAATTCAGTTTGCAGCAGTGATTCAAAAATCGTTATCAAAATCATTAAAAGAAAACAACCTTGATCAAAAACTAATAGAGCAATTAAACAAAGCACTTGGCAATAAATTTTCGGTGAATAATTTACGCAAGAACGATACGATTCAATTTATTTATGATCAAACCAGTATCAACGGACAATTTTTAGATGTTGGTCATGTGAAAGCAGTTTGTATCAAACAAAAAAAGAAAACATTTTATGCACTCGATTATTTTTTAGAAGATGATAGCAGTTATCAATATGTGGACGACAAAGGAAAATACCTGAAAACTGCATTTTTAAAATCGCCGTTGCAAAAAGGTGGCTCTATTGTTTCGCGATTTAATTTGCATCGTTTTCATCCAGTTTTATTAGTAGAAAAAGCGCATTTAGGAACTGATTTTGCAGCACCAACTGGCGCACCTATTATTGCAACTGCAAGTGGAATTGTCGAGAAAGCTGAATTTACACAGAACAACGGAAACTATGTAAAAATAAGGCATGACAGAATGTATGAAACGCAATATTTGCACATGTGCCGTATAGGAAAAGGTATGCGTTGCGGCTCGCGTGTGCAACAAGGACAAGTGATTGGATATGTTGGTCAAACTGGATTAGCTACTGGACCACATGTGTGTTATCGCTTTTGGAAAAATGGCGCACAGGTAGATCCTTTGCGTGAAAAATTAAATGTTGTAAAACAAATTCCAAAAGAAAATCTTGCTAATTACTTACATTATTTTGATGCTATGAAAAAACAATTAGATATAATACCTTTGAAGTAATAAATCTGATTTCATGCAACTCAAACATTTTCTAGCATCACTTTTTATTTTAGTATTAATTGGTTTTTTTCCGTTTAGTTGCTGCAAACCTGCACCACCTCAAAACATTAAATTAGACATAAAGAAAATTACTGGAATTCATCATTTTACAAATCTTTCTAATTTTATAGATTCTATTAGTTCGCAAGTTGATTTTGACACGATAAAAAATAGTGATTCATTGTTCATTTTTGTAACCTTTGAGTTGAAAGAAATTACGATGAATCATTTTAATTTTTCATTGACAAATACTTCATTTGCATGCGAGCCATTACCTAATACAATTATACTTGGCAATAAGATAAAAGAAATAGAACTTACCAGCGATACAACCTATAATGGCAATCTAAAAAACACAAATTTATTGACCATTATTACTGAAAATGGTAACAGCTTAAAAGACTTAATGAATACAACAACTGATTTTACAAAAAATATTTATTTTAAAATAAATACCAAACCTACTGATGTGTTGACGCATCAATTTACTGTAAAATTTATAAAAGAAAATGGTGATATTATCCTTGCTAAGAGCAAAAAATTAACTTGGTTGAATTAATCTTTTCCACCTAAACCAAAACTAAATCCTAAATTAAGTATCAATGGAAAATTATTACTAAATGTACCTTGATACAATGATTCAGCAGTATTAATAACACTAAATAATGCCGAAATATTAAGATACGCAATCTTACCGACTGGCTGCACATAACCACCACCAAGTAATAAATGATTTACATTTACTCTTCTGCTAGCATCATAAACAGATGGTCTGTTTGCCAATACATATCGAGCTTCTAAATTAATTCCTTTATACAAAAAACCACGTGCATAGGCAGCTGCACCATATACAAAATAATTTTGAGCTGCGCCATTTGTATACCTTACTCGTTGGTAAATAAACAATGGTCCTGCACCTAACTCTAATCTTTTTTTAACAACCATATAACCAACTGTTGCAGACATACTCAATGTTGTTACTGCGCCAATTTGAATAGAAATATCATTTAAACCAATTCGAAATCGATCTAACATTTCTTTTTTCTTTTCTTCTTCAGTACGTGCATTTTCTTGTTCTTTTAATGCTTTTCTGCGTTCAGATCTATCTAATTTTTTTATCTCTGATTTATTGGCATTATCATACAATGTATCAGTCACTTTTATTGGTTGATAGATTTCTTCTTGCGCAAATAATTTTTCTGTAGAAAAGAAAACAAAAGCAATCAATAAAAATAAAATATTCTTCATGATGTAAATTTTTATAAAATTCATTTCTTACAACGTATTTTTGTTGCATGTACAAATTCTATATAAAGGTAATGGCATTTTTGCTTATTTTATTTACTTATAAATTAGGTTTTTGTCAATTAACACTTGAAAACATTTTTTTAAAGCAAAAATATGCACCAATTGAAGCAGATGACATTCAATTTTTACACAAAAAACCGTTATACGCAAAATTTGAGGATGCTAAATCTGGAAAAAATATAGTCTTGTTTGATATCTCTGCAAATAAAAAAGAAACCATAAAACTAACTGAATATAAAACAAAGAATAGCTTATGGAAACCTAATTGGCACCATTTTTCCATTTCAAACAACGATACTTATTTTTTATTAGAGAGCGAAACTGAATATTTATATAGACGTACAAAAACTTGCAGTTATTATCTATTCGACAACAAAAACGGTATCAAAGATTTAAGCACAGAGAAACAACAGCTTCCTCAGTTTTCACCTGATGACAAAAAAATTGCATTTATAAAATCTAATAATCTTTTTTATAAAGATTTACTTTCTGGCGAAGAAATTCAAGTAACTTTTGATGGAAAATGGAACTCTATAATTAATGGTAAAAGCGATTGGGTTTATGAAGAAGAATTTGAAGCAACTCGTTTATATGAATGGAATGCACAAAGCACAAAAATCGCGTATTTAAAATTTGATGAAACAAATGTAAAAGAATACCCAATTCCATATTATTATGATTTAACTTATCCAACTATTTTTTCGTATAAATATCCAAAAGTTGGTGAGGAAAACTCAAAGATTTCTTTGTGCATATATGATGTAAAAAAGAAGAAAAATCAAACTTTAAAAATTCCTTTCCATTACGAATATGTACCAAGAATTTACTGGAATGCAACTGGCGATGAAGTTGTCTATATGTTGTTAAATCGACACCAAGATTCGTTGCGATTAATTAGCTATAATGTAAAAACAAAACTAACGCGACAACTATATTTCGAATCAAATAATTGTTATGTTGAAATTCCAAATTCAATAAATTTCTTATCAGACAATTCTTTTTTTATTACCTCAGAAAAAGATGGATTTAATCATTTATACCATTATGATGAAAATGGAAAATTAATAGTACAAATTACAAGTGGAAAATTCGAAGTAATAGAAATATATGGTATTGACGAGCAAGCAAAAAAAATATTTTACAAAAGTAACGAAGGAAATGAAATAGAAACTCAACTTTTTTCTATAAATTATCAAACCTTAGAAAAGACAAAACTGAGCTCTCAAAACGGAACAAATGATGCAGTTTTTTCACCTGATTTTTCTTATTTCATACATCTATTTTCTGCTGCTCAAATTTCTCCAAAAATCAGCTTGGTTCAAACAAAAAACTTAACTACAACTATTATTGAAAATAATCAAAGTTTACAAGATTCATTAACAACAATTCCTCAGAAAAAATTTTTAAAAATTTGGATTAACAATGATTCATTAAATGCATTTCTTATTCAACCTAAAAGTAATGAAAGCACCAAAAAACATCCATTATTGTTGTTTGTGTATGGCGGTCCAAATCATGTTGAAGTAGAAAATAAATGGCAACTACAAAGAGATTTATTTTTTAATTTTCTGGCAGAAAATGGATATACTGTTGCTTGTGTAGATAATCACGGTGCTAGTGGTAAAGGTGCTGCATTTAAAAAATCTATTTTCTTAAATTTAGGAAAAAAAGAAACCGATGACCAAATTGCTGCAGCTCGGTATTTTGGAAATCTAGAAACAATTGACAGCAACAGAATTGGCATTTTTGGTTGGAGTTATGGTGGTTTTTTAGCAGCAAACTGTTTATTTAAAAGTAATCAAGTTTTCAAAGCAGCTTTGGCTATTGCACCAGTTACCGACTGGAAATTATATGACAATATTTACACGGAAAGATATATGCATACACCAGAAGAAAATCCAACTGGTTTTCTTTTTAATCCAAATGCATTTGCAAAAAATCTAAAAGGAAATTTGTTTCTAGCACATGGTATGACCGATGACAATGTACATTTCCAGAATACACTATTTTTGATAAATGCTTTGAATGAAGCGCATAAGAATTACCAACTGTATGTTTATCCAGACAAGGCACATGGCATTGGAAATAGGCAAGACCGCTTCGATCTTTATTTAAAAATGTATGACTTTTTAAAAACAAACCTTTAGTGCTCTAAATTAATTCATTGAATTTCTTTTTATTAGTTGCCATAACAACTATTTCATAACATTAATTTTAAATACGACAAACAACCTACTCGTATTTTTGCACGTCAATACGCACAACACAGATATTATACAAATTACATATCTGTAAGTAATTATAAACAAACACACTTAATTTATTAAAAAACAGATTTATGAGAAAAATGATGATGGTAGCTGCGTTGCTATTGAGCTTGTTAGGAAAAACGTATGCGCAAATCGAAAAACAAATTCCAGGACAAGCAATGTCTGCTGATGACAAGAAAAAATTAGAAGATACTTTCCAAGGTTGGAAATTTGGTGGTGGTTTATTAATGACCGTAAACCAAGCTGCCTTTGTAAATTGGGCTCCAGGTGGAACCAATACAATCGGCTTAAACTTTAGAGGTAATTTTTATGCTGATTACAAAAAAAACAAACATTTATTTTCTTCACGTTTTACGGCTGAGTATGGCATTAATTTTTTGAGAGACAAATATCCAACTAGCAAAAAATATACTCCAACCAAAAGTGCTGACAACTGGGAAATTTTTGCAAAATATGGTTATAAAATATACAAACCATTATACATTGCTGCTTATGGTAGTTTAAGGTCTCAATTTTCAAATACTTATACTGCGAATTCTCTAGGTGTTAAAGATTCTATCATTTCAAGAACTGGTTCACCATTAGTGTTTGAAGGCGCAATTGGTTTAGATTATGTGCCTTGTGACAAATTCTCTTTATTCTTCTCACCTTTAGCTGCAAAAGTTACTTTTGTTGGCGACAATAGATTAGCTGGTTTAAATGCTTATGGTGTTGGTCCAAATCATACAAAATCTGAATTTGGTGCAGTATTAATTGCAACTTACAAACAAAGTTTTTGGAAAGATAAAGTAACTATTTCTTCCATTTTTAGAGCTTACAAAAATTATTTAAAAGGTCAAGTTGATCCAAATTTAGGTGCAGCATTTAGGGAAACGAAAGTTAACTATGGCAAAAACATAGATGTTGATTGGCAAACAACTATTGGTTTTAATGTAAATAAATATTTGTCTGCAAGCGTATTTACACATTTAGTTTGGGACAATGACGTGTTAACACCAGTAAAAGGTGATGTAAACAACAAAAAACAACAAGTTCAATTCCGCGATATTATTGGAATAAATGTTGGTTACAACGTGAACTACGCAAAACCTAAAGGTGAAAAACCAAAAGCATTTTAATTTTTTAGATAATTCACACATAAAACCATCCATTTCGGATGGTTTTTTTATTTAAACCAGCTTTGAAAAATATCGCATAAATAAACCAAACTCTAACATTTTTTAACAATATAAGATTTGCATTAAGCGTAGCTTGGTTCTATTTTTGCAACACTCAAAATAAACCTTATTCACGTCAATCGAAATTTAATAAATATGGAATCTATCGACATTAAAGCACTCAACGAAAAAATTCAACAAAACAGCGCATTTCTGGATTTGCTCAACTTGGAAATTTCCAAATCTATTGTTGGACAAAAATACATGATAGAACGCTTGATGATAGCGTTGCTTTCTCAAGGTCATATTTTATTAGAAGGCGTTCCAGGTTTAGCAAAAACCTTAGCCATCAAATCTCTTTCAGATGCGATAGATACTAAATTTTCGCGTGTACAATTTACACCAGATTTGTTGCCAGCAGATATTTTAGGAACTATGATTTACAATCAGGCAAAGTCAAATTTTGAAGTAAAAAAAGGACCCATTTTTTCCAATTTTGTGTTGGCTGATGAAATCAATCGTGCACCAGCAAAAGTGCAAAGTGCTTTATTACAAGCGATGCAGGAAAGACATATCACTTTAGGCGATTCAACCTATAAATTAGAAGAACCATTTTTAGTAATGGCAACCATGAATCCAATTGAGCAAGAAGGAACCTATAATTTACCAGAAGCACAAGTGGATCGTTTTATGTTGAAAGTAAAAATTAGTTATCCAGAATTTGAAGACGAACGCACTATTATGCGACAAAATGTTTCTGGTCATAATCCAAATATCAAACCAGTCATTTCTGCACAAACTATTTTGCAAGCACGTGATACAGTTCGTGAAGTGTACATGGATGAAAAGATTGAAAAATATATTTTAGATATTGTTTTCGCAACGCGCGAACCAGTGAAATATAAAATCGATAATCTCAAACACCTAATAAGTTATGGTGGTTCGCCACGTGCCAGCATTTCATTGGCGATGGCATCCAAAGCATACGCGTTTATAAAACGTCGCGGCTATGTAATTCCTGAAGACGTGCGCGCAGTCGCACATGATGTATTGCGCCATCGTATTGGCATCACTTATGAAGCTGAAGCTGAAAACATCACACAAGAAAATATTATTGATACGATTTTGAATCGAGTTGAAGTTCCTTAGTTGACTTTTAAATCAAACAATTTGAAAATTTGAAAATGAAAAATCATTTTAAAATTAGAATTATCAATAAACTAAAATGGAAGTAAGCGAACTCCTCAAAAAAGTACGAAAAATAGAAATCAAGACCAAGGGCTTGACGAACCATATTTTTTCTGGTGAGTATCATTCTGCATTTAAAGGTCGTGGAATGTCGTTTTCTGAAGTGCGTGAATATCAATATGGTGACGATGTTCGTAATATCGATTGGAATGTTACAGCACGTTTTAAAACACCACATGTAAAAATATTTGAAGAAGAACGTGAGTTGACCATTATGTTGTTGATTGATGTAAGTAAGTCATCTTTTATTGGTACACAAACACAGTTGAAAAACGAAATTATCTCAGAAATTGCTGGTGTTTTGGCGTTTTCTGCTATACAAAATAATGACAAAGTTGGCGTGTTGTTTTTTAGCGATGCTATTGAATTATTTATTCCACCGAAAAAAGGAAAATCGCATGTGTTGCGTATCATTCGTGAAATCATAAATTTTGAACCAAAGAGTAATAAAACTGATATTTCTTTAGCGTTAGAAAATTTTAACAACATGGTAAAACGCAAAAGCATTGCTTTCGTTCTATCTGATTTTATTGATGAAAATTACGAAAATGAATTGCGCCACATCGCCAAAAAACACGATGTTATTGGTGTAAAAATTCACGATCAATTGGATAATGAATTACCAAATATTGGTTTGTTGCAAGTGCAAGATGTAGAAACTAGTGAAACAAAGTGGATTGATACTAACGATAAGGAAACGCAAAGAATCTATAAAGAACGTGCAAGGTTTTATGATAAAAATTACGACAACAGTTTTTTAAAAGCTGGTGCAGACAAATTAAAAATAAATACGAGTCAATCGTATGTACATGTGTTGATGAACTTCTTTAAAAAACGTAGTTAATTTGAAGATGTGTTGATTTGAAAATTTGAAAATGAAAGAAAAGACAAAAAATATAATATCTAATTTTGAAATTAAATGCCTTAGCATCGTCAAATTTATTTCATTGTTTACTGCATACTGCATACTTTTTACTAACTACTCATTTTCTCAAACAGCAACTGCAACTGTTAAAGAAAAAGAGTACTTAATTGGAGATTGGATTCCTGTTGATTTATTCGTTAGTGCATCATCTAACAACAAAGTTGCGTTTCCAAATTTAAAAGACTCCATTTCTGAAACTATTGAAGTTGCAAATTTCACACCAATTGATACAGTGAAAAAAGGTGGTGAAAATCAATATCACCAACTCGTAAATTTAATTGTATTTGATACTGGACAAATTCAGTTACCACAGTTTCAGTTTTTAGTGAACAACAACGGAACAGTCGATTCTATTACGTCTGAAGCGATTTTGGTGCATGTTGCTGGTGTGAAAATTGACACATCAAAAGATATTATTCCAATTAAAGAACCATTAAAAATTCCATATACTTTTAAAGAAATTTTACCATTTGCAATAGTCTTTATAGTATTTGCAATTTTTGTTGGCTTGCTTGTTTGGTTTATTATTAAAAGAAAGAAAAAACCAGTTCCAATCGATGAAAAATATTTATTAGCACCACATGTTTGGGCTTTCAAAGAATTAGAAAAATTAGAAAAAGAAAAAGTCTGGCAACAGAATATCAAAGAATATTATTCACGCTTAACTGATGTTGCTAGAACTTATATTGAATTGCGTTACAAACTTCCTGCAATGGAACAAACTACAGAAGAGTTAATGCAATCCATGCACAAAGGAATTGTGAAACAAGCGTTCAAAAAAGAATTAAATGAAGTATTGACATTAAGTGATTTTGTAAAATTTGCAAAAGCACAACCAGATTTTATTGAAAACGAAAACTCAATGAAAATTGTGAAAAATTTTATAACAAAAACAAAACAATTAGAAGAAGAAAAGAAACCAATTAACAATTAATGATGTACAATTAATATGAAATTAATTAACACTAATTACTAATGACATATAACTAATGAATAACCTATTTCCATACACATTTGCAAATCCACAATACTTTTGGCTATTGTTGGCGTTGCCGTTTTTGTTGTATTGGATATATTATAAACGAAATACCTTTTTTCCAACATTCAACATTCCACAACACGGTGGCGTATTATCGCAACCAACTTCGTTCAAAGTAAAATTATTACAAGCATTACCATTTCTAAAAATTCTATCTTTTATATTTTTAGTGATTGCTTTAGCGCGACCACAAAGTGCTTTATCTGAAAAAGAAATTTCAACTCAAGGAATCGATATTGTTTTATCCTTAGATATTTCTGGGTCGATGTTGGCGCGCGATTTTACGCCAGACAGATTAGAAGCTGCCAAAAAAGTAGCGATGAATTTTATTAAAGAAAGAAAGAATGACAGAATTGGTTTGGTTATTTTTTCTGGTGAAAGTTTTACGCAATGTCCAATTACGATTGACCACACTGTATTATTGAATTTATTTAAAGACATTCATAGTGGCATGGTTGAAGATGGAACTGCTATTGGTATGGGTTTGGCAACAGCAGTGGCGCGACTGAAAGAAAGTAAATCAAAATCAAAAGTAATTATTTTAATGACAGATGGTGTTAACAACGCTGGTTATATTGACCCATACACAGCAATTGAAATTGCAAAAAAATTTGGTATTCGAGTATATACTATTGGTGTAGGTAAAAATGGAACAGCACCTTATCCAGTAAAAGATCAGAACGGAAATACATTTTACCAAAATTTTCCAGTACAAATTGATGAACCATTATTGCGAAAAATTGCAAGCGAAACTGGCGGAAATTATTTTAGAGCTACTAACAATGCGTCACTAAAAAGTGTATATCAAACAATAGATAAATTAGAAAAATCAAAAATCAAAATCAGCAATTTTCATCGCAAAAGCGAACACTTTCATGTATTTGCATTGTTAGCATTGCTATGTTTATTAGCTGAATTTATTTTGAGTAGAACCTATTTAAAAACAATTTTGAGTTAATGATACGTTTCGAACATAAAGAATATTTACTACTGTTGTTATTAATTCCAATTTCAACTGCATTGTATTTTTATGTGGTTCGACAAACCAAAAATCGTCTCGAAAAAATTGGAAATATCGATTTAATTAATCGATTGATGCCTGACAGAAATGAAAAAAAATCTGTCGCAAAATTTATCTTATTCAACCTGATTTTATTCTTTTTAATTATTGGATTTGCGCAACCACAAATGGGCACCAAAATGGAAAAAATCCAAAGAAAAGGTATTGACGTCATGATTGCGCTGGATGTTTCCAAAAGTATGTTGTCGCAAGATGTGGTGCCTTCGCGTTTAGAAAAATCAAAATTATTAATCCAAACATTACTTAAAAAATTAGATGGCGATAGAGTTGGTTTAGTAATTTTTGCTGGAAGTGCCTACATGCAAATGCCATTAACAGTTGATTACTCTTCGTTGATGTTATATTTAAAAACAATAAACACCAACTCAGTTCCAACACAAGGCACTATCATTACAGATGCATTGCAAACTTCTGAAAATGCCTTCAAAGCAACCGATAAAAAATATAAGGCAATTATTGTAATCACAGATGGTGAAGACCATGAAGAAAATGCCATAGACAAAGCAGAATCGATTGCTAGTGATGGCACCAAAATATTTACCATTGGTGTTGGCAGCAAACAAGGTGGCACCATTCCTGAATACGATGAAAATGGAAATAAAACTGGTGATAAAAAAGACGAAAATGGCGAACCTATTATTTCTAAATTAAATGAAAATATGTTGCAAGCATTAGCAAAAGCTGGTGAGGGCAACTATTATATTTTAGATAACAGCAAAACTGTTGCAGATTTTTTATCGAAAGATATTGCTAAAATGGAAACTAAAACGATTAATGACAAAGTATTTACCGATTTTGTAGAACAGTTTCAATATTTTTTAGCGTTTGCTTTATTATTATTGTTCATTGATTTTTTCATCACTTATAGAAAGAAAATTTTTGATTTTAAAAATGCAAAATAAACTTCAACATATAAAAGAATTTATCAAAAAGCACAAAACATTGTTTATTGTGCTTACTGTGTTAAAGCTATTGCTAAAAATAGGAATTGTGTTGTATTTTGTTTGTAAAGTGAATGATGTTGCTGCACAAAGCACCAATAAAATATTGCGACAAGGCAACAAAGAATACTATAATCAGAAATACAATAACGCAACAGAGAGTTATAGCAAAGCATTACAAAAAGAACCGAAAGATGTACGCGCGCATTTCAATCAAGGCGACGCTTTATTTCAATTAAATGAATTAGACAAAGCAAAAGAATCTTATTCGAACGCAGCCAAACTATCAACGAATACTAATATTCAGGCAAAATGTTTTTATAATATTGGAAATGCTTTTTATAAACAGGAAAAATGGGAAGAAAGTGCTAAAGCATATAAAACATCTTTAAAATTAAATCCAAAAGATGCTGATGTGAAATACAATTTAATGATGGCTTTGTCTAAGATAAAAAAAGATGCCAGCGAAAATAAAGACAAGAAAAAAGATAAAAAAGACGATAAGAAAGACGACAAAAAAGACCAAAAGAAAGACCAAAAGAAAGACGACAAAAAAGATCAGAATAAACAAAATCAACCAGACGATAAACAAGGACAAGATAAAAAAGACGAACAAGGTCAAGGACAACAACCAAAAGAGCAACCTGGACAGATGACCAAAGAGCAAGCTGAAAAATTATTAGAAGCGATGCAAGCTGAAGAAGGAAAAGTTCAACAAAAATTAGCGAAAGAAAAAGGAAAACCAGTTAAAGGAAAAGTGCAAAAAGATTGGTAATGATGAAAAGTAATAAGTTAAAAGTAATAAGTGATAAGTATTTCAGTGCTTATAAGAATCTTATTATTTTTTGCATTCTTACTTTCTGCTTTAATATTGCAAACGCACAACGATTTACAGCAACAGCTGAAGCAAAAGAAGTTCCATTAAATTATGTTTTTGATGTTACGTATGAAATTTCAAATGCAAATGCATCTGATTTTTCACCACCAAGATTTGATAATTTTGATGTAGTTGCCGGTCCGTCTCAAAGCCAAAATATGACGATAGTAAATGGCAAAATGTCAAAATCAGTTTCTATTACTTATACTTTAAAACCCAAAAAACAAGGCGAATATACCATTGGTGCTGCAACTGCAATTATTAATGGAACATCATCCAACTCAAATACTATCTACGTTAAAATAACTGCACCATCCAAACAACCTCAACAATCACAACAAGGTTACGATCCATTCGATGCGTTTAGACAAATGCAACAACCACAACAAGAAAGTAGCGAATCAGATGTATTAAAATATGCACAAAAAAATATTTTCATACGAGTTATTCCAAGTAAAACAACTTTATATCAAGGTGATCAATTTTCGATTTCTTACAAACTATATTTCAAATTACAGGTTTATGCATTGCAAGCGTTGAAAATGCCTGATTTTAATGGCTTTTTGAGTGAAGAATTTAAATTGCCTGAACCAAATCCAAACGAAGAACCACCAATAGAAGTGTTCGAAGGTAAAAAATATTATGTGCGTGAATTTAAAAGAGTTTCCTTGTTTCCAACAAAATCTGGAAGAATAAACATAGATCCAATAGAATTACAAAGCACCATTGGTATTCCACAATATCATCCATTTTTTGGTTATGTTGGCGACCAACAATATGACTATAATTTCAAAAGCAATTCTATCACGCTAGACATAAAACCATTACCAGAAAAAAACAAACCTAGTACATTCAGCGGTGCAGTTGGAAAGTTTTCTTTTAATGCAAAATATGACAAAACCAAATGCAAAGTTGGTGAACCAATCTCATTAAAAGTAACCTATACAGGAACAGGAAATTTAAAATTAATCACTACACCAAAATTAGTTTTTCCAGAAGAATTTGAAGCGTACGAACCAAAAATAAAGGACGAATATCAAAACAATGGAAGCGTTGTTGAAGGCAGCAAAACCTTTGAATATATTATCGTTCCGCAAGATGGTGGAAAATACAAAATACCAAAATATGAGTTTGCATACTTCGATGTTGACAAAGCTGATTACGTAAAATTCACCTTACCAGAAACAGAAATTGAAGTATCAGGAAAAGCTGCTATAAGTCAAAATGTTGTTAATTTTTTTAAACGCGAAAAAGAAAATGTACCTAAAGGAATGTATGGAATCAAACAGCAATTTGTGGCTAGTAATACTTTTGTTGGAAGCAACTCTTTTTGGCTTTTAACAGCATCACCGTTTTTATTATTGCTGATAGGATTTGTTTTTAGAAACAAAGAATATTCTGATTCGGAATTATTGTTATTAAGAAGAAAAAAAGCAAACGCAATTGCATTGCGTAGATTAGCAACTGCAAAAAAATTAATGCAAAATAAAAACGAGCAAGCATTTTACAATGAAGTCATTCGTGCACTTTGGGAATTTTTATCAGATAAATTATACATACCACAAGCACAGCTTTCTAAAGAAAATATTGCAGAAAAGCTAACTGCAAAAAATATTTCACAACATAAAATTGATGCATTAAATGAAACATTAGAATCTTGCGAACAAGCATTATTTTCGCCAGAAATCGCACAAAATAAAATGCCTGCAACCTTTGATAAAGCACGTGAATTAATTATAGATTTTGAAGAAGATTTAAAAATGATGAAAGATTAAAGATGTACGATTAACGATGAAAAAAAAGATAAACATACTGCTTACTATTTACTGCTTACTACTTACTATTTTTGTTAAAGCGCAAGATATTAAATCAACTTTTGAAACCGCTAATACTTTATACAAAAACAAACAATACGATTTAGCAGAAACACGTTATTTAGAAGTTATAAAAAATGATAAAAAAAATGTAACTGCATTGTATAATTTAGGAAACACTTACTTTCATTTAAATCAATATGCAAATGCAATTTTATATTATGAGAAAGCAAAAAAACTAGCACCAACTGATAAAAACATCGAACATAATTTAAAATTAGTCAACAATAAAGTATTTACTAAAAGGGAATTTAGCAAAGATTTTTTTGTTGTTAAATGGCTGAAAAGCATCGTAAATTATAATACTTCACACAATTGGTGTATTCTATTTTTAGTTTTTTTATGGATTGGAATTCTTGCAATCGTTTTTAATTTTTTCAGAAAAAATAATCTCATTTTTAGAATTGGAATATTGGCTACTTTTTCTGCAATTGTTTTTGCATGGTTTACATATAAATCTTACCAGCACGAAAACACCAGTAATTTTGCAATCATTACAGAAGCAAATGCATTTTATAAAAGCAAACCTGTTGAATCAATGAATGCAGCAACGGCAATACTTGCTGGCACAAAAGTAGAAATTTTAGATATTGATAAAAACTGGCGAAAAATAAAATTACCGAATGACAAAATTGGTTGGATTGAAAATAGTTTTTTGAAAGAAATATAAATCGGTCTGTTAAACCATCAAGGTTTTTAAAACCTTGATGGTTTAATGCTTATAATTTCATTTTTATTTTGTTATTTTTAGATGTGCGAAAAATAGTTTCAATTCTATTTATTTTATTTTATTTTGCAATCGTTGCAAATGCGCAAACCTTTGATTTTAATGCAAATTGTCAGCATGCATATCAATCAATTTTCAAGTTAAAAATTGACGAAGGTCTGCAAATTCTTGAAAAAGAAAAGAAAGAAAACCCAAAAAATCAGTTGGTTTATTTCATAGAAAACTATGCTGATTTTTTGAAATTATACATCAACGATAACAATACACTTTATGACAATTTGTTACCAAAATTTTCTGCAAGAATTGATAAATTAAAAAATGGAAATAAAAATTCACCTTTCTATTTATACACGCAAGCCGATATTCATTTGCAATCTGCATTGTGCAAAATAAAATTCGGTGATAATTTAAGTGCAGTTTTTGAAGTAAAAAAAGCATTTACTTTACTACAGGAAAATCAGCAAAAATTTCCAACCTTTAAACCAACTATTAAAAGTTTAGGTTTGCTGCACACCATCTTTGGTGCAATACCAGACAATTATAAGTTTGGTGCGAAACTACTAGGTTTAAAAGGTTCTATCGACCAAGGCCTGAAAGAATTAAATAGTGTGATTCAAGATTCTACTTTTCAATTCAAGGAAGAAGCTATCATTGAATATACCTTGTTATTATTGCATTTACAGAAAAATAAAACCGCAGCATGGAACATCATCAACAAAGCGGAAATTCCATTGCAAGATAATTTATTGAATCATTTTATTACTGCAACAGTTGCATCTCACACTGGAAAAAACGATGAAGTCATTTCAATTTTATCCAAAAAACCAATTGATAAATCTTTTTATGCTTTTCCATTACTCGATTTTATTTTAGCCAAAGCAAAACTCAATAAATTAGACAGTGATGCAGCTGTTTATATTCAAAAATTTTTATCAAACAATAAAGGTCGTTCTTATCAAAAAGAAGCATATCAAAAAATGGCTTGGTTTTATTTGGTAAACGATAAACCTGATTTGTATACAAAATATATGAAGGCAATTCTCAAAATCAAAGATGCACCAACCGATGAAGATAAAGCTGCACAAAAAGAAGCCAATCAAAATTACATACCCAATGCCATTTTATTAAAAGCACGATTACTTTGCGATGGTGCGTATTATACAAAAGCATTGGAAATAATGAATACTATTCAACCAAATAAACTAATACGCAGTCGAGATCAGATTGAATATTTATATCGCAAAGCAAGAATTTTTGATGAACAAAATAATGATGCTGAAGCGATAAAATTTTATCAGCAAACCATTGAAAAAGGTAGTGCTTACGATTATTATTTTGCAGCCAACGCAGCACTTAAATTGGGAAATATTTTTGAAAAGCAAAAGAAAAAATCAAATGCAATTGTTTATTACAAGAAAGCAATTGACTTAGAAAAAGATGAATATACCAATAGCATAAATGCAGAAGCAAAAGCTGGTTTAAATCGATTGGGAATTTAAAATATGAAGAAGTATTTAAAATATGGTTTGATGTTTTTTTTACTATGTATTGTTACTTATTCTATGAAAAAGTACATCAAAAATAAAAACCCAAATCCGAAATATTTTATTGGACAAAAGTTAGATAGTTTGAATGGTGTTTATGTTTATTATAATGGTCGCGTTGGACACACAGGCAAGCGCAATCTCTCTGAAGATGGTTATAACATCGGTTTAGAATTTCAATGCGTAGAATTTGTGAAACGGTATTATTATCAATATTACCATCACAAAATGCCAGATGCTTTTGGCAATGCAAAAGATTTTTTTGATGATACTATTGCAGACGGAACACTAAATATTAAAAGAGATTTATTGCAGTTTAAAAATCCAAGTGCAACAAAACCAATAGTAGGTGATTTATTAATTTTTGATGGACACGTTGGAAATAAATATGGTCATGTAGCAATTATTAGTGTAATTGATAGTAATAAAATTCAAATTATTCAACAAAACCCAGGTCCATTTGCAAACTCACGCGTCGAAATAAACTTAATACAAGAAAACAATCAATACAAAATTAAGCATGATAGAATTTTAGGTTGGCTGAGAAAAGAATAATTTCTTGAGATTACCATTTTATAAAAGATTTCGTTTGCATTTTATCATCGCTGAAAATAGTTGCAAAATACACACCATTGCTAAATGCACTCACATCAATACTGTTTTGTTGATTATTTGCAATAACAATTTCTTTCAGTGTTTGTCCAAAAGCATTTGAAATACGAACGCTTGTTGTTTTATTATTTTTACTTTCAACAAAAACCGTCAAAATATTTTTTGCTGGATTTGGAAACAGTTCAAACACAGTATTCTTAGATTCATCATTATTTACCATTACAATATTTGAATAGCTGAATTCTCCAGTAAAATCTACTTGTTTGAAACGATAATAATTTTTACCTGCCTTAAAATTTTTATCTAAATAAACATAATCCTGTAAACTATTCGAGTTGCCACTTCCTTTTAATTTTGTTATTGGCTCAAAAGAAATGGCATCTTGAGAACGTTCAATATCAAAATAGTCACAATTCAATTCATGTGCTGTTGTCCATGTAATATTATTGCCTTTGTCTTTTATATAAATTGCTTGTAATGGTTCATAAATATCGACAGGTAATGAAACATTGTTTGTTGTCTTTGCTCCTGCAAAACCAGAAAATCCTTGCGTGAATCTACCAGAGATTTTATAATCATTTACTAAATAAGATTGATTGGTTACGTTTGTTGCAGTATAATTTGTGGCACCATTAGCCAATGGATTTGAAGGTGAAACATTTGCAATTGCAGCACCAGATTTTACAATACCTAAATCAGTTAAAATATTAGTTGTTGCATTTGTCCAACCATTTATTTCAGCAGCTTTGTAATACAATGAAATATCATAATTGCCATTTGGATTGTTGAATTCAGGTGTAATTAAAATTGTTTTTTGTGTTGCATGATATATTGCATTTCCATCTAAGTAAGGAACAGCACCATTGCCTGAACGATCAATGTTTACTGTAGTACAGCCATAACTCCAAGAAGATTGATTTTGAACAGATGCAATAATATTTCCTGTTGAATTGTCATAAAAATGCACCAATTCATTTGGTCCTAAATAAGCAGTTGCTGTTGCATTCAAATCGGTTGCTACTATTGCTTTCGTTTTAAAACCAATAATTTTTACATTATCAATCAAATACCAAAAACAATCACGATCATTACTTAATCCAAACCGAAGTTTAAAATCTGAATTTGTATATCCTGTCAGAGAAACCTTTACATGTTCAGGTTTATAATTCGCACCAATATTTCCTAGTAAACCTGCATGAAAATAAACCGTTGACCATGCAGTTCCATTCCATGCTTCTATAACGGCATCACCTGTATATGGCAAGTAAGCTCTTAACCAATGATCCATTTCAACAGTAATCGAATCATACTCACTTACATTTATTGTAGGTGATTCCAAATACTCATTTGTTGGTGCATGAATGCTTCCTGCATTTCCAAAGAAAAGCATATAATGCGTACTATCAACTGAATTGTCACGCGTAAATAAATAAGGATCATAAAACCAGGTACCAATAGTAAACATGGACGCTGTTGCAATAAAGTTAGTATATTCTGGCCATCCTGCAGGCATGTTGGTCGTAGAAGAAACATTTTCAAATTTTTCATCCATTAAAACAGAAGCATATATTTTCTGTGCTGGATTAACAACATCATTATCCTTTATATTGATTGTCGTTGTTCTGTTTTTGTTTGTCGTTCTGTAAACATTCACACCTTGAATAGTCAAATTTAAAACTATAGTTTCTATTGATTCAGAAGCTGCATCATCCATAATTTTTATGTTTACAAATTGATTTGCCACTTGACCAATTGGGAAGACAACTTGATTATTGAGTAGTTCAAAATCATAGTTATTACTGGCTGTTCCGCTGGCTGTAACGTTTACGGTTATGGCAGCTGTTGGTGCTGATGAAATAAAAACAGGAACAGAAATAATTCTATAACCACGACAAGCAGTTTGTCCACCACTACTATTTTCTACTGTATTAATTTGAGTTTTCCCAAATCCGATTTCGTTTAATGTGCTGTCGCCGCCTTCTACTAAAACATTATCTATATAGATGTTATTGCCAGACATGTTCCAGTTTACAATTTTAATGCTTACAAAATTTCCAACATAACTATTCAACGGTATCATTACGTTTTTCCAATCATTTTCATCAGGAATAAATTCATGGAATTGTTTGGCATGCGTTTGTAAAGATGCGCCATATAATTTTAAAATCTGAGTTGAATACGTATTACCACAATCCGTAGAAATATAAACCATAAAAGAATCTGTAGCATTCTGTGGCGCATATGCAATATCAAATGAAAGTCGCGCGTTTTTATACGTTCGCAAATCATATGCATTGGTAATAACAGCATCAATCTGCTCATATCCTTGATAAGCATAATTCCTGAATCGCAATGCATTTGATGGCTGTCCATCAACACCAATAACATTTACAAATTCCCAACTTCTTCCATTATCAGGATTAAAAGATTTCCATCCATTTGGCAACGAAGTACTGTTATTAAAATCATTGAGTTTTGGTAATTTATTGGAAACAGAAATTTCTATTGGTTTATAACGCATGTAAGTGATTCCACCAGCAGTTCCAGACAACGAAACCCATTTTATTCCTGGTGAATTAAATGCATGAGATGGACTACCAGTTGTATAATCTGTTACACCATCCTCGTTCATGTCCCATTGAAAATTTGTAATACCTGTAGTTTGTCTAATAAATTGAAAAACATATGGACTATCGCATTTAATAGAATTGGTAGTATTAAAATTTACATTTATTGAACTACAAGTCAAATTTGAACGTTGTGTAACATATACCCAATTCATAAAAGCTAGTTGTTCAATAGAAAAATGCGACAAACATTTATGTGGTGCATAGCTCATAATATTGGTAGCATCAGGAACATATAACTGATTGTGTCCATCTTTTAAATTTCCGGAATAAAGACATAGTGCATTTACATTTGCACCATTTACAATGGCAGGACTTAGCATCGGATCGGCTGGTGTATCACAAAAATAATCACCTGTTTCATGGCAATTTGAACCATCAACAAACTCACCTGTTCGTACAGTATTAGAATATCCATGCGTATGCAACAATCCAAAGAAATGACCCATTTCGTGTGCATATACTGTGGTGTCTGCATTATTGCGCATCATTACCCAAAGTGAGCCACCTGGTGTTGGTGCCACACCAATTGCAGATGAGCCAGCATGATTGATGGAGTTAACCATATACATATTAATTACATTAGCAGTACCATAAGTATTATTTAGCAGTTCGTATTCTGTGTTATCAAGATTGTAATAGGTAGTATTATTGATGTAATTGTAAGCACCACAAACATAAAACTCTAATCCAGAACCTTCAAATAATTTATTCATAAACACCAATCCTTTTCGTAAAAGTGAAGTGTCTAATGTTGTTACACCAGCATTGTCTCTAACAATATAAATTTTTATAGGAATACTATTTTTCTTTAAACCTGCAGCAATACGACTTGTTGAAGACATGTTTTTCTGAAAAGATGTCTTAAATTGTTCAAATTCAGGCATACTATTTCTCATTTTTTCAGCATATTCTTTACTTACTTCTGTAGCACACGGAAGTTCTTGAGACAATCCTATTGTTGAGATTATCAGTATTCCGATAAATAGTATAAACGATTTCCTATATAGTAGATTTACTTTCATAAGTAATATTTTAGAATTAAAATGAATAATTAATTAAAATGGGTTTTTCAAGAGCTAGTTAAAATCTCTAACTAAAATTACTACTGAAAAGAAGATTTTGTCAGCCAGATTAATAAGTGCTTGCATTTTTTTAATAAGTGATGTAATTCCATAGCATATTGTATGTATCTTAGAATTGAGTTTCATAAACAAATCCAACATGAGGTTTATTTTTATTTTTTTATTTTTTCTATTATTCAAAGACAAAGCATTTGCACAAAACAATTCGTGTAACTGTATTTCTAATGAAAAAGAATTGAAACAAATTGAAGCACTTTTTGGACAAAAAGATTATGATGCAATTCAACCAATTTTAGAAAAAACAGTAACTAAGAATGTGATTTGCAAACAAGAGATTTTATGTTACCAATTGCAACTTTTTATTGCATTAAATAAAATTGGGAAAGCAGATAGTATCGCAGAAGAACTTCAGCAACCAATTTTTAAGAAAACCTGTTCTAATTTAAAAAATAAGGATTTTCAACTTGGAAATTATTTTTTAAAGAAAGAAAAAAATGATGTTGCAATGCAGCATTTTATTTTGGTAAAACAATTTGCTGAACAGACAAACGATACGTTGTTTCAAATTAAAGGAATTTTAAGAATTGCTCATGTATTTAATAAAATGCATGAGCCCAAAAAAGCAATAGAATATGACCACATAGCATTAGCATTAGCCAAACAAAAAAACGATGAGAAACTAATAATGCAAGTATATACGCAAATGCAAGGCCACTTTGGAATCTGGTTTGACATTACAAGTGACAAACAATATTTAGATAGCATTAAAAAAATTGCAGAACCAAATTTGGCATTAACAAAAAAATTAGATAAATCAATAGAAACAGCTCAAACCTATAGTGTTTTGGCTGGTGTTGCATACTTAGAAAATAATTATCAAAAAATGCTTGTACTTTGTGATAGTGGTTTATTATTTTTAGATAGAAGCAAAGATTTTCGTCAGCTACATTCTATTTTCACAAAAAAATGCGATGGTTTTATTATTTTAAAAGACTATAATAAAGCAAAACAATTTGCAGATTCTTCTTTGAAATATGCCACACTTGAAGGTGCACCATTAAGTCTTGCTTCCAATTATGAGCGCATGTATGAATTAGAAAAAATAAAAGGCAATTATTTGAGCGCATTGTCGTATCATGAAAAATTTGTTGGTATAAGAGACAGCATTCGTACAATAGAAAAATCGGAAAAGATAAATGAATTAGAACAGAAGTATAATAAATCTGAAAACGAAAAAACAATTAAAGAATTAAATCAGAAAAAACAAATTGCAACATTGCGAAACAAAATCTACTTAACAACAATTGTAGCGGCACTTTTAGCCATTTCTTTAATTATTATTTTTTATCGTCAAAAAACATTAAAAAGCAAACAGGAAAACATGGAAATCGAACAGCGTTTAAATCGTGCGCGCATGAATCCACATTTCTTTTTTAATACTTTAAATTCTTTACAAACATTTTCTATTCAAGAAAATAAAGATTCAAAAGTGGCACGTTATCTTTCTAAATATGCAAAAATTATGCGCGAAACTTTAGAAAGCACTTATAAAGAAATGAATACAGTTGAGCAAGAAGTTGATTATTTGAATAACTATTTAGACATTCAGAAATTGCGCTTTCCAAATAAATTTGAATATAGTATATATATTGACGATGCTATCGAACCCAATGAAACCTATATTCCAGCCATGATTATTCAACCATTTATTGAAAATTCAATTGAACATGGTTTTGATATGAATACAAATAATGGAAAAATAGAAATTGCTATTTCAGAAGTAAATAAAAATTTAGTTATAGAATTAACTGACAATGGTTCTGGTTTTACAACCGATAAAAAAGCAAAAGAATATCCGTCGCGTGCTATGCAAATTATTAAAGACAGATTATTGCTTTTAAATAAAAAACATAAAACAGATGCTTCATTTGAAATCAGTAAAGGCAAAGACAACACTGGTACTTCTGTAAAAATAATTTTACCTTTAATACACACGAATGAAAGTTTTAATAATTGATAACGAAGAACCGATTCGAATTGGATTAAAATTCCAATTAGAAAATTTTTGTGCTGATATTGATTCCATCCAAGAAGCAACAGGTGTTGCAACCGGATTGAAAGCAATAGAAAACTATCAACCAGATGTTGTTTTTTTAGATGTAGAAATGGACGACGGGACAGGAATGGATTTATTGAAACAAATAGGCAGTCATTATCACTTTCAACTCATTTTTATAACAGCACACAACAAGTATGCAGTAGATGCTTTTAGATTTAGTGCTATTGATTTTTTATTAAAACCAATTGACGCAGATGATTTAATAGTTAGTTTAGAGAAAGCAAAACTACAACTCAAAAACAAAGATTTAAAAGCACAGATACAAGTATTAAATGACAGCATGAGCTCCATTTCTTTAGAACATAAAAAAATTGTTTTGAAAGATAAAGACTCCATTTATTTCGTAAAAGTAAATGATATTATTCGCTGTCATGCAGAAGGTCCGTACACTGAATTTTTTATTGTTGATGGAAAAAAAATCACTATTTCAAAAAACCTAAAAGAATATGAAGAAATGCTCGAACCATTTGGCTTTATAAGAGCACATCATTCGCACTTAATTAATATTCGAAAAATTATTCGGTTTGATAAAACTGATGGCTGCAACCTAATTATGGAAAACAACGATGAAGTGCCTGTGTCACAGCGCAAGAAAGACAATTTAATGGATATGATTGCGCAAATATAAATTACATTGCTTAATAAAAAATTAGAAATTATCAGTTATGCTTGTTTATAGATTCGCTTATAAGCAAAATGACATCACTTATATATCAGAAATATTTTTATTGAAGTTAACGTCTACTTTTAACTCAATGAAATTGATGTATGAAAAAATTAACCCTATTCTTTATTTGCCTATTCTTTATTGTTGTTTCAAAAGCGCAAAATGTAAACTATGCTGGTGCGGCTAAACTATATGTAACTAATTATTACAAACAATTAGCAGAAGCAAAAACACATATCCAGAAACAAACGTTTGTTGCTGCTAAAACAAAAATAGACCAGCTGGAAAAAACAATCACCATGATAAAAACTAAAGATGCATCTTATAATGTGTCTTTGATGGAGACCGAAATTAAAAAATTGAAAGAAGATTTAGCAGCAGCTGAGCTTGATAAAACAAGCAGCAAACAGACATCGGGCGCAAAGACAGTAGATAAAATAAAACTAAAGAAATTATTAGATGAAGTATTTAATTTCAGTTCTTTTTCATTCCCAAATTTAGAAACAGCTCAAGCAGAAAACGACGCTTACCAGGCACAAGTTCAGGAATTATTTGACGCGAAAGAAGCTTTGACAGCTTATTTGACAGAAATGAAAACAGGCAACGAATACGAAAGGTTTGTTGGTAAAATGAAAATTAGTTATGACAGAAATTTTGAAACGCTTATAGAACGAGCTGAACGAATTTTCCAACAATCTACAGGCTCTGGAAGCAATTGGAAGAATGCATATTATGAAATACAGGCAGAACAAATACGTTGGAATGCTGCGCAGAAAGTTTTTCCTGATGAACCAAAATTTACAGAAGCATATCAAAAGATTACAGCAATAGCTAATAAATATGGTAGTCTTGATAAAATTTCAGCACAAAACGAAGTAAATAATAGTGAAAAGATAAAGAACACAAAACTTCCTACAGCAGTAGTTAAAGATGCTGCACTTGAAAAAATGTTTGTAGATGCATTTAATAAAAAATACAAAGAAGAATACAAAGGCACCGCTACAAAAGCAATCATGCTACAAAGCGATTGGCAAACAGAGCGCAATCAACTAACAGGAATTGTTACAGGCAGAATACGACAAGCAGCTATTGTTTACAAAGGCAATGATGGAAAATGTTATTTGATTTCCATCATGCATTTATATCAGGATTATATCGGAAATACATTTCAGAACGCACAAGCTACCTATGCGCAAAACGGACAGGAAATGCTTTGCGAAAATGCAAAATAATCAATTTGAAATTAAATCAACCAAATGAAAAATACAAGATTATTTATCACGCTTTTAATGCTAATTTCTATTAGTAATGCATTTGCACTAGATTTGAATACAGTCATTACTAAAGAGAATCCCAAGCATCCAGCTGACTTACCCAATGATGGAATAACGAGCCCTATACACCAAAAGTATATGGGAAAGATAGTGTTTTCAAAAAAAGAAGGAGCCCTTGAAAAAGGAAAAGAAATGGAATCAGAGTTTACAACCAAGTTTACTTTAGGCGGACCTGACCCTATTTACTTCAGAGTGTATATGAACAATTCACTTTCAAATTACATCACACGTCTTTCCGAAACAGATAGAAGGAGTTCAAAAGATATAACCGCAGCATATTCGTTTAAATTTTATTTAGACGGTATTCCTGTTGCTTTTAGTAGATATGGGAATAGGAGTGCCTTTACTTTAGCGGATAAACAATCTTTTACCACATTCAGAAGTAGTTTTTATAAAGATGATGGATATTCAAAAGGAACTAATTTATTCAAAGATTTTTTATCAAAAACAGATGATAAGCTTACACCTGGAGATCATAAAATAAAAGTAGAAGTCTATCCAATGGACGATTATGCAGAAGTCTATATTGCGCCAATGGTTGCTTCAGGTGAATTTACACTAACCGTTTCTGCAAATGCATTTAATCGTGATGATGAAAATGTTTGCCTACCAAAAGCAAAAATGCAGGACAAACAAATAGAAGCAGGTATGCTAAAAGCATTTAATAACTCTAAAGGTGAAGGTAAAGTAGCAAGAATAGTAGAAAGTGATTGGACAATTGTTCGAAATGAAACTACAGGTATTATTCTAAGTCGTTCTATTGATGGTATAATAGCATTTACTAAAAATGGTAAATGCCAATATCAAGTGTTTGGTTTCGCGCAAAATTATGATGGCAGCAAGTTTCAGGATGGAATATACCTAATGAGTGAAGGATCAAGTAAGGATTTAAATTGCGGTTGTCTTAAATAATTGAATTAGAAAAACCAATACCAAGTATTAAAAAATAAACGTTTAATCAAAAAAAAATCTACGAAACATATTTAATCATAAAAACACAAAAAATGAAAAAATCAACATTCTATTTTTCAATGGTATTATCTACAATACTCTTTCTTACATCATGTAAAGATGACGACACTGTTGTACCAACTGATGAAGCGCTAAAGTTTACAAAGACTACAACTACAGGTAGCATCTTCGCACCGATATTCGACCATCAAATGGTTGTATTTAATAACAAACTTTGGATTATTGGTGGCAGAAAATCCGACATACTTTATTCCAATGAAATCTGGAACAGCACAGATGGCGCATCATGGACACAAGCAACAGTAAGTGGTTCTGTTTTTAGTGTAAGAAGTGGTCACAAGGTAATTGTATTTAATAATAAACTTTGGGTAATTGGTGGCTTGAGTAATGGCGCTGCATTAAATGATATCTGGAACAGCTCAGATGGCATTACATGGAATCAAATAACAGCGAACGCTGATTTTAGCATTCGGTCACTGCACGATGTAATTGTGTTTAATAATAAAATGTGGTTGATAGGTGGTGATGGAATAGGCGGAACAAAAAATGATATTTGGTCGAGTGTAGATGGTATTTCATGGACGCAAGAAACTACAGCAGGCACTATATTTAGTGCAAGAGCCGGACATCAGACAGTTATATTTAATGACAAGATTTATGTTATTGGTGGATATGGTGCTACAGGATTTAAAAATGATGTATGGAATAGTGCAGATGGAATAACATGGAATGAAGAAACAACAACTGGTTCAAAGTTTGTACCACTATATTCGCACCAGGCGATTGCATATAAAAATAAAATTTATGTAATTGGTGGCGTTGTTGGATTTCTTACATCTGATGAAATTTGGAGTAGCACAAACGGTAAAGATTGGACAAAACAAACTGTAGCAGCATTTGGAACAAGAGGTGGCCATCAGGCAACATTGTTTAATAATAAAATTTGTATTACAAGTGGATTTGATGCTACATCTGTTGTAAAAAATGATGTATGGTTTTCAAATTAAAATTCATTTTAAATAATTACAAATAGCATAGATTTGAGAAAAATAAATCAGGCTTTTCTGATTTTTGGGTTTTTTATGTTTCCAGCGCTTTTGTCACTTTTCGTAATGTTTGTTTAATTGTTAGTGACAAAAGCGTATTTCTATCTTCAATTATTTGGTTGAATAATAATTCGTAAATTGCACGTCAAATCTAAAAATGGCAATTCTCGAATATCTTTCTTTGCAACCATACAATTCGTTTGGAATTAAAACTACAGCACATTATTTCTGTCGTGTAAAAACCAAAGAAGATATTATCCATATCGTACAAAATGAATTACAATATTATACTAAATATTTATTTATTGGTGGTGGCAGCAATATTTTGTTATGCAATGATTTTGATGGGTTAGTTATTAAAAATGAAATTATTGGAATCGAACTCATTAAAGAAGATGAAAATTCTGTTTGGATAAAAAGTTTATCTGGAACCAACTGGCACGATTTTGTGATGTACTGCGTAGAAAACAACTATGGTGGCATTGAAAATTTATCGCTAATTCCTGGAACGGTTGGAGCTGCACCCATGCAAAATATTGGTGCATATGGTGCAGAACTTAAAGATACATTTGTGTCGTTAGAAGCAATTGAGATTAAAACTGGCGAAACGTATATCTTTGATAAAGATGCTTGTGCATTTGGTTATCGTGAAAGCGTTTTTAAAAAAGAAGAAAAAGGAAATTATTTTATTTATTCGGTTGAATTTAAATTATCAAAAAAGCCAACGACAAACAGTCAATACGGTGATATTCAAAAAGTATTGCAGCAAAAAAATATTTCAAATCCAACGATAAAAGATGTTTCTGATGCAGTAATAGAAATTCGAGAAAGCAAACTGCCAAATCCAAAAGAATTAGGAAATGCTGGTAGTTTTTTTAAAAATCCAGAAGTAGAAATATCGGTAGCAGAAAAAATTCAACTTGAATTTCCTGACATGCCAAAATATGATTTACCAAATGGAAAGATAAAAATTCCTGCTGCGTGGCTCATTGAACAATGTGGTTGGAAAGGCAAACAAGTAGGAAATACAGGCAACCACGCAAAGCAAGCATTAGTAATTGTAAATTATGGCAACGCAACTGGAAACGAAATCTGGCAACATGCACTTACCGTTCAACAATCTGTAAAAGATAAATTTGCTATTTTATTAGAAGCAGAAGTGAATGTTATTTTGTAAAAAAATTTCGGAACTCTTAAAGAGTTCCGAAATTTATATGTAACTATAATTTGCTATATTTTGTTTACGAATGCAATGCGTCACTACTTCACTTTCACTTTATTCTAAACCTTTCTTAATACGTTTTTTCGTTTTTCGGTCAACTGTATCTACTTCTTTGTTTCTATCACCACCTTGATGTTTTACTTTTACTTTTGGCTCATCTTTTTTCTTATTATAAGTACCATTTGGATTAATTAAACTCTTGTTCTTATTCATTGTATAACCAACCTGTAAATTCAAACCAAAAAAATAATTGCGTGATGCTTTATACTTTGGATGTTCGCGATATGCTTTTGCATTGATGTCATTCATGCCAACTTTCACTTCAAAAGCAACACCAAAAAACATGTTGTTTTTAAATACATAATCAAAACCATAACGAATCACACCAACACCTTGAACTGGCTTAAAATACGATTTATAGTCAGTACTTGTATTCGGTTCATATTGACCATAACCACCAAGTGCTGGTGGAATTGGATAACCATAATTTACAATATTTCCTGAATTATTTAAATCAATATTGTAATTCATATTAGCTTTTAACAAAACATCTACTTCAAAACCTACAACAACTTTCATTCGCCAATGATAATCACCTGTACGAATATGTTCGCGTTGTCCAGGCAATGTTGGAGAATATCTATACAATGCACCAAAACCCATATACTTAAAATCAACGTTTTTTGTGTGAGTTCCAATCAATGCTGGATATTGTTTCCATTTAAAATCGTCTTTGTATTTTTGTCCTTCCACACAATAACTAGCAAAACCTAACAAACCATGTTGCTCTTTAAAATTATAACCACCTTCAACAAAAATATGATAGCTAAACTTCGGTTTGTAATCTAATTCTTTTGCATTTTCGTTCAGAAAATACGTGTTTTGCGCTAACATATACGACAAACCTGGTGTAGCACCAACGCTAATAATTCCACCTTTTTGCGCAAAAACAATATTCGTTGATAATATTACCAATCCAATAAAAAATAAATGTCGTAGCTTCATCACTGTTTAAATTTGGCAACTAAGATACTTCTTTTCAATAAGAAATTTGATACTTATAAATGAGTAAATCCAAAAATACACTGAGCAAATCTACATTAATACGCAGTATTCAATGTTCTAAATCATTATATCTATATAAAAAAAATTACGATTTACGCGATAAAACCAATTACACGCAGCAACAAGTTTTTGATCGTGGACATCGAATTGGAAAATTAGCACAGCAATTATTTCCTGACGGCAGAGATTGTTCGCCACCAAATCCTTATAGTTACGATCCATCTGTTACAGCAACAAAATTATTAATGGAACGAAAATTTCCAGTAATTTATGAAGCATGCTTTAAGTATAATGGTATTTTGGTTGCATTAGATATGTTGACATTTAAAGATGGAAAATGGTATGCACACGAAGTAAAAAGTGCGATGCGTATTTCCAATACTTATTTGCAAGATGCAGCCATACAATATTATGTGATAACGAAAAGTGGTATTGAATTGGAAGATTTTTTTATTGTGAATGTAAATGCCGATTATAATTTTGATGAGCAATTAAATGTGCAGCAATTCTTTAAATCAACTTCTGTTTTAGGCGACATAAAAGAACGCATTCCTTTTGTAGAAACAACCATAGAGAAAGCCATTGAAACACTAGATTTGCCAGCTGCACCAGAAATGCCAATTGGTGTGCATTGCACCAAGCCATATCCTTGCGATTTTCAAGGTTTGTGCTGGAAAAATATAGAGAAAGATTCGGTTTGGTATTTGCCAGGAATTTCCATGCAAGAGAAAAATGTTTTGCTAGAAAAAGGCATCGAAAAAATTGATCAGATTATTATCACCGAAGATTTAAATGTTCGACAAAAAGTAATTATACAAGCATATCAGCAAAACGAAATTTATACGCAACCAGAAAAATTAGATGCATTTTTGGCAGACATAAATTATCCATTATATTTTTTTGATGTAGAAGCATTTCAACCAGCCATACCTTTATTTAAAGGCACTCAGCCATATCAGCGTATTCCATTTTTGTATTCGTTGCACTACAAAGAAAGTACTGATGCTGAATTAATACATGTTGATTATATTTCGGAAATTGGTGCTGATGCACGCGAACAATTTATTCAACATTTTTTAAAATCCACCGAAAAAGCTGGAAAAATTGTAGTCTTTAATACCTTGATGGAAAAAAGTGTGTTATTTAAACTAGCAAATGATTTTCCAAATCATAAAAATGAAATTTTTCAACGCATCAATCGTATTATTGACTTTGAAATTCCTTTTAAAGAATTGTATTATTATCATCCAAAGCAACAAGGAAGTTTTTCATTAAAAGCAATTGGAAACGCCATTTTAAATGAAGATGAATTTGCGAAAAGCACCGTAAAAGCTGGCGAAGAAGCGATGGCTTTGTATAATGAATTATTTTATTTTGAAGACAAAAATGAAGTATCAACAAAACTACAGCAACTCAAAAAATATTGCCAAACCGATACGTTTGTGTTGTTTAAAATATTTGAGAAATTGAAACCATAAAAAAACGCCTCCACAAAAGTAGAGACGTTTTTTATAAAATCTGAAAATAGATTACGCTAATTCAGGAATAACTAATGTTTGTCCAGGATAGATTTTATCCATATCTGTCAACATTGGTTTGTTAGCTTCAAATATTGCAGCATAGTGATTTGCATTACCATACACTTCTTTAGAAATTTTTGATAAATTATCGCCAGCTTTTACTTGGTAAAATTGTTTTTCTGGTGCAGCTTCTACTTGTTCAATAGGTACCACTTGCTCTTTAATCACCACAATTAATTGATCGTCAACAGACTCAACACCTTCAATGTTTGCAGTCGTTGCAATTAAACGTTTGCGCGCATCTAAGCTATCAACTGTTCCGCTTAATGTTACTTTGTGATCATCAACAGTTACTGTAACAGTTGGTTGTAATAAACCAAATTTGTTTAAGTGATCCACTACTTTTTGTGTTTTTTCTTCTGGAGTTTCTTTGTGTCCAAAAACTTTTTCGCCAATGCTTTTTACAAATGAAAATAAACCCATTTTTTTTGTTTTTTTTAAGTTAAAAATATGAATGCTAAAGTTAAACAATTATTTTGAAATTTTAGTTCCATTAATATATAGTAAAAACTATTAATGTATCAGCACAAACCTTAATTTGGCTTTTTCTTTTTTATCTGTGCCAACGCACAACGCAACATAAACACCAGTAGCAGCACGCGCGCCATTAATTAAATTGCCGTCCCAAATTGCCTGGCCACCCAATGCAGTAGTTTGGTAAACTAAGTTGCCAGAAATATCCATTATTTTCACATTGCAATCATTTGGAATACCTTTAATAGCTATTGGTCCAGTATAATCATGCGCCACAGGATTTGGATATACAAACGGCTTTTCAGTGGTTTCATCTGTTGTCGTTGCATCAGCACGATAGGTGCAAATTCCTTTTTCTGTTCCAATAAATAAATCACCGTTTTGTGGATTGATAGTTACAGAACGTACGTTATTTGCCAACATTGGCGAATTAACATCATTAAAATAACGCAGCGTTTTTTGTCCATCAGCACTTACCAAAAATAATCCATTTGCTGTTCCAATCCATTTTCGGTTGGCTGCATCAACTGTGATACAGTTTATAATTTCGTCTTCTAATAAATTATCACAAAAACCACTTCCATCTTTTCTGTCAATACAAATCTGTTCGGCTTCACAAGCGTTATCTGTAACATAACCTGAACATGAAACAATTGCAATTCCTCTTGAAGTGCCGAGCCATAAGGTACCATCTTCATCTTTTGCCATACAAATCACATTATTTGATGGCAAATTTCCGTAGCCACGACCAGCAGACAGTAAAAAATATTGATCATCAGATTTATCTTCTATATCATTTCCATAATTTAATACAACTATGCCACCATCACCAGCTTCTTTGCCTATCCAAATTTGATTGTTATCATCAACTAATACTGATTTTGCTAAAGTACCAGTTAGATAACTTGAATTAAAATACAAATAACTACCATCACTTTTTCTACAAATTAGTGGTGCAGCTGATGAATAAGCATTTGAAAACCAAACATTACCTTGTCCATCCAAATCAGCGCCAGTTATACGAAATGACTGACCACCATTCACTGCATATTTTTGTGCCTTAATTGAATTGTCAGCAACAGAGTATTCAATAATTCCACCATCTGAAAAACCAGCAGCACCAAAAATTAGTTTATTTTCTGCAGGTATTGCTTGAACCACAGCAATTTGGTTAAAACTGTCTAAAGCAGGATTGGTATATTGATTGTAATTCGTCCAATTATAATCGTTACAAGCATAAAAATATTTACTTTCTGGCAAACCATCTGGTGCCCAACCATTTCTAATTCCTGATGATGAAGACCAAATAGTTCCATTTAAAAATGCCATCTCTCTGGATGCCATTGCGAAAGGTGCGTTTGGAATTTTAGCAGCAAAGTTCGCTCCTTCTTGATGAATTAAACCACGATACAAATCGGCATGCCATAGCGAACCGTTTTTGTCTTGAAGTAATTGCAACGGAAAAACAATATTATTTTGATTAGTAATAAAATTAAAAGCACTGCCGTTCCATTTTCCAATACGTACATCTGCCAAAGAAGAAACAGGATTTCTTTGTTGTACAATTAAAAATTGATTGTATGAATTATTTAAATGCGTAGTTTTCCAACCAGCATCTGAGAAAAAGAAACTCCAATTAGTACCATCAAATTGATAAATCGTATTATCAATGGATGCAAAAATTTTATTGTCAAATTTTGTAATTGCAGTTGCGTTATCTTGAGGAATGCCAACTGAATATTTTGTCCAATTATTAAAATTCAACAAATTTACATTGTCAGCAATTCTGCCTCGAAGCACACCATACGATGTTGCGCAAAAAATTTGGTTATCATCGGCAAATATTGCATTTACTCTTATCGAACTTATTCCATTATTAAAAGTATAGGTCTCAGAAATTTCATTTTTTATCAAATCAATCACCATCAAACCATAACCTAAACCTAAATATGCTTTCCCATTCGTGCAAAAAACAGAATAGATTTTTTTATCGCCAGTAATTGCTGCATCTTTTAGATACGGCAAATTGGTGATTTTACCATTATTAATCAAATCGATATTGGAATTTTGATACGTAATCACTAAAGTTGAAGTTGTAGTATCATAACCAATTTCACTGGTGAATACTTCAGCCAGGCCAGAAACTTTGGTGTATTTTTCTAAATAATCATTGTCAACATTTACGCCAATTACACCGTTTTGGCACGAAGCATATACATAATCTTTGCTTTCACAAACCGAAGTGGCGTTTTGCAAAGGTATATGCGCCGTCCAAGTGCCAAGTGGCAATTTTTGCGCATAAGATAGTTGCGAAATAGTACAAAAAAGGAAAAATACTACCTTATATAAAAACTGCTGAACATAATTAACTTTCATTTCTATCTTATCTGATTTAAAGTAAGTTCAAATCTATGAATTTTATTGCTAAGTAACAGTTGTTTTTAATGCAGTTTCCCAAAATTCTTATAAAAATTGAATTATTGAATATGATAACGCAATTTCAGCTTCTTTGATGCAATTTATAGTGCATTTAGCTTAATTTAAAAAATATACAAATCGTCAGATTTTTGCATAAAATTTACAAAAAGTCACTTAGATGCATTTAATTATAACTTAGAAGCAATAAAAAATGACTTAGAAGCATTGAATTTATCTTTTTTAAGGTATCTGAATTGGTTTTTGTTTCATCTAAATTAGTTTTTGAATCATCTAAATTACTTTTAGAGTCTTCTAAATTAGTTTTTGAATCATCTAAATTGGTTTTAGAGTCTTCTAAATTAGTTTTAGAGTCTTCTAAATTGATTTTTAATACTTCTAAATTAGTTTTAGAGTCTTCTAAATTAGTTCCAGAGTCTTCTAAATTGGTTTTTAAAGCATCTAAGTTAATCATGATGTCTACCTGATGCTTCAAAACTGCTTTTTGGTGCTTTGCACTTGAAAAATTATACTAAAACAAGTCAATTTTTAAAAATCACTCCTTTATTATAACATAAAAATCTATTACACACAAAATCTACAGTATTTCTTATCTTTGCGCAAAATTTTTAGTAGAGTAGCGTATGTCAGCAGCAAAAATATATCCTGAGTTTAAGAACATTTCACAACAACAAGTAGAAAAAGATATTCTATCCTTTTGGGAAACCGATAAAACATTTGAAAGAAGCGTCAATGAACGAGAAGGAAAACCAACCTTTGTGTTTTATGAAGGACCACCAAGTGCGAATGGCTTGCCTGGCATTCACCATGTTTTAGCGCGCACCATCAAAGATATTTTTTGTCGATTTAAAACACTACAAGGATTTCAAGTTAAACGAAAAGGTGGCTGGGACACACATGGTTTGCCAATTGAGATTTCTGTAGAAAAATCGCTGAACATTACTAAAAAAGATATCGGAACCAAGATTTCTGTAGTAGAATACAACCAAAAATGCCGTGAAGAAGTAATGAAATACAAAGATGTTTGGGACGACATCACGCAAAAAATGGGTTATTGGGTCGACCTAGACAATCCTTATGTTACTTTTGAAAACGATTATATAGAAAGTGTTTGGTATTTGTTGCAACAATTGTATAATAAAGATTTTTTATACAAAGGCAAAAAAATACAACCCTATTCACCAGCAGCAGGAACTGGTTTAAGTACACACGAACTCAACCAACCTGGCGCATACAGAGACGTGAAAGATACATCTGCTGTTGCTGCGTTTAAAATTTTAGAAGACGAAAAATCGATAGCACTTTTTAGTTCTATTCAAAATTCAGAATTCAAAATTCAGAATTCGTATTTTCTTGCTTGGACAACAACACCGTGGACTTTGCCATCTAACACAGCTTTGGCTGTTGGTTCTAATATTGAATATGTGTTAGTTAATACGTTTAATCCATACACACATTTACCAGTTCATTTAATTTTGGCAAAGGATTTATTTTCAAAATATTTCAATTCGGAAAATGAACATAAATTGGCATTATACCAAAACGATGGCAAAAATTTACCGTATGAAATCTTAGCTTCTTTTATAGGAAAAGATTTAGCAGGTATTCGTTACGAACAATTATTACCTTTTGAAGCCAACTCAAAAGAAAATATTGATGGCGATGCTTTCAAAGTTATTATTGGTGATTTTGTTACCACATCTGATGGAACAGGTATCGTACATATTGCGCCAAGTTTTGGTGCCGATGATATGAAAGTAGCTGCTGAAAATGGAATTGGCTCTTTAACTTTAGTAGATAAAGAAGGTAAATTCATCGATGGCGTTGGCGAGTTTTCTGGCAGATATGTAAAAGATTACAAAAACGAACCCAACTATGTTTCTGTTGATATAGATATTTCGGTAAAACTGAAGCAAGAAAATAAAGCGTTTAAAATAGAGAAATACGAGCACTCGTATCCACATTGCTGGAGAACAGACAAACCTGTTATTTATTATCCATTAGACTCTTGGTTTATAAAAGTAACAGCAGTGAAAGAACGCATGATGGAATTGAATAAAACCATCAACTGGAAACCAGAAAGCACTGGAACTGGACGTTTTGGCCAATGGCTGGAAAATTTAGTTGACTGGAATTTATCACGTTCAAGATTTTGGGGCACACCTTTAAATATTTGGCGAACTGAAGATGGCAACGAAGAAATTTGTATAGGTTCTATTGAAGAATTATATACCGAAATGCAAAAATCAATTGATGCAGGTTTTTTAGCCAAAGAAAAATTATCAGAAAAATTAGACTTACATAAACCTTTTGTAGATGATATTATTTTAGTGTCTGCATTAGGAAAACCAATGACACGCGAAAGTGATTTAATTGATGTCTGGTTCGATTCTGGCGCAATGCCTTATGCGCAATGGCATTATCCATTTGAGAATACAGATACTTTTAAGAAATCGTTTCCAGCTGATTTTATTGCTGAAGGCGTTGACCAAACTCGTGGCTGGTTCTACACATTGCACGCTATTGCAGTGATGTTGTTTGATAGTGTTGCTTACAAAAATGTAGTTTCTAATGGCCTGGTGTTGGATAAAAATGGCAATAAAATGTCTAAATCTAAAGGCAACACAGTTGATCCTTTTGCTACAATCAATAAATATGGTGCTGATGTAACACGTTGGTATATGATTTCCAACTCACAACCTTGGGACAACCTGAAGTTTGACGAAGAAGGATTAGCTGAAACATCGAGAAAATTATTTGGAACGCTTTATAATTCATATAATTTCTTCGCTATTTATGCAAATATTGATGGTTTTGTTATTGATGCTAAAAATACGACTCCATTAAACGAACGCACTGAAATTGACCGTTGGGTAATTTCTAAATTGCATAGTTTAGTAAAAGAAGTGACTGCTTCTTACGAAGATTACGAACCAACTAAAGCAGCGCGCGCTGTTGAAGAATTTGTTGTTGAACATTTATCAAACTGGTATGTGCGCTTGTGCAGACGCAGGTTTTGGGGCAATGAATTATCGAAAGACAAAAAAGCTGCATTTGAAACTTTGCATGAATGTTTGGTTATTGTAGTACAATTAATGAGTCCAATTGCACCGTTTTTCAGTGATTGGTTATATCAAAGTTTATTATCAACCAAAAACTCTATTCACCTTTCAACCTTAGTTATTGCCGATGAAAAGCTAATTGACTTACAATTAGAACAACGCATGAGTTGGGCACAAGAAATTTCTTCTTTAGTTTTGTCTTTAAGAAAGAAAACAAAAATAAAAGTACGTCAACCATTACAAAAAATATTAATTCCAGCAATTGACAACTCTTTTATCGCACAAATAGACAAAGTAAAAGAATTGATTTTAGCTGAAGTAAATGTGAAAGAAATTGAATACATTGGCGATACATCAGGCATCATTTCAAAAAAAATAAAACCAAATTTTAAACTTTTAGGAAAGAAATTAGGTGGAAAAATGAAACTGGCTGCCGATATTATTCATCAATTTTCGATAGAACAAATACAACAATTGGAACATAACGGCGCAATTGACATCCAAATTGAAAATGAAACATTCCCTATTTTGATAGATGAAGTGGAAATTTTGTCGGATGATATTCAAGGTTGGCTGGTTGCTACTAACAATGGCATGACTGTTGCGTTGGATATTACGATTACCGAAACGTTGAAAAACGAAGGTTTTGCGCGTGAAATTGTCAATAAAATACAAACTGAGCGTAAAGAAGCCAATTTTGAAGTTACTGACAAAATTATCTTGCATGTGCAAAATCAATTGGTTCTCAATGCAATTTTAAATAGTTATAAAGAATATATTTGCAACGAAACGCTGGCAAACGACATCTTGTTTGCAGAAAATGTTTCAAACGCCAAAGAATTTGACATCAATGGCGAAATTTTAAATTTACTCATTCAAAAAGTGTAGTCAGATGGCAAAAGTGATTAATAAGAAAAAAGTAGCTGCAAAACCAGCTAAAGCAGTTGCTAAAAAAGTAGTAGCAAAACCTGCTGCGAAAAAACCAATTGCAAAAGCAAAACCAGTTGCGAAAAAAGCGCCAGCTAAGGCAGTTAAAAAAGCTGCTGCAAAACCAGTTGCAAAAAAACCAGTTGCAAAAGCGAAACCAGTTGCAAAAAAAGTGGTAGCTAAAGTTGTGGCAAAAGCAAAACCAGTTGCAAAGAAAGTGGTTGCAAAACCAGTAAAAAAAGTAGCAGTTAAACCAGTTGCCAAAAAAGTAGCAGTTAAACCTGTTAAAAAAGCAGTAGCAAAACCATTAGCAAAAAAAGCAGCAGCAAAAGTGGCGAAACCAGTAGCAAAAAAGGTAATTGCCAAAACTGTAGCAAAACCAACAAAAAAAGTGGTAGCTAAAGTGGTAGTTAAATCAAAACCTGCTGCAAAAGTGGAAACTAAAAAAGTAGTAGCAAAACCAGCACCTAAAGTTGCTGTAAAAATTGCACCAAAACCTGTTGCAAAACCTACACCAATAGCTAAAACACCAATAACAAAACCTGCAACCAAAATAGTAGAAAAACCAATTGAAAAAACGGCACAAAAAACAGAACCAACTACATCATACAGAACTAATCCAGAACCAAAACCATTAATGGAAGTTTCTGTGGTGCGTTATACAGATGCTGATTTAGCTATATTTAAAGGTGTCATTCAGAAAAAAATAGCAAAAGCAAGAGAAGAAATTGATTTTTATGTAGATCAAATTAAAAACACATCTGAGAGTGAAACACAATTTGCAAGTATTGATGATGGTTCTATGACGTCTGAGCGCGAAAACATGAACCAAATTGTAGTGCGTATGCAAAAATTAATTTCACATTTAGAAAGTGCATTGGTTCGAATCGAAAACAAATCGTATGGTATTTGCCGTGAAACTGGTAAATTAATTCCAAAAGAACGATTAATGGTGGTGCCACATGCTACATTAAGTGTTGAAGGAAAAAAAATGGAAAAAAAATAATCTATAAAATTTTATACATAAACCTATAAGGTTTTTCATATCGAAAGATTGCTAAACCTTATAGGTTTTTAAATTTCATCTTAATCATGTCTAAAAAAGCAATAGCTATATTAACAGTTTTTCTTTCTTTATTGATTGACCAAGTAAGCAAAATTTGGGTAAAATTAACCATGCAACATGGTGAATCCTTCAATTATATTGGCACTTGGGCTCGTATTCATTTTGTAGAAAACGAAGGAATGGCATTTGGTGTAAGTTTTGGCGCTGGAATTGGAAAATTCCTATTGACTTTATTCAGAATTATTGCAGTTGGATTTATCACCTATTATATTGCTCAGCAAATAAAAAACAAACAAGCAGGCAAAGGGTTCATCTTCGCATTATCCTTAATTTTAGCTGGTGCCGTTGGTAATATTATAGATAGTATTTTCTTTGGCAGAATATTTTCAGACAGCTTTGGACATGTTGCCACTTTATTTCCAAAAAATGGTGGATATGCTTCGTGGTTTCATGGTCGAGTAGTAGATATGCTATATTTTCCAATTATTACAGATGCTCGATTTCCAATGTGGTTGCCCAAATTAGGTGGCAGCAAATTTGAATTCTTTCCATTTATATTCAACGTTTCAGATGCATGTATCACCGTTGGTGTTTTCATCATCTTAATTTTTCAAAAGAAATTTTTCGTAGAAGAAATAGCAGAAAATAGTATTGTAAATGACGCTGTTTAGCAGTTTTTAATACATTACAGACAATTTATTACTTGGCTTTTTAAGTAAATCTTCACTAAGTTGTATTACTTTCTTACCAAAACTTTTTTTAATCAATGAAAAATCTAAGTAATTCTCTCCTGAGTTTAATGTATACATCAATCTTTCTTCTAAATCGCCATTAATTTTGTAAACATTCATGCTAATTATTTTGGTTTCTTTTGAGAAAACAACGTATTGTTTTTTAACATCTGCATCTAAATCTACCATAAAAACCTGGTTGATGTTGACTTCATTCTTGATAGAAACGTTTGAAAAATTACAAGTTCCAATATTTACCTCTTGATTAATATTATTTACCACGAAAATTGATTTTATATAAGAATTGCTATTAAGAGAAATATCATTTTTATTTCTTGGTAAAATAGCTACTTCATAAAAATTATTAGCGCTGTCAATTTTTACATCTTTCGTAATTGCTTGTACATTTACGCCATCTGTTATGCTAATTTGTAATGTTAGCGTTGCTTCATTGCCATCACAGGTAAACTGAAAATATTTAGGAATGGAAGTTTGATGTTGTTCAAAGGTAATCAAAAATGGTTTTTGTTTACTTAATTTAAAGTTTACATCTTGTGGTTTAAAATTGACACTTGGCATTGATAGTGTAAGAAAACCTGTCTTTGGATTTTGCGCATGAATTGCCGAAAATAGCATGATAAATACATACGCCAATACGTTTTTTTTAGAAAACATGGCTAGGGTTTTTAGGGTTGTTTATGTTATAACGAGTTGTAAAACTAAACCTATTTTTGATATTTGTCAATAGTTAAATTTGATTCCTACAAAAAAATATTTTACTAACTTCATTGCATGAATGATTTTTATGAGAAGGTTTATGCTGTTGTACGCAAAATTCCCAAAGGAAAAGTAGTTAGCTACGGCGATATTGCCGAATTTATTGGTACACGTGGTTCAGCAAGAACTGTTGGTTATGCAATGAACAACGCACATAATGTTTCGCCAACAGTGCCTGCGCATCGTGTAGTGAATAGAAATGGTTTACTTACAGGTAAACATCATTTTGAACTTCCAAATTTAATGCAAGAATTATTAGAAAGTGAAGGAATTAAAGTCATTAACGATCAAATTCAAAACTTTGAAAAGGTTCGTTGGAAAATAAAAATGAAGTTAAAATCTTAAATTTTATTCTACTTCAACAGGAACTTCTAATTTTTTTACATAGTCATCTGAAACTGAAGCATTGTGTTTTTCTACTAATGGATTCATTACTTTAAACCATAACGGTGGAACTAAAGCCAACGGAATCATCGCTAAATAACCAGTTGGCATTTGCGGCGCATTTTCAAAATGTCTTAAAATCTGATATTTTCTACTTGGATTGAAATGATGATCGCTGTGGCGCGTTAACTCAAATAAAAATATTCTACCTAACTCATGTCCAGAATTCCAGGAATGATGAGGTTTCGTTTTTTCATACGCACCATTTGACAATTGTTTACGCATTAAACCATAATGTTCAATATAATTTACAATTTCTAATAACGTAAATCCAATAACAGATGATGCAATAAAACCAACAACGCCAATCCAATCAAAAACAACATAAATTGCTGCTACAAAAAGCAGTTGAATGATTTGAAAACGCAACATTTCATTATGTATTGGATTCCAGAAATTAGATCGGAAGAGCGTCGTGTAGGGAAA